>NZ_JAWOTL010000001.1:501294-929215 GCF_033338835.1 Vibrio sp. Vb0888
TGGCCGATGGCTTGGTGCTCAGGCGTAAACGTCACGTTAGTCAGCGTTGGCAGAGACTGCGCCAGTGTAAAGCTCTGGCTTTCACTCACTTCAATGCCCGCAGAGTTCGTCCCTGTCACAATCACGGTATAAGTGCCGTTGGTTTGGTGACTCATATCAATCGCGTCACTGGTCCAATTGCCACCGGCTTGTACCGTCGCACTGCTGCTTTTCAATACCGTCGCGCTGCCTTGGGCTTTTACTTCAAGACGCAGGGACTGACCGTCAAAACGTGTCGACGTGCCTTCGAATTGTAGCGTGGCGGCATGCGTTTCATCCACACTGCCCACTGGCGCAATAGCTAAGGTTGGCGTGATCGGTAATTCGTGAGCGGTGTTATCCTCACCTATGTTGCCAGTCAAATCTTTAAATTGACTAACAACCAAGTCGACACTTAACAGCGCGGTGCTCGGAACTTGTACATCACCAACCCAGACCTTTTTATCTGCCGTTGCTGACAGAGAACTAATGCGATTTCCGCCAAGCGTAGCGGTCGCCTCTTGGAGCTCTTTATCAAACTGAAGCGAGACACTCACGCTTTGCCCCACGCTCTGATGCTCAGGGTTAAATGTCACATTGGTCAGTTTTGGTAAGGTTCCTTCAACCGCGATATTTAAACTGCTTCCTTTTCCAGGAATGGTGTTGGTACTTTGGTAGCTATCATCCTCTACCTGTATTGTTATGTTTTTATCTTGCTTTTCTGGACTGATGTAATTAACCGTCCACGTAACGTTGTCTGACGTGGACCACGTATCTTGCTTTAACGTTCCTGTTGCGCCGTTATCACTAGCGACAAGGTGGACATCTGAGATATCAAAGTTAGTAACTTCTTCTGTAAAGTTAAACGTAAGTGTAATCTCTTCACCTCCAAAAAGAGGGGCGCTTGAAGCAGTAGATATACTTAGCCCGGGAACGGTTGCCGCTTCCACATGCGCGTCAATAGAACTTTCACTCTTGTTATCCACCTTGTCTGTTGCTGCCACCGTGATCGTATGATCGCCTTTAGGTAACAAATAGCTTATGACATAAGGCCCCGCTTCGGTTGTCGGCTCAGTAATCGCTTGAGGAGCCACAGTGCTGCCACCACTCACCGCTTTTGACGTGACGAGATTTAAATTTTTATCTGTAATGTATGCGCTAATTTCTAGCTGATACTTATCGTTTGTCGGTACCTTAGAAATTTGATTAGCACTTAAGCCCGAAATACTTGGAGCGTCATAATCAACAATAGATTCGATAACCTTTCCATCATAACTTTTGCCCAGTAATTCAAAGCTTGTATTCTCTCTTCCAACTGAGTCCGTCACCGTCACCTTAAGGGTGTATGACCCTTGGTTATCGACGGCAAAGTTCATCATTCCATTACCACTAGATGAGATAACATCACCTGAGTAACGCAAGGAATCACCGAGGCTTGGAATAAGCTCCACAGAATATTGTGAAGCTTTCACTCTTTCTCCTTCCACAGTAGATACCGTAAACGGCTGGCTCGCCTTGGTAAAAAACAGTTTGCCCCCCTGCAAACTCGTAATTCCATCGAAATCAACCGTGACTTTAGGAACACTAATATCAATGACTTTTCTGATGTCTGAATATAGCCCAACACTATCTGTCGCTTTGATATCAACCGTGATTGAACCACGCCCCTCTAACTGAGATTTCGGTAGTTCAAAGTACGTAGATGAACCGTTCCCATCCTCTACTCTTTCTTCTTGATAGCTTGGGTTTAAAATTGAATAGTTTACTTTTGCCAGGCTGCTACCAGTGTCTGTTATGTCGAAACGAAAACGAACATTATCTGGATTTGTTGGCGATTCAGTTACGATAATCTCATCGCCAACACTTGGAGATGTATTGTCAACTTTAATATCAACGGTCGCTTCACCGACTCTCGACCAAACATCCGTTGCTGTAATCGTCGTCCTGATCGTTTTTCCATCCGCATCGCTAGGAAGTTCACTTGTAAATGTTGAACACTTGTAGGTTGGATCATCTGCACACACCTCTAATTGTGCAAACTTCTCCGGATTATCTTTATAGTTGTAGGATTCCGTTCCAAACCTGGCCATCACATTGTCTAGCCTAGAGTTTTCATACAGCTTAATTCTGAACTTGGCGACAAGCTGCTGACCATTAATGGTTGTGTTTCCAACCGGATCAGTAATTTCAACGACTACCGAACCTTTAGGTAATTCAAGCAATAGATCGTGCTCTGGCGTCAAGTTTCCTGCTAAATCAGATAAGTTCTTGATTTTGTATTCTTGAGTTGTACTCAGGCCATCAATAATATCGGCATAGGATTCAGAATACGTACACTTGATATTTCCAACACCTTTGGCACAAGTCGTTGGTGTATAAGCTTTGTTGCCAAGATTACGAACCAACTTTGGATATTCATCTGAACTTTCGGTATTCACGCCTGATAAAGCATCATTAAAAGAGAGCTCAAATGTGAGCATCTTCTTCTTCAAAGCTTCATCAAACCAAACATCACTTCCTTTAAAACTGTATGAGTTACCATCTACGACTGTCGGTGCATCAATATCCACCATCGAGAAATTGAACTTGTTGATCGTTTCACGCCCATTTGTACCCAAGGTTTTAGTGATCAAAGTAACAGGTGCTTTGGTCATGTTTTGCCCAACATTGACACTACAACTGTAAGGTTCTTGCGATACGTTGATAACACCAGAAGTTGGTTGCTCATTAGTTGGTGGCGCATCTAGAGAGTTGTATTCTTCACGAACCCAACACTCTAACGTTTTGGCTTTGACCGCACTCAATGTAGTAAAGGTGACATCAAGAACACCATCAGATAAGTAATTTTGGAAGTCCAGCGGGCTTTCAACCGTTAGAACCACGCCTTCACGCTGTACGCTAAAGGTTTGGTTTACTTTTCCAACCTTTCGGTCTTTTTCATCAAGGTAACGAACTTTGTTATAAACTTTGATATCAAGTTCATAATTACCATCTTTGGCAATTTGTGTAGAAAGCAACGTTGCAGTCCAAGTGCCATCTGCGGTTTCTGAGAACGTAAAGTTAGTCCCGTTTTGCTCTCCAGAGAATCTATACGTTGAGTCAATTCGATCAACGCCACTATCATCAACAATATCAAGCGTAAGTACGATATTCCCATCTTGATAGATGGTGTTGTTTGTAATTGGCGTTCCATCCGTGTAACTCATCGCCAGCGTCACCTGCGGGATTGAGTTGTACACTTTGACGGTAAAATCTTGCTCATCACTGGTTAAGGTTGTGTTGCCACGAACATCAGACCCTTTTAAACGAATCTTGTGTGTACCCGTACCTAAATCACCAAGGCTCACTTTGAGATCCTCATTGATTTTTGTACCAGGAGAGCCAGGTAATGGTTCCAGATCGCTAAACGTCCAATACTCTAGGCTTTCTCTATTTACGCCATTAATTGAAACATCACCGTTTGCATTTAGGTCTAGCGCCGTTAGGTCAAAGACATAGTTACCTAAGTAGTAGTCATTCGCATTGAAACCACTTAATCCTAATGTTGGCCCATCACGATCAAGAATAACCTTGTGCGTGTTAGAACTAGACTCAAAACCATATATATCGGTTGCTTTTACATACAATGACGTTGTTTTTTCATCTTCAGAAATGTCTATTTTATCTGTGTCACTCTTGATAAGAGACATGACAAACTCTTTAGATGAATCCGTTGGCACAATTGTCTTAATTGGCGAATCTTTACCACTTTGATACAGCGAGACTTGCTCAAGGTCTGAATCGTCTATTACGGATTTAAATCGCACATTGAACTCACGCCCTATGACATAGTTCTCTTTAGACAATGTGTCTTCAACCCAAGGCGTATTTAGGATGATTTCAGGGCCTTTGTTATCGACTTGGAAGGTAAATTTCCCTGTTGTACTAACATTGGCAGGGTAAGCGTTGTCCGTCGCAGTGACGTAAAATTCATTCCATTCATCGTAATCAAATGCTTTTGAAACCAGTTGGACTTTGACGTCAGGCTGTTCACCAACTAGGTATGGTACGTCACACGCCTCTGTTAGAGGGTCACAGCTTTCTAATGTCAGAGCCTGACCAGATCCGCGGCGTAAATCTATTTTTACGTTATTGCCTGAGCTTAACGTCCCCCAATCAATGACAGGTGCCCATTGGTTATTACCACCTAAACGGCTTTGAACCTGCTCACTTTTTACAATAGGAGCTTCAGAGTCGATACGAATATTGAATCTCGGAGCGGTGCTAGTTAACTCTGAAACGGAGTTACCTAAGTTGTCCTCTGCTGCTGCAACAACTAACCAATCTCCATCACCAGGATAAATCGTAGAGCCTTGATTTGAACAAATCTCGCCCGTACATAGTTTGACTTTAAACGCGTCTTTCGAGTTACTTGCAAAGTTTTCTGGTGTGTATGTTACTTTTTCACCGGTTTGCTGGTAGAAAACAAGGCCCCTCGAGGCAAGCTTATCACCAACAATATCCTCAACCTTGAAGGTTAATTCATGAGTATTGTTCGCATTTAAATAAATACCGTTTTCTACACGTTTACCATCGACATCATTGGGTGGAAGGTAACTGGCCTTAGGGAAGTCGTTATCAATAAACACCGATTCTATAAACGGAGATTTACCATTGTAACCATACGCATTGCCATGTGGGTCCATAGCACTGGTCTCCACGGCAAACTCTATAATATCTTTTAGTTCACTAGACTGGGAGTTAAGGGTGAAGAAGTACTCTTTTCGATAAGTATTGCTGCTGTCTGAGTTTTCTACGATGTTGATGTCCAGTGGTATTTCAATATTTGGCTCATTGGCTTGATACCACATCGTGCTAAACTTCGGGCCGTGAGCG
Source organism: Vibrio sp. Vb0888 (assembly GCF_033338835.1). Lineage (NCBI taxonomy): Bacteria > Pseudomonadati > Pseudomonadota > Gammaproteobacteria > Vibrionales > Vibrionaceae > Vibrio > Vibrio sp. Vb0888. Next base: position 506,188 of record NZ_JAWOTL010000001.1, read on the forward strand.
TCGGTTCCTACAATACCAGAAGGATCGTCTAGGACAATTTTAGAAACAACCTCGCCAGCGATATAAAGCCTATTACCAACCATCGTCTCTCTACCGCTTTCAATGGTTAATTTTGGCTGCGGAGGCAAGGTATCGATACTGCTACCCTCTGTATCAAAAATGTTCTTACCATTTAAGTCAGGATTAGCCATCGAAATATCATCAGCATAGAGCTGCGCGATATTGGTCTCAATACCGTATTTGCTCGCCATGATTTCATAATAGGATTGCGCCAGATCTTTTCGGTAAGTTTCAGCGCCAAACGTGTAAGAATCGAGCGTAACTTGACTTCCTCCTGCCCCTACACCATTTGCTTTTCCATCGTAGCTAAAATCATCGTAAATAGCAGATGCAAAATCTAATGAGTTATTTCTTGGCATTCTCTCGGCAATACTATCAATTGCTTCAACAAGGAATCGGTGTAGATAGTCATTTGATGGCTTGTCTGGAATCGCTTTAGTCGTAAGCATTTCATTGGTTGCATAAGACACAACCGTTGGGTCAAACCCAAAGAATGAGTTGTTATTCGTACCTGATAACGCGTAGCGCACCTCATCAAGAATTTGAATCGCACGTTCTGAAGTTTTCTCTCCCGCTGTCACTTGATCCCACTGGAAATCAAACAAACCAGTCTGATATGTCGATAGTTCAGTAATATAGTAAGTTTGAGAACCTTTGAGCTTAAAATACACACCAATATTGGCCTTGTTTAAGTCAACCGTAACTTTCTTGGTCCCTGGATCTCTTTTCCATTGGTAATAGTATGGCTCACTGCCTTCGATACCAATTAAACGAACACGCATGAAATCATAATTCACTACGTCAGTTGTGGTTTCACAACTCGCTACGTCAAGAGCCATGGACTGGTCACTTTCCAGTTGCTGGATAGTGGTACAACTTGCAAGTGAAGTGAATTCACCACTTGGGCTCAACCCTTCAAGTTGAGCTCGCGCACCAATAAATGGTGTCACCACTTTTATGGTTGGTAGGTCAAAGCTACTTCTAAAATATACTTCTCTTGGAGTGCTTTCGTTATCAGACTCATCGATGGTTTGAATGACTAACTTTTGACTACTGTTTTCTGATACCGATTTAAAGCTGTCACCCAAAATATCTCTTACAAAAGGAATGTAATAAATGACATCCTCTACTCGCCCATTGCTATCTAACAGCGTTTCGTGCGGAATTTTTGCGATGTAATCGTCATCGGATGCGGTTGTGTCAATAACTTGCTGAAGTGAGTAGTTGTTATCGTTGTTTTGGCTTACGTAGTACTTGACGACGAGCTTAAGCTTATTAGCGTTGGAGCCTAAAACCGTATCGGTGTTTACGTCTGAAACTTTCACACGAACATAAGGGATTTTATTCTCTTTCAATAAATTAGCGTTGAAGTTACTAAAATCTATCCCTTTTAATGAGTTCTGAATCCCTAAACTTGCGTACGCATAGTCAATCTTCAGGAAATCGCGGCTTGCTTGAACATTGTCTGGGGTGTACGTATCTTGAGAGTAGATACCATCGTAAGTGGTTCGTTCACCATCTAAACCCACATTTACGTACGTCATTGACGTACCTTCAGGATAGGTTATCGTCTGTGCTGGCGCTTGATCGTCACGACTTACTGCATGCTGCGCAGCGCCCGTATTCCCTTTGCTATCCTTCGCTCGAACCTCAAAGACCGTCGTAGATAGGAATTCATCAGTTGGGTAAGCCTTACTAAACTCACAAGCATTTCCAGACTCTACAGTGACAGGAGAACATGTGACGCCCTCATGTAAGCCATCTTTAAATGAAATACTGACCGAACTAATCTCTTGCGAGCTTTCTTTTACAACCCCTTTCAGAACGTATTCTTTAAGTTGGTTATTAATTGCACTCGCCGATGTAATATCGATAACAGGCGCATCGTTATCCCATTCAAAGTTGATATGAAGACCCGAATGGCTGCCTGGAATTAACTCATTACCCAGTACATCCGCTGTATATAAGACTAACCGTGCTGCTGTTACGTTTGAGAGCCCTGTGGCAGGGTTCATATCTACACTATCGATCTCTTTAGTATTAATGTTAACTTTAACGTTGGTCTCTCGAAGGCCAACTTCAAAATCATCAAATTCAACCGAACAGAATGTGCTTCCAAAATCTTGTATGTCGTTACATTGAAATTCACCAGACCAAGAGCCATTAATCTGATACTGAATAAAGGCGGATACGTCTTCTACACCGATATCATCAACAATTTTTAGGTCAACTTTATCGGTGCCTGCAAGTACATCACGGTCAATGCGTGTCACGATAGGCGCTGTGGTATCAATCTCCGTCCCATCTCGCGGTGGAATGATGCCATCTGTACTGCCATATGTACCTAAGTCATTAAGCTTCTTACTAAAGTCGACATAGTCGGCAGCATCAGTACCAGAAATATTGATACTTGGGTCGTTTACCACGATCAAAACGTGCTGAGATAAGTCACGTGTGTAAACGTCGCTGTTTATCTTTTTCTGTCCAAAGCTGAGGGGAGTCACTGCTCCTGAAGTCTTGCTCACTTCAAGACCATCAAGAACACCATCTGCAATAACATCCCGATATTGGATGTCAGCGAAGTGCATCGAAGTGTAGACGTTATCGCTGTTGCCGTATTTTTTTATAAGATCGTAAGAGTAAGACGAGTATGCTGTTAATAAAGCACCGTATTGATGCCCAGCACTAGCAAAACTGCTTTGCCCACCTTTGGTAATATCAATAGGTTTGGTCTCATTTACGTCAAAACCATACATGCTATTGATACTATCCAAAGCGGTTGAAAAGGCACTTTCATCTGTGGCCCCCTGAGAAATTTTGTACTTTGCCAAGCCTGCTGCCAAGTTCGACAGCGGAGTAAGCATTAACTTTTGCTCACTCCCCTCTTTAAAGTTCACAACACCTTCAAATTTAAGTGTCTTCGCATTGCTCACAGATACCGTTTCATTTGTAAACGGATCGGTATAACTCCCCTCTTTTGCAACAACAAAAAGAGGCATTGACGACGATTCAAACTCTAGCAGATAGTTTCCGAAGGCATCAGACGTCGTGTTAGCCAACTTCCGACCTAAGTTTCCATTTTTGAACTCGAAAACCTCAATCTTGGCGCCATTGACTGGGGCGTCAAACACCATACCGGAAATGCTTCCTTTGCTTCTAGCTGGAGGTGTGTTGTCTCCTCCATCACCACCACCACATGCACTCAATAAAAGAGATGTAAGCGTAAGACCTAATGTTAATTTCAGCGTATTTTTAGCGAACATAGTAATTTGGAAAAATATATTTTCCCGAGATTATATTATTGAAAAATATTTTCTCAACGTGACATTAACACCAACAAAATAGGCATAAACACCAAGCCAACCGTCACTTTGACTGAATTATTAAAATTATTTTTACATCCTATAATTATTAACTTAGTTAAAACAGAGGAATTACTCATGCTTTAATGCTAGTTTTTATTTAAAATATTATACTCTACGCACAACTGTCAGTATTGATAAACCAACAAAACTAATGACTATTTTAATAATAAAAAGAAGTGTGCAAGCTCCTACCGTAGCCCTTATCACTACTGCGTTAATCATATTGATTAGCGTATCGCTTTCTCACTACTTCCTCACTCCTGTGGATAGGCTACCTACCATCAAGCCTTTAGAATTCGAAAGTGAGAATGTGCAGCCATCAATTAAAAAGAAGACTCGTAGGCAAAAAATCACTATCGGTGTTGTTGAATACTCTTTTGTCGCTTCATTATTAAAATCAGGAGTGAGTCAAAAAGAGATCAACTTGCTATTAGCACTTATCAAAAGCAAGTTTAATATTATTGACTCTATTAAAAGAGGTGATAACTTTATCTTAAGAACTAAATTAAATAGTAAAAATGAAACTTACATTAGTTCTTTTTACTATTTAGGCAGTAAAACTGATTTATTTATTATCAATGATGGTCACGGTAACGTATTTGATGAGCATGGTGTGTCGATAAATAATCAGTTCATGTTTTCTTCACCCTTTGATAAAAACTACAGAGTGAGCTCTGACTATGACTTAAAGCGAACACATCCAGTGACCAATATAACGACTCCGCACTTAGGCACTGATTATGCCACACCTGTAGGTACACCGATTCGTAGTATTGCTGATGGCATCGTTTTAAAGTCCCGCTACAACCGTTTTGCAGGCAACTACATTAATATCCGCCACACAAATGGCTCTGTATCACGCTACCTACACTTATCTCAGCGCAACGTCCATGTTGGTGAGAAGATCAGCCGAGGACAAGTGATAGGGAAAACGGGTAACACAGGAAGAACAACAGGGCCGCATTTACATCTTGAACTGCACATCAATGGTGTTCCGGTTGATTACGAGCGATACATTCAAAGGCACCCAAACACTGACGTAAATATAGAAATGCTGATTGCAGCGAGAAAAGAAAAAGCAGAGTTAACAGCGGAATGGCAACGGTATGAGCAGTCAAATAGGTAACAACAGCCACTTCGATTCGCTCTTTCTTCATTTATCTGAAGCGAGTCCTCGTAACCTTCTGAGCGCTTCGTAGTCTGTCGCCACTAACCAATTTCAGGATCAAAAAGAGCCGCTACATGCGGCTCTTAATGATTATAATTTCCCGATATTCCATCGGTTTCCCCTTTACCAAACACGTTGTCCTCTTGTTCTTGAACGCAAATGGTACGCGCCCTATCATGTTCACGTAAAAGATCAATAAAAGAATAAAATGATTACTCATTGTATTGGCTAGATATCTAATACAAAGAGGCCCAACAATACCTCTTTCTTACTTTCTAAACAGTGACGCTGTCACGATTATGAGTGGTTTCTATCATATTCAGCGCTTGCCTTTCTCAGCCCTTCTAAATCGTCTGAACATAAAAACCTCTTCAGGCTGTCGATTTTCTTATCAGGCCAATCATATATCCTAAGAGCAAGCAGTTCGTCTATCGTCTCTCGAGAAAAGCGATATTTGACATGCTTAGCTGGTGACCCCGCAACCATGCTGTAAGGCTCAACATCTTTCGTCACCACACTGTTTGCCGCAACGATTGCTCCTTCTCCGATAGTCACACCCGGCATTATCATGGATCGCATACCGAGCCAGGCGCCATCGCCAATATGAGTATCTCCTTTCCCGACGTACGCTTCTTCAATAAAGTCCATAAATGGGTACAAGGAGAACCAATCAGCTCTATGTGTACTGTTTCCCCCCATAACAATGACAACTTCCGCTGCAATACAGACAAAGTCACCTATATGTAACTTATCAATCTTCCATTTTGGTTCCCAATCTCGGCTGAACTCATCGCCTTGTAGATATCTTACAACAGACTCTTCAAAACCGGCGTCCCAACAATCACTGTAATAACTATGTTTACCTTTAATCGTTATATTTGGGTTCGTAACAACTTCATGTAGCAAAGTCACCTTAGACCAATGCTTAGTTTTCATGAATACTCCTATAAATACTATCTAATAAAACACTGTAGATAGTATGTATCTAAATAAGCTCTAATAATTACGTAGTGCCTATTACCACTAAAATTTACTTCACCACTGAGCTAATAATATGGTAAGCAGCCTCTACTCTTTCTGCATTAGGGTAGTTTTTATTCGCCAGAATCACTATGCCTATTTTTTCAGAGGGTACATACGCGACATATGCCCCAAAGCCACCTGTTGAGCCCGTTTTGTTATACCAAACGTCACGACCGAGAGTACCAGATACACTTGCTTGAACCGGTTTAGCTTTGAGAATTACATCGCTGGAGTTACCCTTCAATAATTGCGAAAGTGAAACGGGGTAATCATAACCCTCCCATCCTACGGCTTGTGTAAACGTGTCGGTATCAAAATACTTAGTATGAGTTCTCTCTAGCGCATTTTCTATATCAGTATTAAGTTGCGCTTGACCCATATTTGCTTCGATATATTGAAGCATATCTAAGCTTGTTGATTTAATACCATAGGCTTGTGCATCAAGAATACCTGGATTAACTCTAACGGGTTTTCCCTCAGAACTATAACCAAAAGCATAGTTGTTAAGCTTATCCTTTGGTACATCGACAAAGGTATTGGTCATACCGAGCTCAGGCAGGATGACGGTTTCCATCATTTCCGTATAGTCTGACTTCATACTCAAGGCACCGATGTAGCCAAATAGACCAATACTAGGGTTTGAGTACTTCCTCTTAGTACCGGCTTCGTACTCCGGTTTCCACGTTTTGTAGTACTGCATCATTTCAGCGTCGTTCGTACTTCGCTAGGGAATTGCAATGGTAGACCACCTGCAGTGTAGGTGGCGACATTAACTAGCTTGGTATTACCCAGAGCACTATTCTCTAATTCTGGAATATAATCTTTGACCTTGTCATCCATGTCTAGCTTACCTTTTTCTTGGGCGTACCCAGTCAAAGTAGCAGCAAAAGTTTTACTGATAGAGCCGAGTTCAAAAATTGTGTCGTTGGTGACTAAACTCCCCTTACTTACGTCAGCCAAACCGTAATTATAAAAATAACGTTTACCATCAATCGTTACTGCAACAGCCAACCCCGGAATGTCGTATTCGTTGATTAATCCTTTAGCGCATTCATCAACTACGCTCTTTAATTGACTGCTAACCGTTAACTCCGTTTTCGCAAACGTGACGAAAGAAGTGAGCGATAAAATGGCCAGCAAGGCATTGTTTAACTTCATTGAACCCTCAATTTTTTAATTTTAACTTATAATTAATTTCTAGTTTATTCCAAGGCTTTTAACTTTTTATATAAAAGTAATCCTGACTTGAAGAACTCCAATCGTTAACCCTCGATGAATAACACTGTGTCTTCAAATTTTTAGTGCGATATAAACAGGTCTAAACCTGACCACCGTTGATAGGTAGGCCGGTTAGATACGAATGTAAGTAACATCCGTTTCCAAAATGGGGAAATAGTGTACTCAATTACGCTTTCTCCATATCACGATAACGGTATACTAGGTAGATATACTTGGTATATACAGATCCACATCCTCACAACGCTTTAGAACCACTTTTCAACGTCTACAGAGAAAACGATGCCATTTTCACTACACTTCGAAACTGGAAAAGTCACCAGCCAACAACTTTACTCCGAGATATACCAAGGGATATTAGAAGGCAGATTACGATCAAATGAGAGATTACCATCAACTCGCATGCTGTCGAAAAAGTTAGGCATAGCAAGAAACACTGTCATTTCGGTGTATGAGCGACTTCAGTTCGAGGGGTGGATAGTAAAAAAGGCAGGGTCTGGCACGTACGTAAGTAATGCTCTAGAACAAACGGTGAATCAAGATAAGAGACCAATAAAACACTACCAACTAGGGGTGTTTGGCACTAACGCATCGAAGAAGCCAGAGATCATCGCACCAAAGAATCTAGACTATGACTTCACTTTAGGCGTTCCTGATCATCAGAGAATAGCAAAGCATATTTGGCGACACTCAAGACTGAGTAGGCTCAATGCATTAACTCCAGAGTTTGCACATGGCGGTGATTTACAAGGGTTAGCTTGTTTACGAGAGTCTATCTGCGAGTATGTGAGACACTCGAGAGGCGTAATCTGTGACCCTGAAGACATCATCATTACTCAAGGGTGCCAGCAGGCAATAATGACGACTCTCCTTACATTACTCTCTCCCGGGGATCTCGTGTCGACGGAAGATCCAGGATATCCTGTTTTTCGGAATCAAGCTCGATTACTTGGCGCGCAAATAGGCTCCGTGCCGATGGACGACCAAGGTGTTGTCGTTGAATCAATCCCTTCTAATGCCAAAATTATTTATACAACGCCTAGTCATCAGTTCCCTTTAGGCTTTAGCTACTCAGCTGACAGGAAGTTAGAACTGCTGAGATGGGCAGAAGTTAATAACGCAATCATTATCGAAGATGATTATGATTCGGAATATCACTATCTCAATACCAGTAAGAAAGCTCTCAAGTCACAAGACAAAAATGACTGCGTCGTTATGATAGGCAGTTTCTCTAAAATACTATTTCCCGGCATACGCATTGGCTATATGATTCCGCCAAAGTCTTTAATAGAGCCAATTTCAAATATGTTATGGCACTTGGGAAGAAGTACATCTGTAGTGTCTCAAATCCTACTTGACGAATTCATGCGTGACGGTCATTTCTCTCACCATTTACTCAATATGAATAAAATCTACAGCGAAAGGTATAATAAGCTAACTCAATTAATTGACAACATAGATTGCTTACAACGTATTCCAAGCCAAGGTGGATTGCATATAGCAGCTGAAGTATCGGGATGCGCGACACAAATGATGAATAAATTTGCTTCATCAAATGTAGCGGTTTACCCATCATCGCATTTTTCTATCAACAATCATTCTAATGCCCTCTTATTTGGATTTGGCATTATTCCTACCCAAAAAATAGAAAAAGCATTTGATATTATTCAATCAATATTGGATTAAAACAGATATAAAATTATCGTTTTGCTCGGTATCAATTTATCGTCGCAGTTATCAGCATCAGGGCGACAGCCAGCGTGGAACGCTTTTCAACCCAATAAGGTTTCAATACGAACTGTGTCGCTCTGACACGCTTGGTTTGGCTTCAGCCCCAACACTATATTTCTTCGACTGTAAACGTACTAGGTTCAAAGTAAAGCGACGTATCACGCTGACATTTGCAGCACTACCAACAACCCTATTGCGTAAATCATCTTCTTTTAAGTTAAGTTCACATCGAGCATTCAATGAACCTTATTTTTCTAATATCGAACCGTAAGTTCTGTTTAACACTCTATCAAAACACTATCTTTCGCTAGATGTTAAAGAAGAAAAGACTTCAAGGTAATTAAGGATTTGTTATAGACTATTGACCTACATAATAAAGAGCACAATCACGACATTAATCTCCAGTGATTTACCATACCGCTTCATGAGCAATTGGGATATAAATTATCGAAAAATACCAAACCATAAGTTAATACGCTGCTAACGGCTCAAAAAAATAACGAAGTTGTAGCGCAATTATATCAACATCATTTTCATGTAAAAAATAACGAGCGCCTTGGACACCGATCTCCCAATTATCTGAGAGGTTGTAGCCAACTTCTGCACCAATATATCCATCAAAACCATCCACTTCCGTCGTTATCTTGCTGCCTTGATACGTACTTTCAATATCGGTATCCCAGAACAAGCCCCCCAAACTCAGTTTTGCGGACCATGAATTGTATTGCCAGAACTTATAACCGATGTCGAAGCCCATGCCCTTAACAAGGAGTGGGGCTATAGATGCGACATTGGCGTGATAGTCTTCTGGTGAAGTAGTAGCACTACGCAATGTAGCACTACCTTCACCCATATCAATATAACGAATAGTTCCAGACCATTGATCAGAAAAAGTATATCCCAACCCGACAGAGCGATAGAACCCGGTGTTGTCAGTAGAGATTACGTTATCACCTTTAACAGCATCACGCTCATCTGCATGGCTTGACCCCATTTGAACATCAACATACCAGCCCGCTTGACTACTAAAACTAAACACAGCAATTAGTGCTAGAGCACTGTTTCTTCCATAACGTTGCATGGCTCCTAACAAAATCAAAAGCATCAACACCATGCCACCCAATGATCCTGCTGAAGTATTTTCAACCTTTACATCTCTTACCAACTTAACGGTCACTATAACTTTCCCCGCGTCTTGCAGGCCTTGGCTATCCTGAATGATATATGTCAACACATCATTGCCTTCAAACCCTGAGGTAGGGGTATAGGTCACGCTCTGATCTGCATTCATGACCGCCTGCCCATACTGCGCTTGGACTGAAACCAACTTCAATGTGTCGTTATCCGGATCGGTATCGTTAGCAAGGACATAAACCGTGACAGGGGTACGATCATCGGTGGTAATATTATCGTCCACCGCATTCGGATTCTGACTGTTTACCACATTTACCGTCACCTTCGCCGATCCCGTTCCACCATTACCATCCGTTACGCTATAAGTGATCAAAGCCTCCCCGTAGTACTGTGGTTGAGTGACATAACTTAGTTTGTTATCAACCACACTAACACTACCAATATCTACAGAAGCGCGACTTACCTTCAGCCCATCAGCATCAGCATCATTGCTCAATACATCGATCGTCACCGTACCATTGAGACTAACAAACGCATTGTCGTCAATCGCTTGAGGGAGTGTATTATTGCTTACACGAGCGGCAACGACGCCAGGGTCAACGACACTGCCATTAGCCAATCCGTCATCATCGTTCGGACCACCGTCTTCAATGGTAAGTTGTACACACCAGTCACCTTCAGTCAGACCCTGTGACCATGAACTGTGCCCTGGTGGCGGACAATAACCAGCCTCGCCAGCACTAGAAGAAACCGTGTTTTGAGCATCCTCAATAAAGTCTATCCACCCCTGTTCAGCGTTATACTTTCGGTACACTGCATTTGCTGGAACAGGTAAACGCTGAGGCAAAACTAATTGATAGCTTTGGCCGGGCAGCGGCAAATTAGTTACTACAAAATCAAAGATTCCCCCTATGCTCTTCATGTTGATATCTTTAGGAAGCTCCTCATCCAGCAATAAAGCTCCTCCTGTTGCGTTAGTCAGAATGGTTATTCCTTTGCGTAAACAGACACCTGGCTGCCCCTCAATGAGGAAGCGATCTTTTTCTGACACAACCTGTTGAATTACGTTACAGTCAGAAATTGCATCAAGATAATCAGGGATACCATCACCATCACTATCATTATGACCTTCTTGATCATCCGGGATTAAGTCGCCATCACTGTCTTCACTCCCGAGCTCCGCCAATGTTTGTACCACTTCTAAATAGACATTCCGTGTCACTGATAATGGTGGAGTGCCATTGTCAGTAACTGTCAATTGCAAATTGTAAATCGCTGAACTCAGTAATTGCGGAGAGAAAGTCAATGTTTCGCTGTACATCTGCCCCGCAATCGCTTGGTTAAGTACATCGCTATCACTACTCCATCTGAAACTGTGTATATCGGACATATTGGCATCACTAACACTGCTCGTGATTGTGACCGGTTCAACACCATTTTCAATTTGGCTCCGCTGCTCCCCCGTCTGAGATACACTTACCGTGACCTTCGGAGCCACATTCTCTTCAAAGATTGTCAAGGTGTAACGACGCTTACTACCTAGATTAAGGGTGCTGTCCAGATCAATCACTAAGGTTTCAACGCCCTCATTTTGTCCATCATTAAGTAGTTCGAACGAAAGTTTGCCTTCGGTACCACTAGGTATCACCACTTCACCAGAGGTGAGCGTGTGGTCATCACTGTCCGTGCTTCCTGAAACCGTATAAGGTATGATTACTGGGTAGCTCGGCGAAGGACCGTTAAGGTGTATCGATACGCTATGATTGGTGCCTTCCGTGGTTTGCGCATCTTTGGAGATACTTATCAGTGGATACACTGTTACCGTTTGACTAGCTTCAGCGACGTTTCCATCAGAGTCTTGAGTGCGCCAATAGACCGTATTAGTTCCAGGTCGGAAAAAGGTCGTGCTGTCGACCAATGAAACAGGTAATAGCTTGCCTGTACTATCTCGTGCCACAGCAGAGCCTAATGCAACTTTAGTAAAGAGCGAAGTTGCGTTCACTTCGATATCTGAAGGTGCGGCTATTGTTGGTGCGTCCAATTTCGCACTTTTAATTGTCACGATTGCTTTCGCGGTGGCCTTTCCACCGTTACCATCTTTCACACTGTATTGCACTGCCACTGTACCAATTGAGGTCGTTACCAATTGGATTTGACTGCCCACAATCGTTGCCGTTCCAGATGTAGGTTTAACCCATTCCAGTTGTAATGTATCTAGATCAACATCGCTGTCGTTGCTGAGTACATCCAATAAGTAGCTACCATCGTTACTCTCGGTAAAGACATAGGTATCATTAACCGCCACTGGCTCATCATTAACGTTGATTACCGTGATGCTAAACGCTGCTAAAGATGTGCTTAGCTCACCGTCTGAGACACTAATAACAATATTATTGGTGCTGCCAACATGCTCATTTTCCGGCGTACCACTTAGCAACCCAGTTGCTCTATCAAAGGTTGCCCATGATGGTTTATTGCGGATTGAAAAGCTCAAGCTACTACTATCAACATCCGATGCCTGCAGCGCAAAGCGGTACGTACTGCCTTCGTTGACGGTAAGAGCAGGAGTGCCACTGATCACTGGCGCGTCATTGACATTGTTAACCACAATACTGAATCTATTGAGCATTGTGGTCGTGAGACCATCAGAAACCGAGATAACAATGCCCTGATATTTGCCAACATCACCATTATCTGGTGTACCACTAAGCGTGCCTGTTGATGCATCAAAGCTAGCCCAAGATGGCTTGTTCACGATACTGAAGGTGAAGGCTTGGCTGTCAACATCTGACACTTGTGGCGTGAACAGATAGGTGCTGTCTTCATTCACTTGTGTTGCTGGTGAACCAGAGATAACGGGTGCATCGTTAACGTTATTCACAGTAATCGAAAAAGCTGACAATGAGGAAGAAATAGAGCCATCGGATACGCTAATCACGATACCTGGATAAGTCCCCACATAACGGTTACTTGGCGTGCCAGAAAGCGCTCCTGTTGTCTTGTCAAATGTAGCCCAAGGTGGCTTGTTAGCTATCAAGTAGGTCAGAGTATCCGCTGGGTCATTGTCCAATGCCGCGGGCACAAACTGATACACACTATCTTCATCAACTTGCGCCGATGGGGTACCCGTAATCACTGGCGCGTCATTAACGTTATTCACCGTGATGGTCACTAACGCCACTCCAGAGGTAAGTTCTCCGTCACTTACGCTGTAAGTGAAACTGTCCTGACCAAAGAAGTTACTGTTACCCGTATAAACCGCGTGATTGCCTGTGACGGTAACATTACCGTTGACTGGCGATTTTACAATTTGATAGCTCAAAGATGAGCCTTCTGCATCGTTACCATTTAAAGTAATGGTCAGCGGTATTTCTTCCTCTCCCGTAGCACTGATATCGGTCGCGGTTGGTGTATCGTTGACTGCATTAACCGTCAAATCGACACGAACCTCTGTCGAGTCGAGATCACCGTCGTTGACCTTGAACAAGAAGAAGTCGGAGCCATTGAAGTCCGCTTCTGGTGTATAGCGCCAACTATTATTGGTCAACTGCTCTAGCACGCCATGACTGACTTGCTCAGTGATAAGATACTGCAGAGTGTCATCATCGTTATCAATATCTGAACCAACCAACGTGATCACCAAACTATTGTCTTCATCAAGCGTTTGTGACTGTGCTTGCGCCATTGGTGCGTCGTTGACTGGTGTTACTGTCATGGTCACTGTTGCGGCGTTAGATACAGCACCTGCTAAGTCTGCCACCGTATAGGTGAAGCTATCTTCACCGAAGTAGTTCTCATTGGGGTTGTAAACAATCGCTCCTGACGCCGTCACGTTCACACTGCCATGTGCTGGCGTATCGACGACTGTGACACTAGTGAGTTCAAAACTGTCTCCAACATCGGCATCACTATCATTGCCTAATACATTGACCTCGAAGGAGCCTCCCTCTAGTAGTTGTGCACTGTTATCAACAGCAACGGGGGCATCATTCACTGGCGTAATATTGAGCGTGACGGTTGCAGGCACTGAGACTGCTTGACCACTATCGGTTAGCATGTAGGTAAAGCTATGTTGACCATTAACGTTCGCTGTTGGCACAATCTTTAAGGTCCCATCGACATTGACACTGACCGTGGCAAAACTGTATACCCCCTCTCCTTGACCAAGATCTTGCAGGGTAATACTACTCGGGGTGAATGACCCATCTTCAATATCACTGTCGTTACTTAAAATATCGAGTGTCGATGTGATATCTTCATCAAAAGTAAAACTGTCTTCCTCCGCTACTGGTGAGTCATTGACGGAACCGATATTGACGCTGACCGTGGCCGCAAGAGAAACGCCGCCTTCACTGTCTGCGATCGTGTAAGTAAAGCTATCGCTACCATTTTCATTCGGATTCGGCGTATATACAAAAGTGCCTACAGTTTGATCAATGGCTACTTGTCCTTTTTGAGGCAAACTAACTAACGATAAATCACCCGTTGGGATGCCATCTTCAACATCCTCCGCTTGACTACGCGCGCTGACTGCTGCGCTTGCGGTATCTTCGTCGGTGTTGATAGTCAGCGCTTTAGCGACTGGCGCATCATTTATAGCCATGATAGTGACGGTCACTGTCGCCTCTTGCGACTCCTGCAGCAGGGCATCTTTCACGGTATAGGTAAAGCTATCTGTGCCTGTCTCATTATTATTTGGCGTATAGGTAACAACGCCGTTGCTGATCGACACCTGACCTTTAATTGGTTGCGTTTTAATCGTTGTAGAAGAAGCGACCATGTCATCATTAACATCGGAATCGTTGGCTAACAGATTAAATTGTTTCGCCGTATCTTCCTCAGTCGAGAAGCTATCATCAACTACCGTTGGCGCGACATCGTAGCGTTTGGTCACAGTATCCGTCACTGCATCAGATGCGTTGCCTGCGGCATCGGTTACCACCACGCTTACTGTCAACGTCCCCTCTTGCAAAATAGTGACGTCAATGCCCGTTACTTGCATGGTCTCCGAAGAAATTGTTTGACTAGCGCCGTCAATGGTCGTGGTACCGTCGGTCACGCTATAAGTGAACATCGCGTTCACTTCAGCTGCTGCGAAGGTAAAGCTCATCGCCTGTTCGTTGGTTTTGTTAATGCTCTCCTGATCAATGCTGATGCTATGTCCAGTCGGGATCCCCGTATCCACTGAGATCAACAACTGAGTCGCTGCTGTATTGAGGTTGCCAGCTGCGTCACTAAATTTCTCGGCTGCAACATCAATAGTTGCATCCTCAGTGCTTTCTTCTGCAGGTGTAAAGGTAGCCGTGTAACTGGCGCTACTGCCCGCAAAGTTAGAAAGAGTTCCTCCAGCCACGGTCACATCGGCTTCGGAAAAATCAGTTGCGGCTTCACTCAAGGTAAACGTGAGTGTTGCCGTTTCACCCGCTTTCAACGCAGCGCTGGAGCTAGTGATACTAACGGTTGGAAGCACAGTATCGACGCTGATGGAAAGTGGTGTAGCTGCACTATTGGTGTTACCAGAGGCATCGGTAAATGTGCCTGTGGCAACTTCAATAGTACCGCTCGTCGCACTCTCTTCCGTTGGTGTAAAGGTCGCAGTGTAGCTGCTACCACTGCCAGCAAAACCAGACAAAGTACCGCCACTAACCGTGATATCCGCCTCGGTAAAATCGCTCGACGCTTCACTTAAGGTAAAGGTAATGGTCGCCGTTTCGTCCGCTTTCAGCGCCAATTTATCACTGGAGATAGTCACACTCGGCACTAAACTATCAACGGTTATAGACAGTTGAGGCGCAGCAGTGTTGCTATTCCCGGCAGCATCGGTAAAGAAATCTGCCGCCACGTTAATCGTCGCTGTACTTGTACTGTCTCTATCCGGCGTAAAGGTGGCCGTGTAATTGTCACCGCTGCCCGCAAAGTTAGACAAACTGCCGCCAGTGACGGTGACATCTGACTCAGTAAAGTCACTTGAGAACTCACTTAAGGTGAACGTGATACTCGCCGTTTCGCCAGAGATCAAATCAAGGTCTGAGCTGCTCAAAGAAACAGTTGGCCTCACGTTATCTAACGTAATTGTTGTGCTATCTATACTGGAGGTGTTGCCCGCCGCATCGCTCTGGCTCGCCGCGACCGTCAGGGTGCCGTTGTTAAACGCACTTACATCAAACTCACTGCCAATAGTCGTCCAAGCCCCGGTATTGTCGGCCGTCACCGTACGACTGACTGAGTTGTTATTGTCCGTGATGGTCACGGTCACACTATTGCCAGCCTCCGCGCCGGAGCCAGCAATCAGCACATCATTGTCTTCTGCCGCATTGACGATACCGTCGATTGCAATCGGCGTGGAAATGGTAACAGCGGATGGCGCTGCGTTATCTAGGGTTACGCTCTGGGTGGCTACGGTGGAGATATTACCTGCTATATCAGCTTGGGTTGCAGACACAGTCAGGGTGCCATTGCTCAAGCCACTGATATCCAGCTCGCTGCCGCTCAACGTCCAGTTGCCTGAGTTGTCGGTCGTCACCGTACGACTGACAGAGCTGTTGTTATCCGTGATAGTCACGGTCACGCTGTTGCCTGCTTCCGCGCCGGAGCCAGCAATCAACACATCGTTATCTTCCACTGCATTAACAATACCATCGGTTTCAATCGGTGTAGTGATGGTCACAGCTGATGGTGCGGCGTTATCTAAGGTAATGCTCTGGGTGGTCACTCTGGAGGTATTACCCGCCGTATCCGATTGCGTCACAGCAACTATGAGTGTGCCGTTGTTCAGGCCACTGACATCAAGCTCACTGCCGCTCAACGTCCAGCTGCCTGAATTGTCGGCCGTCACCGTACGGCTGACAGAGCTGTTATTGTCCGTGATAGTCACGGTCACGCTATTGCCTGCTTCCGCACTGAAGCCAGCGATCAGTACGTCGTTGTCTTCTGCCGCATTGACGACCCCATCAGTTTCAATCGGCGTATTGATGATTACAGCAGATGGGTCTGCATTGTCCAGAGTAATACTCTGGGTGGCTGCGGTAGAAGTATTACCTGCTATATCTGCTTGGGTTGCAGACACAGTCAGGGTGCCGTTGTTAAACGCACTTACATCAAGCTCACTGCCGCTCAACGTCCAGTTGCCTGAGTTATCGGCCGTCACCGTACGACTGACAGAACTGTTATTGTCCGTGATAGTCACGGTCACGCTGTTGCCTACTTCCGCGCCGGAGCCAGCAATCAGTACGTCGTTGTCTTCTGCCGCATTGACAATACCATCGGTTTCAATCGGCGTGGTGATGGTCACTGCTGATGGGGCTGCATTGTCTAGGGTAACACTCTGGCTAGCTGCGGTGGAGATATTACCTGCTATATCTGCTTGGGTTGCAGACACCGTCAGGGTGCCATTGTTCAGGCCACTGACATCCAGCTCGCTGCCGCTCAGCGTCCAGTTGCCTGAGTTGTCGGCCGTCACCGTACGACTGACAGAGCTGTTATTGTCTGTGATAGTCACGGTCACGCTGTTGCCTGCTTCCGCGCCGGAGCCAGCGATCAACACATCGTTGTCTTCTGCAGCGTTGACGATACTGTCAGCCTCAATCGGCGTGGTAATGCTCACTACGGATGGTGCTATTGTATCAATGGTGACACTTAACGCGTTGGATGCCGAGCTAACATTATCATCGCTATCAGACGCTTTAGCACTTATTGCATGTGTAATACCAGACGCCAACTCATTGGTTGTTATCTGCCAGTTTCCTCCAGTAGCAGTGCCTGTGCCAATAACCGTTGCACCTCCACCGACTTGATCACTGTATAAAGTAACGATCGATCCACTCTCAGAAGTCCCACTAAACGTTGGTGTAGTGTCACTGGTAATATTATCAGTATTTAATGGCCCGGTATCCGAACTAGCATCTAAATCGGGTGTAGATGGCGCATTTGGCGTGGTATCGACTGTCGTAAAGTTAAATGTGGCATCATCGCTGATCCCAGCGAAGCTATTATTTGCGCTGTCAGCCACGGCACTGGATTCAATATGAATGGCGTAGGTCCGGTTCCCTGCCAGATCACTGGTTGGGTTTAAGTAAACTTTATTGTTGGTAACACTGATGCGACCAGCGCCTGGTGATGTTGTTGTGCCATCGCTTTCGGTGGCAACATTAAATACTTCAAAGTCGCGACTGTCGGTAACATTACGAATGGTAATATTGCCGCTCTTCAGCTCAATATTTTCATCGAAGGCAATCTCGATGTTGTTGCTAACAGAAACATTGGTTGCATCATCAGTGGGAGTTGAGCTCGCACTGACAAAAGTAGGCGCGGTAGAGTCTGAAACCGCAGCGTCATCAATCTTGATACTTCTGATAAGATAACGAGAGTCAGCACCCGGACTTCGGGTAAACGCCATAGTCACTGTATCAACGTCCTGCCATGCCGAATCATTAAAATCTGTACCACGGGTCAGGGTAAACAAGTCCTGTAACCCTGAGTTTGCTTCACCACCTTTTGGCAAGGTGACAGTTTCGGTCACTGTTTGAATATCATTAGAGAAGCCAGTTAACACAAGTTGATACGTTTTATCTGAGTCTCGGGCCGACCCCTGCATATAGGTAATTTCGTCGAAACTGAAGTTAGTACTTGATTTCTCAAAAAAGCGGAAGCCACGCTTGTTGAACTCATTAATCATGGTATTTGAGTAAAGAACACCAGCTACAAATCCGAGGTCATTTAGGCCAGTAAACGGAGTGCCATCCGAGCTAGTGCCCGCATCTAATACCATAGATACAGTACCTGCATTGGTAAGAGTGACTGAGGGCATACCCCCTGTGACGCCGGTCTCCACCTCACTAAAATTGGAACCTGAACCATTAGAGTAGTTAATCGTTTGCTGTGCAGCCCAGGCTCCACCGGAAAAAAACGCTGAGAACACCCATGCTGTTGTAATTGCGATCGCAACCTGACGATGTAATCTCATTTTCCTCTCCTGAAGATGACGGCCTTATCAACATGGCCGGGTTATCATAATCAACTTAAATATTTAATTTTTTTATAGGAAAGGATTAGCTAAAGATTCAGCCAATTCTTTCTTGGTTGATTAGCTGTGCGGTGGGTATACTCCCGCAGTGGCAATTAACCAATTAATCGGCAATACCGGGCTCAGAATATTAAGTGGCATTGAACCGCCTGTTTCAGTCACAGTTACAGTACCTCCGCCCGAGCCACTACCAGACACACTTAAGCCTTCGATCTCGGTCAAATCTGGTTGCTGAAACGTCGGTTTATAGAACCCGGGGGTAGAGTTTTGCGCTATATACGAATTACTATCGGGTACCTGTGTATTTGCAGCATTGGTAGCAACCTGCATCCTGCCTGTTACAGGTGCAGAAGTGCCAAGAGGGGTAAAAATTGCCGTATGTAAGTGTGCTGGCATTTGAGTTATATCAATAGTTACCAGTTCAGTACCCAATCTTTCTCCCTGATGATAATCCATCCCCCCAGGTCGTGTGCCTACACCAACTGGACTGCGGCCACGCAAATCAGGTAAACCAAAGGTAGTTCGGGCGTCACCTCCGTATAGAGTGCTAACTAGAGAGAAGAGCGCTGGATTATCTTCAATTGCCTGCATTTGCCCCGAGCACATTGCCCAATTTCTAATTGCAAAATTGCCACCAAATGCGGTTAGTGTCCCAAGATACGGTTCTGTAGCCATACTGTTCTTCCTTTCAACGTATACACTTAAGTTAAAACCAGCCCATAACGAAATTGGTGTGGTTGGTTAAAACTTTCCAATCTCGCATTACTAAATACCGTTACGGGCTTCATCACTACCGCAAAGAGCCGTATTGAGATATTTATTTACTCACAAGCAGAAGCGTGCTGGAGCAATGACATCCCAGCATCTAGCCCAGCCATTTGCGCATAGCGATAACCCGAAAACACGCCTTGCGGTGTAGCAATAACATCTATTGATATGGCGCTATCTAACGTTTTCACTTGTAACCCATGTTGTGGGCTGATCTCGAGAATTCTCCCCGCCTCAACACCGACTAAAGAAGTCTCCATTGCGCTTGCTTGCAAAACATTGGCGACACCACTTGGCAAGCTCAACATCGCACCACCGAAGTCATGATTGCCTGCTCGCACTAAGTTGACGATTTCGCGACTCGTTTGCACGTTCCAACGAATGTGCAGATCATGTTGGTTTACTGCTCGTGCTACTTCGTTGGGGTTTGATACTTGTTCACGCCAAACCAGCCCTTGCTTTTGTTGCGCGATGAGGAAGTCATACATCAGCTTAGCCGTCATTTGTGACGCTTTTTTCTGAGCACTGGTTAAGGTCTCAAACGGGTGAAATGGTACCTCTAACTCCATTCCTATAGCGCCGGAATCAGCCGATGCCTCAAGACGATGCAGGGTGAGGCTAAAGGTGTCTAAACCGTCTCTTAATTGCCAATAGAGAGGCATCGGGCCTCGATACTCGGGCAGCTTTCCCGGATGAATGTTGTACAAGTTTCCGTTGAAAAACTGACACAGCGAGGAATGAACTATGTGCCTGAACAAATAGATGACGCCATCCGTGACTCGCCAAGCATCGAGTTGCGCTATCAAAGCACTGCTATCATTGGCGGTATACTGAGCAATATGAATCGATTGAGCGCTCAGATAGCTCTGTAGCTGCTGTAAGTCTGGATTTAGTTCTCCTTCCGGTACTACCACGCCCGCCAATTTATGTTGTTGTGCCAACAACTGAATGATGGGCAAGGCGTAACAACTTCCTGTAAAAACGACGTATTTTTGCTGCATATCGAAATCATCCATGGGTGGCGACAAAACCTGGCAATCCGGTTAACTGATAATAGAAACTGACCTTATCCCCTCCCTTCGCTTCAAAGTAATGGTGTTCAACAGCTTTGGGCTTGGCATCCACATAAAAAGTCATGTCGGGATTAGGATGGGTAATACCAGAGTCGTATTGTCCGACCATCGCATCTCCGTAAGTATCGATATGGCTGTAAATGGCGAGGATACGTTTTGCCATATCTGGCACATCTTTCGGCAGCTCAATGGTGTTGCCTTGCAGCATTTTTATTCCACCATCTAGCTCAAAAATCTCGCTTCTGAGCAACATGGCTTTATTGACGTTAAGAATTTCTCCCAGATCAATTCGATCATCGATCGCTTCCGGCTGGCAATGGTTGGAATGTGCATACTCTGCTTTTTCCCATTGTTGATTAAATTCCGTCTCCCCGATGACCATCATGGCGCGCACAGATACCTGATTGGGGATCATTTCGCCTTGAATATGTAAATATTGAACCAAATGTTTCGCGATGCTGAGGAACCCTTCCCGACTAAAGCCATGCTGCATCGCTTCAAGTATCAGGAGATCAAACGTTTGAGTTGGCGAAAATTGGGTAGCATCTTCTTCCACTAAGGCTTCAATGTAGTCTGCGATATCGAGATCCGCGATCAATTGATTGAGTGCTTTAATGGCTCCGGGGTGAATATCTACTAGTGTCACCTGAAGCTGCTCTGCGCTAATTCGATCACTTTGTTTGTAGTGAGCAAGTAAAGGCAGCAGCAATGGTGCAAAGGGGCCGCAAGCTGGATAAAGCACTTTAACCTGTGACTTGTTGGCAAGCATATGTTGGATAGCTTTGTTTATACCACACGCAAAGCCTTTAATTCGGTACACATCTTTGATGGTGTGTTTACAGTTAAGTGGGGACATCACCAGCCCAGACGTGGAAATGTACTGTCGGGTCAGTTCCTCTTGAGTGAGTTTAGCCAGAGAAAGAGATTGGCAAGCGTTGCCATACATGCTCTGAAAGGCTTGCACCAGTGTTCGGTGCTCAACTTTCGTCTCCTTCAATACGAGCTCAACTGCCGCAGCGAAACTCTCTTTCAGTTGCCGTTGGCGTTCAGCCGTGCTGAGTTGGTTTGGGAGCATAGCCTCAAGTTGAGTCCGTAATGAGTACTTAAGCAGCTCATCCATTTCGGGTTCAGCAAAACCAAACTGTTGAGTTTGTTGCTGCACTTCTTCAACACCGACCGTCTCACGAGATTGAGGACGTTGCTGGTAGAATTCTATAGATGAGCCTTTTTGCATAATTCATGAACCTCACTTGCCGCTGTAGCAGTAGTTAATGATGTAACACACCTGTACTTGAGAAAAACATATGCCAGAGGTCCGCGTTACAATATCTCAGCTCCCGGCTCTAACTTCATAAACCGTACTGACAAAATTGGGCAGAAAAATTGAGATAAAAACAGTTCTAATCCTGTAAATTCAGAGAGTAGTAAATAGTTAGGGTAATAGGCCTTTCGATGTGATTCTTCTAAAGCAAGCGCTTGCCAATCCCCTCGATGGCAAGATCGTTTGACATATGGCAGCCACGCAGTCTCCTTAATAGAGGTAAGCGCGGCACTCAAGTGTGGTGTAATATGAAAGCCTTTTAACAGGCAGAAAAAGCCAATATCCATAGTATAAAGCCAACTATTTATAATATTGAAATTAAAATAATTTTTTCGGCAGTTATTTTGAAATTGCCGATATTTGATTTATAGACTAGAAAAAATCAGTTAGCCAGAATAGAGATCAAAAAAAACACTAAAAATAAGATTGTCAATTTATATCTCTAAAATTAAAGAATTTAATTTTTAAAGTTTAATGAAGTCCAATATAAGTTTAAGGTGTGCAATCTTTTAAAAGATATAAGTTTAAAGATATTTCAAAAAACTTATTAAGAAAAACATGAACTCACAAAAATAAATATCAAAATTATTAATAAAAAAACACCACTAATATAACAATGAATTAAGGTGGTTTGAAGATTAAAATGCCCATTTCATTTTCGTATATAACATTTTAACTACTAGTATTATATATGTGGTGAAATAAGATAAATTTATTCACTCAACATATCCAATCGATTCAGGTTTACTGGGAAAAGCTATACGTTACAACGGAGTGAAATATGGCAAATAGGGATGGAAGAATTCCACTCAACGTATTACGACTCAAAGAACTGAGAAAGAAATTAGGACTGAGCCAAGAAAAACTGGCGGAAGAATGCTTTCAACAGGGTTTTGTCGTATCTATTGCTTCTATAAAGCGAGCAGAGTCTGGGGCGAATGTGCTGTATCGTACCGCATCCAATCTCGCGGAATACTTTTCTGTCCCCGTAGAGGACCTTTTAATAGATCGGGCCTCAGAACCATTATTTACAAATGTATCTTCATCACCACCATATTTTTTTATTTTTGCAATCGAAGCAAAGTGTGATTTGACCGCAAAGGCTCTGCAAACCTTACTTCTCAGCCAAAACACTACACCCATAATACAAAACCGAACGTTTGTTCTTACTTGGTCTTTACAGGAATCGGACGAATATATTTTTGAGCGAATTCGACAACTAGCCCTTCAATTAAAGGTTGCTCTTTCGGCTTCGATTCGGTCTTTTATCAATGTGAAATACATGCATCGAATCACTGAGCTATCGGAACATCCAAATGCGATAACCCCAATCAATGAAATCCTAGTTAAAATCCCTTGGGGAGAAATAGCTGCTTGTCCTTGCTTTATCTCGTCCAATTGTGCCAGACCAATAAAACCTTTTCTAACAGGAGAGCCAGACTTCAACAACTGGCATTTTGTATCCTTACACCAAAACCATACTGATTGTTTCGTAGGGCGTAAACTTGAACTAGAAACATTGAATAGCGGAATCAAGCGATGGCAAAAACAAGAAGCAGGCCAAACGTATTGTATTACTGGTACCGCAGGGATAGGAAAGACCAGCCTACTCAACCAGGTCATTTCGTCTTTGAGTCGTTCTTCGTGTTTAACCACAGAGATTCAAATCCTGAATCATGGCAGTGCTGATCTCTTGTCCCCTCAAAATATATTCACTCGGGCAATTTGTTCATTTACTCGTGAAGATACCGATGATTCTATTCGTCAGCAGACTGTCGAGTCATCAATTCCCTCTTCTTTCCATCTCTGCCTTTATTGGTTAATGGGGGTAACACTCAACGAATCAGAAAAACAGCTGCTGAACTTAATGGAGTTCCAAACGCTGAAACAAACGATAGAGCAATCTATCCCTTTCTTAATTCAACAACGGCAGACCAGCAAACCGCATTTGATTATTGTTGAAGATGTCCATTGGGCCGACGAGGTAATGTTGGCATTTCTTGAGACACTGCTACCTTATATTACAAACACCAATATTTTACTCTTTCTGACGTTTAGGCAGCAAAAACGACTTAGTTCCAAACAATCTTGGTTTGCCAACGTGAATCTAATCGAACTTAGGGAGTTATCATCTGAAGAGTCTTACGA
The DNA here is from genome assembly GCF_033338835.1 of Vibrio sp. Vb0888. Taxonomy (NCBI): domain Bacteria; kingdom Pseudomonadati; phylum Pseudomonadota; class Gammaproteobacteria; order Vibrionales; family Vibrionaceae; genus Vibrio; species Vibrio sp. Vb0888. Next base: position 530,237 of record NZ_JAWOTL010000001.1, read on the forward strand.
GTTAGCTTGCTCAATCACATGCCAACAGAATAAACATATCAATGACTGTATAAAGCTTGCGAAAGGCCATCCTCTATACTTGCGCCAAACACTACTTTGTTCTCAGTTTGATAAAGACGTTCCGGAGTCATTGGAACATTTAGTTTCGATACAATTAGCTCAACTTCCAGCCCAAGATCGCCAAGCACTCTGTACTGCATCTGTGTTGGGGCAGTACTTTCAACTGGAGCAACTGCGTGAAATCACTCGAATTCCCGGCTACGTACCAGATAAGTTAGTCGACGCTGGCTTAGTAAAACTCAATGGCGATCAATACCTTTTCCATCATGATTTGATTTGTAATGCTGTTTTCCGTCAAATAGACAAGTCACAGTGTTCAAAAATACACATGGCCTGCGCAAAATGGTATGAGAACCGAGATCGGTTCTTATATGCAGTCCATATCAATCATGCCAAGGGCGAAGGTGTATTTACTGTTCTTGACCAGACCGCCAAACATTACCTGAGCAATTATCAATTTGAAAAAGCACTGACTCTTATTGAATACGCTATTAAAGAGTCACCTAAAGCACAGATGGCGTATGCACTAAATATGAAAGGAAACTGCCTGTATTCGATGGGACGCATCAAAGAGAGTATTGAGGTTCTTGAGCAAGCGATTCATCACACAGAAAATGATTCTGAACGTGTTCAATACTATTTAGACCTCATTAACCCCTACCGTTTAACCGACAACTTTGTACAAGCGATGTCGATTTTAGACCAAGCCCAAGCCCTGTGCGAAAAGCTGACGTTAAATAAATCTTTGTGTGAAATTCACTCGATGAGAGGTAATATGCTGTTCCCCACTGGGCAGCTAGACGAATGTGAGAAAGAACATTTACTTGCATTAGATTACAGTCAACGAGCAAACTGTTTTCGCGCGAAAGCAAAATCGCTTGGCGGCCTCGGTGATTGTGCCTACGCACAAGGAAAAATGGCTCGCTCATACGAGCACTTAACCGAGTGTTTGCAACTGTGTGAAGAGCATCAGTTGCTTTCGATTGAAACTGCTAATCGCTACATGCTGGCAACAGTGATGATCTATCAACTGCAATCTGACGAAGCACTAAAACAGGCTCAGCATGCCTCGAATCTTGCCTATCTCACGGCAAACCGCCGAGCAGAAATTGTTTCTAGGCTTACGGCTGCATGGATCTTTCTCGACCGTAATGTCTTGGTGCAAGCTGAAAACGAAATCTCGACCGCTCTACAACTTTCAAAACAGCTTAATGCTCATCGATTTGTCGCTTTTCTTTTGGAGTCCAGTGCAAGATTGCACTGGTATCAGGGAAAAGAGGAGAAAGCCCTTTCGGACATCGACACGGCTCTAGATCTTGTTCATATCAATAAGCTACACAATTTTATTGGTCCTTGGCTCGTATCTACCAAGGCACTTATTTGTGGCGATGAATCAACGGCCCTCTCCGCTTTGCGCACTGGTGAGGCTTGGCTAGAATCTACCTGTGTTGGTCATAACTATTTACGCTTTTACCAACAAGGAATCCAAGTAGCGTGGCAGTATAAGCAGCCTACGCTACTTCGAAAATATCGCGATAAGCTGTCTAACTTCACCCAAGAAGATCCGCATCCATGGGGTGATTTTTATATTGAACAAGCGAATCTGATGCTTGCCTTACTCGACCAGTCCAGCTCCGTCTCTGAGTTGTTAAACTTCAATCAGGCCGCGCGTAAGCATCAACTGAATCAGGCTCAAATAAGTGTTGATGAGCTCGACCATTGGCTCTCCACATCTACTCAACCATGAAATATTCAATAAACGAAGAAAGTCGATTAATTGCACCGTCAAGTCATCGTGTTTACTCGATTTACCTCGTCAAACACAGATATTCGAAACCATCGAATATCTGTGTTTTGGCACAGTGTCATCGCTGATGAGATTTATGCTGGCGCAAGATCATTTTGCTCCACCTTAAAGTTCTCGATGCTAGGAACATGCTCAGGCAAAAGTAGAGTAACGCGTTGATTTGCTGCTTCAATCCATTTACCTGAACTATTTTTATATCGATAGAATGCCACGCCTGACTTCCAATCATCATTAAGTAGGAGGTTGAGCGTTACGTTATGAAGATCAGCTCCTAAAGGAGCAATGCCTAGATAAGGCTGGTAGCCCTGCAACGTCACCATGATATGACAATCACGCATCGTGCATTGATAGTTGAAACTACCATTGAGATCAGACACCACATTTAACGGTGGGTTAACGGCCTGAAAGATATGTCCTTTACCCACTATTGATTTGTCTTCGCTGGCCACGAGTAGATTAACATCGAAGCTCACTCCTCCAGGTAAGCCGTTACCAATTTGATAATGAGCAGTAAAAATTGCTTGTGATTCTTTTGAGTCCATTTTCATTGTGTTCTCCAACTGAATTTATTGTCGTTAGTGACCCATTCAATGTAGATAACACGTCATTCTGGTTCAGTATCAATTTAGGCTCAGATCTACTTGACTACATAAATTATCCACGGTCACGCAGATGCCGATCGTTCTTTTCATCAACCAGATATTGTTGCTCTCTCGCTGATGCTTTTGGCGATTTGTACAGAACAACTGATACCAAACTGATATGGTGAATGTATGCATTTGGTTTAATATTTGAACAACTATTCAATACATAAGCCAAATGGAAAAAATAATGGAACATGAATGGATGCAGGGAACTAAAGAAAACCAAGTGGTAGAACAGCACCCTAACCCTCAAATACAACGCCTCGCTGTACTTAGCGCGTACTCAATCTCAGTCAATAATGCCAAACTGTTTATTCAGAAAATGGATAAGTGCGGTTTTCCTAAAGAACGATTACTGACACCTCTTGAAAACACGGTTTCACCGGTTCCCGGTTTGAACCAATATCAAGTCGAGTCACTCATCTTCAATACTCGCTATCAACACCAACCCTTTGTCATTGTCATGTGCGAAAGTACGCAAGAAGTTCAGCAAGCCTATCTAACAGCAACTCAATTCAATCTCCCGATTCGTGTTCGCTCAGGAGGGCATGATCACGCAGGTGAATGCAGTGGTGACAACGTCATTTTGATTGACGTGAGCAGAATTAAGACCTTCCAATTGTGTGACAATATTGCCACCATTGGTGCTGGCTATCGCTTCTATCAACTGACACCAAAACTTGCAGAGCATGATCGAATGATTGCACATGGAACCTGTGCCACAGTTGGGTTGACTGGCTATATTCAAGGCGGAGGATGGGGCCCTTGGACGCGAAAATACGGCATGTGTTGTGAGCACCTAGTGAGTGCAACCGTGGTATTGGGTGATGGTACGATCACAGAAGTCTCAGCAGAGTCCAACCCTCACCTATTTTGGGCACTAAGAGGCGGCGGAGGCATGAGCTATGGCATTGTTACCGAGCTACGCGTAAAAACATTCCCTTTACCCAAAGAGATCCACCGCTTCGAGCTTCAGTGGAACCTCTATCCAAAAATCAACGGTATGCTTCAGCCAATACCAACGCACCCTACCATAGATGTGCTAAAAAATTGGGAGCAGGCTATAAAAAGCCTCGATACGCCTAAACTTCTTGGCACCAACTTGCAAATTGATGCTCTGCCTGAATCATCTAACCACTGTGATATTGAAACCATCAGCCATCACTGCACCATGTATGGCTACTGGGAAGGAACAGAACAAGATCTTCACCAATTTATAGCCGTTCAATTTGGCGCTTGCTTCCCTGATTTAGTTCAAGTCTATGAAGCACATGGCACTGACTTTGACGGGAAGAAATACGATCACTCCCTGATGAGCACATGGGGGCGCGATTCTTTGTGTCAAAACGGTTCTCCTTTCCCTCCCGATTATGACGCCCCAGCACCTCACAAAATCACTTCGCGATTGGTGTCAGAGCGAGGTCTTAAACCAGAAGGCTATACTGCACTTTTGCAAAGCTTAACTTCACCTTTGATAAAGCCAGAAAACCGCGATCAAGGGCTATTTAGTTACGTAACCTTAGGGGCGATCACTGGCGGTTTTTATCATCACTCAGACGACCTTGAAGACATATCTTTCCCCTACCGCCAGTGTCAATATACAGTCCAATACCAAACCTGGTGGAATGAAGAGATAAAGCAAAAACTAGAACTACAAAATAACCCAGTACTTGTTGATGTAAACAGAGCCATGGACTGGATTGATAAAGCCAGAGAAGCTGATATACCGGGAACCTATGGTGCCTTCATCAGCTTTAAAGATCCGGCAATTCCGACAAGCGTTTATTTTGATCGAAGCTACCGCGACTTAATCGGTATAAAAGAAAAATACGCTAAGGATAAGTTTAATCACCTTAGAACTAATAAGACCATCATTTAACATCAATATGCATCTTAAAAAGCATATACTAACAGAACGTCATTTGGCCGTTCTATCACGTATAGAAATTAAAAAAGAGGAAAAATTATGACAACTAAGGGTTCATTTTACGTTAAAAATAACTCCAACGATAAAATCACCGGATATGTGAGATTTAAAGACTCTCCGGAAATGGAGGTTCATTTCGACTTGAATATTGGCGAACAATCTGAATCTGCTAGTTTTGAATCCGGTGCCGCTACCCATGACTCCTGGTATTACAGTTTCAAAAAGGCAGGTAAAACCTATACTGGGGACAAGTCCTGTGCATACTATGCAAAAGATGAAAATAAAGGCCCCGTCGTTGTAGAAATCTTTAATGATAATTTAAAAATATCTCCACCACTTAGCGGTTCTTGTGAGAAAACTTTATAGCTGCTCACCTGATTCATCACTTCGCCCGAGACAGTTGCACAACTTCTCGGGCAGTTTCATTTCTCGGTATTTGGATTGAAGACTCTCCCCATTTTCAATCACAATCTGAAATTGTTAACTTTATGTTCTCACTTTATATCACCACTGCAAGATAATCGAATAAATACAAATCACTTTTAAAATAAACTTTAAATCTAGAGTAACCAAGATTGAAAAAATAAATATATTATTAATTTCTAAGATCAAAGAGTTTTACTTAATACATCACTTTTTATTTTAACTCTATCAACTGATACTAAACTGCTACTGACGTTTTTTGATTGAATGCTTAACTTAATAGCATGCGCTTATCTCAATGGCTAAAACCATTACTAAAGCGCAATTCATCTATATCCACGTAATCTCTAAGCATTTGATTCAGAGGGTTTCTTGGATATTCATCATTCAAGATAAACAACGGAAAGCATGGCTATGTGTACAGATGTTAATATCAATTATGGTTGCAACAACCAAACCTTATCCGCTAGAACCATGGAGTTTGCAGTTAACCTTCAGACCGAGATTTGGTTTAGAGCCCAACAAACTTACCAAATTACGACCTTTACTTCCGACAGAAAAGCCGACCGTGTTTTCAATGGTCAGCCGCCAAAACGTCACAGTAAAGAATGTGAGTTTCGAGCAAATTGGCAGGGAGAGTTGAGCTTCATACACTGCAATGCCATTACCCGGTATAATAACCCTCTTTTAACAGCTGATGGCATTAATGAATCTGGCCTTTCTGTTGGGTCACTGTACTTGCCCATTCTCAATCAAAATGTATCGACCTCTCACATCCCTGATGATGCCTTTGCATTAGGCAGCGGCCTGTTTGGTACTTTTATCTTGTCTACGTTTAATACTGTGGACGAGATGGTGACCTACTTCACCACCCACCCCGTTTACGTGTTTAACTCGACTATTTCAACTGGTGAAACAGAGAGTGACAACATGGCTTTGGACCAGCATTTCGTGATTCACGATGCAAATAATGACAGTGCCGTCATTGAGTTTCTTAACGGTAATATGCATATCTATCGAGCATTCAAAGAAAGCGATATGTTCAGCAAAGAGGAAAATCAGCAAGCACGCTATCAATGTACCGAATACGACTTTGATGATTATAAAGTGGTTGTGGACCACTCCTACGTTGGAGTAATGACTAACTGCCCAAATTACCATTGGCATGTCAATCACCTCTCTTATTTTTCCAATTTGCGCAACTACAACCCAGAACCGAACAATGAAGCAACCATGCAACGTCATGTCCAAGTGCCTGGCCCACTTCAATCAATCAATGGCGCTGGCTTGATGGGTCTACCCGCCGACCCAACACCGCCGTCTCGATTTGTACAAACCTATGCAATTAAGCAGTTAAGCGAACAACCAACTAACTTCGACGAAGCCTTCTCACTCGGACAAAAGCTACTTAATCGCGTTGATATACCTTTGGGCATCATGGCGAATGAGTTTGAGACATCCGATAACCCTGAAGTCTTTTTTAGTGATATTACCCAATGGAGCGTTATTAGACATAACAGTCATCAATCACCCGCGTTCTATCTGCGTACTTACGGAGACATGACTTGGCGAGTCGCTAATGTCAAAGACTATATTGGGTTAAATAGAGACTGTCAGATTTCAAGCGTTTTACAGCTCATGCCAGTTACAACATCATTACCGTTTGAACAAGTCGAATCTCGACCAACTATTAAAATCGCTTAGAGTTAATTTTGAAGCGCAAACAAATGAGAAGCAAAAAGCCAGAGTAAGAAATCAATCTCACTCTGGCTCATAGCTGCATATAGTATAGTTTTATCTGCTATAGATATAACGTATGGTTGCTTTTACACTTGTTACATTCAGTCGATTTACTCTTTACCGAACACGTTGTTCTCTTGTTCTTGAACGCGGATGAATGTAGTACGCTTGGTTAGCTCTTTAAGCTTTGCTGCACCTACGTATGTACATGTTGAGCGAACGCCTCCAAGGATGTCTTGAATAGTGCCGTGAACGCTACCACGGTATGGCAATAATACGGTTTTACCTTCAGCCGCACGGTAGCCAGCGACACCACCTGAGTGCTTATCCATCGCGCTCTTCGACGACATGCCATAGAATTTCATGAACTTCTCGCCGTCTTTCTCGATCACTTCGCCGCCTGACTCTTCGTGACCCGCTAGCATCCCACCTAGCATTACGAAGTCCGCGCCACCACCGAATGCTTTCGCTACGTCACCCGCACAAGAACAGCCACCGTCACCGACGATCATGCCACCAAGGCCGTGCGCTGCATCACCACACTCGATGATTGCAGAAAGCTGCGGGTAACCAACACCCGTTTTTACACGAGTTGTACATACAGAGCCTGGGCCGATACCCACTTTAACGATGTCTGCACCAGCTAGGATTAGCTCTTCACACATATCACCAGTAACCACGTTGCCTGCAGAAATGACCTTGTCTGGGAACTCAGCTCGCACGCGTTCAACATACTCGACCAAATGCTCTGAGTAACCATTTGCAATGTCGATACAAATGAAAATAAATTCATCTGAAAGTGCCATGATGTCTTTGGTTTTTTGGAAGTCTGCGTCAGATGTCCCAGTAGACACCATAACGTTATTCATGGTTACTTTATCTGCTGATTTAGCAAACTCAGCCCAATCTTCTACCGTGTAATGTTTGTGAACAGCGGTCATTACACCATGCTCAGCCAGGGCTTTAGCCATTGCAAAGCTACCAACCGAATCCATGTTTGCTGCGATTACTGGCACACCAGACCATTGACGACCACTATGCTTGAATGTAAAATCGCGGGTTAAATTTACTTGAGAACGGCTCTTAAGGGTAGAACGTTTCGGGCGAAACAGTACATCTTTAAAACCTAACTTAAGTTCTTGTTCGATACGCATTGTGTAATTCCTTGATTCATATGTATATGTGTCATCTCAGAGTGCGTAGTGATTTCGTTGGCAGACGAGTTCACTGTTCTTCGGACACAAAAAAACCGGAGCGTTGGCAGACGCTCCGGTTTTCAGCATTATAGGCTGTGATTTATTTCCTACAAGTCTGATATTTGAATTTTTTTTGTGATACCATCTTGATAATCGCATATCAAAAACGCTCCCCAAGTCACCAAAACCTCTTATTATTTATAACTATCAACAACTTGAGAAAGCACTTAAGTTAACCCATTGCGCAAACCTTTGCGTCATATCTTAAAAATTAAAACGCATCACCTCTCAAATCTGCCTAAAACTCAATCACCTAATACTAAGATGCCCTGCTAATTCGTAAAAAAGTACTCAAAAAAATCGACCAATTTTCTCAGCAATGCATGAAATCTAATTAATTTCGATAGAGCTCTTGGGTGATAGCGGTACGAAGAGTGCTAACGACATCACTTGCCAAAAGACCAATTTGACCATTCTGACTCACGTTTATATCAGCAGCATGACTGTGAAGTACCACACCTAAACGTGCGGCAACAGAAATTGGTAAACCTTTGGCTAGTAATGCACCAATGACTCCAGATAACACATCTCCCATTCCCCCCGTCGCCATTCCGGCGTTACCCGCTAGACAGACGTACATTCTCGTTCCATCGTAAATAAGCGTCCCCGCGCCTTTTAAAACCACTACACCGCCATAACACTCTTGCAGTTGTCTTGCCGCAGAGTATCGGTCACTTTCTATTTGTTGAATGGTTACATTTAGTAGTCGAGCTGCCTCTCCAGGATGCGGCGTGATCACTCGATGGTTGTCGCACACCAGAGTGCCATCGCACCGCTGGCTCAGCATCGCTAGAATATTGAGGCCATCAGCATCAACAACTTTAGGTTTCTGCTCTTGAGCCAGATATTGATAGGCTTGATAAGCCCACTCATCATCTCCAAAGCCAGGACCAAACACGAATACGTCAGCCCAGCGAATGCGTTTAGTTAAGTCGTTATCAGTATCCCTGAGTAAGTCAGCGGTGATGCTCTGGCTCATTACTTCTGGGCAACCAACCTGCAGTGGAATAAGGCTACTCGTGTGAGTAATTGCGGCAGTTAAACCCGCTCCGGCTCTAATCGCAGCGGAGGAACATAAACGAATCGCTCCAGACATCCCTTGGTTGCCACCAACACAAAGCAACTTCCCGTTGTCACCTTTATGGACCGTTGGATTTGGCTTGGGCATTAATCTTGAAACAACCTGATGATCAATACCTAATGCACTTTCTACTTCGATAGTATCAAACTTAGTATTGACGCCTAACCCACAAAAGTAGAGCTCGCCAACTCGATCTCTCGCTTGTCCAGTGCATAAGCCTTGCTTAACCCCAATGAAGGTTACAGTATGCTCGGCACGAATAGCATCACCTAAAACTGCACCTGTATTAGCACACAGACCAGAAGGAACGTCGACTGCAATCACAGGGGTATGAATTTGATTAATTTGGTCAATATAGCGACGATACTCCGAACGAACCTCACCGCTTAAACCATTACCTAACATGGCATCAATGATCACATCTGCTTCTAGCAATGCGGTATTCCATTCATCCCAATCATTGTTAACACCGTCGATTGACTGCCAATCTTGGTATGCGCGCAAAGCATCACCTTTTAGCGCAGATACATCACCAATTTGGAAAACATGTACATTGAGTTGAGCTTGTTTCGCAAGAGATGCAAATACGTAACCATCGCCACCGTTATTCCCTTTACCGCAAATCACTAGGATATTTTTTGATTTAGGATACAAATGTAAAAAGCGCTCATACACGGCCATACCAGCGCGTTGCATTAAGCTATACATAGAAACACTAGCCATTTGCGCAGCCAGCGTTTCACCGTTTTTTACTTGCTCTGCGGTGTAGAGTTTTAGGGCGAGATTAAAGTCCATATTCACGTTCTACGCATTGGGAAACACAATTATAAGTATACAAAAAAGCCAAGGCGGACCTTGGCTTTTGAGAAAGTTTTTTATCGCTATTGATTCTGAGACATCAGAGCTTCAGCCGTCGCGTCTTGTATAGACAAAAACAACGAGTTGATTTTTCCAGTCGGTGTGCGCATTGGGTTCAACGTAACATTCTGGTACATAAACTCCGCTTGCTGCGTGACTGGTCGAACATTGCGACAGCAGAATAAGTAAGGTCGTTGTCGCCATGTGATGAAGCTGCGGCAGCCTAGGTCATACACTGGTTTTGTTTTTAATTTAAACCACTCCTGTGGGATTTCAGGGAAGATATCAAATATAGAACGACCTATCGCATCATGAGACTGCAAACCACTGTGATGAGTCATAAACCCATTCCAGACCTGTACATTGTAATCTCGATCAATGACCACTAAGCCCATATCGACGTTTTGTACCATATCCACCATCCAATGGAATTGTTCAAACTCTGCTGGCATATTCAACATTAGAACTCCTCCATTAGATAAGACAGTTTGTTATCAAGCAGCGGCAAGGATTCATCCACAAACATAAACAGCAAGTCACAACGAATCGACGTTCCTTCAATGTTGTAGCTCACTTCGAATGTCATCGTGCGGCTGAATGCTCCAGTTGTAGATTCAATGATCGAGTCAATTGAGATGTGCTGACCAAGGAGTACCGGTGGACTTTGGAAGAATCGGACTTCAGACTGCTCGCCTAAACCATTTAAGAACGACCCCACCAAAATATTAGAAATATCCATTAGCAGCTCAAGCTCTTCTAGCTCTTCGCTGTCTGCTGGTACTTTCATCAACTTTTTGAGATCAGATACGCTTGAATCACTCAAAATCACTAGCGCTTCGCCAGCAATACCTTCGCCACAAAATCCCTGACAAACGCCCGATACGTTGTCATGCGACGCCAAGTCGCGTAGGGCCATGTGAAGTTCGCTCACTTCAAAGATATTGACGTTCGGCAGAGGTAGTTGCACAAACACATCAAAGTGACGCGCCAACGCATCGGCTGCTCGACCAATTGAAACGTTAGCCACTTCCATGTAAATATCGCGACGACGTAAAATCGGTAACTCAATAGAGACAGGCGTGATAATTTGAGGGCGAGGTTCTGGCTCGACCAACTCTTTAAGCGCCTTCTTGAGTTCATCTTTGGCGATCGGTTTTTGAATAAACGCTTTTGCACCCAGTGCGAACACACGCTCTTTCGCTTTAGGTTGGATATCCCCCGACACAACAACCACCGGAGTTTTATCCCCCAACCGTTGCATGTGCTCTAGTGTTTCAAAGCCATCCATTTCTGGCATGGTCAAATCAAGAAACATCAATTTAAACTCGTTTTTTTCGAGTTCTTCTAGCGCGTTTTTTCCGTGGATAGCAAACGTAATATCGGCATTCAATGTGGCTGGTAGTGATCTCGCCATCTGTTTGCGTGCTAACGCTGAATCATCACAGATGAGTACGGGAAAAGACATTCAATCACCTTTTTATATTCCACAATCTGCGCCGGAGTCTAACAGATTGTTACAGCATGTAATACGAGAAAACTGACGAGTTTTTTATTTCTTTATTATTCAATAAGCATACGCAATATGAATGAATGAGTGAACAAAATGACTAAAAAGCAAGCATCACATTCGCTGTTTAGTGACATAAAACAAACATGGGTAAAACTCCTCCACCCAAAGTAAGCAAAAAGTTGCAGCTAACATCCAAAGCCCATTTTTGCTCGAATTTCATTCTTTCCATTTCCATAATGGGTAAACAGTAACGCGCTAAAACTAAAAAGGCACCCTGCTAGAGGATGCCTTTAATAACAATTTCATCGATAAGATATCAATTCTATGGCACACCATGACCTTTAGAAGCCACCCATACGCGATACCATTGCTCTCGAGTAAGTTCGATGTTCAATGCATTAACTGCAGTTTGCACACGCTCGATTTTACCAGAGCCAATGATTGGAATAGGGTTAGATGGCAAACGACGTACCCAGGCATAAATTACTTGGTCAATACTCGCTGCGCCCACTTCTTCACGAATTGCTTCTAATTCGTTACGGACACGAACAGCTTGCTCACTGTCACCACTAAAAATTGAACCTCCACCGAGGCAAGACCAAGCCATTGGTCGCGTACGCAACATTTGCATTTGTTCAAGCGTTCCATCGTGAGCAACCTCAAAGTTAAGTGGGTTGATTTCCACTTGGTTAGTAACCAACGGCTTACCTAAGCGAGATTGCAGCAGTTCAAACTGGCGTGGAGTGAAGTTAGACACGCCAAAGTGCTTCACTTTGCCGACTTTGTGAAGCTCAGAAAATGCTTCTGCAACCTCGTCCGCATCCATTAACACGTCAGGACGATGAATTAAAAGTACGTCGATTTCATCCACATTCAAACGTTCTAGCGAGTTATTCACCGATTGGTAGATATGTGCTGAGCTCGTGTCGTAGTGATTGATCTTACGCTCTGGCGTTTTATCGCCACACAAATTGATGTCGCATTTCGTCACGATCTGAATTTGCTCACGAACACTCTTGTCTAAAGCTAACGCTTCACCAAACAACGCCTCACACTCGTAATTACCGTAGATGTCGGCGTGATCGACTGTCGTAATGCCTAACTCAATGTGTTGCTTAAGAAATGACAAACGCTCTTGAGCCGTCATTCCCCACTCAACTGCACGCCAATATCCTTGAACCAGCTCTGAGAACTCTGGGCCTTTTGGTGCAGTTACTACTTTTGCAACCATGGGTTTTCTCCTTCAATTGATCTGCATTCATCGTAGTCTTGTTTTCGTACCGGCTCAACGGGTAAACTTTCGCAATTCGAACTGGAGTACGAAATATGTCTTTTGCCCAACGCCTAGCCACCCTGATCGGAGAAGAAAGCATCAGCGGGTTCGCTCGACGCGTCGATGTGTCTGAAGCTTTAATACGCAAATACCTTAAAGGCAGTGAACCTAGCCTAACTAAAGCAAATCAAATTGCAATGCGCGCCAATTGCTCTCTTGAATGGTTAGCAACGGGATGTGGTTATTTATATCGCCGTGCTGAAGTCGTGGATATGGATGCGTACAAACTTGCCTTTCAACACGTTATGAATCAGCCGTTGTCAGACGATGCAGAAGAGATACACCGCAAGCTAATCGCAGGCTATCAATACCTGCGCGCTCACAAAAAATCGGATGGTTTTTTGGATGAGTCTGCAATGGCGACCTTCCTATCTCTCCATAAAGAATCTAAAAACGAGTCACTTTGACCTCGATAATTTCGCCATCACTGCGCAATTGCACATTTAAGGACGGTGATGGCGTCAGAAACTCGTCCGGTTTTACCCAAAGCAAACTTCGAATCGTTTCTTGTGGATAGCGGTTCATCAACAAAATAACTTCTTTATCGACAAGCTCGGAAGATTTCTTTTCCAGAGCTTCAACGACATCATAGTGTTCTTGTCCGATAGTAACTCTGCGTAAAACTAACCCATCCTTTCTTAAGTTGAGAAGTAAGTCATTCAGACGCTGCCACTCGTATTCAGTAAGAAACGAGAACTGAGCACTTTCTCTTCTCAAAATCACTTCACCATACAAGTGCTGCTGGTAGTACGAAAAATCATCCAAACAAAATGCGCTGATAAACGTTGAGTTGTCTCGCAGCTGCACTTCGCAACCATACCAGCTTCCACTTTTTTCTATACGTTCTTTTAGATTGGAATATGGCATTGCTGACAACGTGTCTTGCCACCAGCTCGGCGTTGAAAGTGCCGGAAACGTTACCGAACAACAACATAAAGAAAGTAAGAGTCGAAGATAAAAGCGCATGCACTGCTCTAGTTGGTTGACATCGAACCAAGACATTACTGACTGCAAGAAAATGTTCAAGAGAAAAATAGTGGCAGGTGGCGATGAAAGTTATGGTGATGAAAGTTATAACGCAGAAATTAAGAAGGCGCACATGTGCGTGCGCCTCTACCTCGTTACTCAATCGTGAGTGTGCGAATCGGCGATGTCTATTGATGCATCCCGAACATAAAACGAGGACTTACCGTAGGGTTTGAATCCATCCAAATTGTGTGTAAAACCTCACATCCCTCCTTCTGAAGCAGTCATGTTGCTTTACATTTAAAGCATGGTTCATTTTTCTCAAAAAACAAGTTTTTTATCCTAAATTATGAGAGCAATAGCACAATCTGAGTGAATGAATAATATCGCGACACTTCGAACACTCAATAGTGAAAAGCTAAATTGCATCTTTATTGATTAGGTCTAGACTCTGCGAAGCGTATACTTTCTTTCGTACCTTCCCCCAGCAACAGGAGAGCTTGTTAATGACCAAACGCGAGAGAATTGTGAAATCTGTGTTAGCGCACGTACCGAAAGATGCGATTAACCAGTTTGTCTCTCGAGGGTCAACACCATTTTCTGTTCTCATTATGGCCGCCATTGTGGGTACGTTGGCTGGTTTTGTCGGTACGTATTTCGAGCTTGCCGTTCATTTCGTTTCTGAAACACGAACAGAATGGTTAAGAAGCGAAATTGGTAATGTTCTACCGTTGTGGCTGGCAGCGGTTCTCATTAGCGCACTTTTAGCTTTTATTGGCTATTTTCTTGTGCACCGCTTTGCGCCAGAAGCGGCAGGTTCTGGTATTCCTGAAATCGAAGGGGCAATGGATAATATTCGTCCAGTGCGCTGGTGGCGAGTTCTACCAGTAAAATTCTTCGGCGGCATGGGCGCACTTGGCTCAGGTATGGTGCTGGGTCGTGAAGGCCCAACCGTTCAAATGGGTGGTGCTGTAGGTCGAATGGTGACCGATATATTCCGGGTAAAGGATGACGATACCCGCCACTCCCTGCTCGCTTCTGGTGCTGCTGGCGGTTTGGCTGCGGCTTTTAATGCCCCACTCGCAGGCATTATGTTCGTTGTGGAGGAAATGCGACCTCAGTTTCGCTACTCTTTGATCTCAATTCGCGCAGTGATCATTTCTGCCATTATGGCGAACATAGTGTTTCGCGCCATCAACGGGCAAGACGCCGTTATCACTATGCCGCAATACCAGTCGCCAGAGCTTCAAACCCTATGGCTGTTTTTATTGCTTGGCGCATTGTTTGGCGTGTTTGGCGTGATCTTCAATAAACTGATTACCGTGGCACAAGACAGTTTTGTCGCAATTCACAAAAACGATCGTAAGCGCTACTTGATTGTAGGTTCGTTACTGGGAGGCGTGTTTGGCTTGCTTCTTTTGTACGTACCCCAACTAACTGGTGGTGGTATCGGCCTTATTCCTGACATTACTAACGGTAACTACTCGGTATCCATTTTAGTTTTGCTTTTCTTTGGTCGTGTAATTACAACCCTGCTCTGTTTTGGTTCTGGTGCGCCGGGAGGCATCTTTGCACCTATGCTTGCTCTGGGAACCTTATTTGGCTATGCGTTCGGAGCAAGTGCTGATGTCTTACTCCCTGCGCTTGATATCGAGCCTGGTGTATTTGCGATTGCGGGCATGGGTGCCCTGTTTGCAGCAACGGTACGTGCACCGATTACAGGTATTCTGTTAGTGATTGAAATGACGAATAACTACTACTTAATCCTGCCATTGATCATTACTTGTTTGGGCGCTGTGATTATTGCTCAATTGTTGGGTGGACAACCTATTTACAGCCAGCTGCTGCATCGCACAATCAAAAACGAAAAGTTACGCCAACAGGATCTACCGGAGAATCAATCAACATAACATTCTCTTTGTTATCACTTCGCTCCAGACTATCGAAGGGTTTGGAGCGATAAACTCTGCATTTTTACATCTTTTCCCAAATATTCGATACCAAACTCACAAAATTATCATTCTCTGATATTTGCTCACCACCTTTCATGAGAAACCCCTCTCCATACTTGTTAGTATTCGCTACTTAAATAGAGCATTTCATCCAAATCGTCATGTTTCGTTTCATTCAGGCAAAAATCAAATGGAGTAGATTTGAACTGGAGAAGACTTGTGCAGTTTTATAGTGTCCCGCCGTCTCAAGCCGCGTTGGCACTAGGTATGATAGGTTTAGGGCAAGCTTGGGCACTCTATGTTCCTGAGATTGGTGAACCGATACGTCCATTTTTGGCGTCACTCGGCGCACTTTTACTCGCCCCTGTACTCATAAAATATGCCGCTAATCCACGATTATTCATGGTCGACATTCGTCACCCGCTGAGTGGTAGTTTAATGGCACCAATGAGTATGGCGTTACTGATCCTTGCAGATTACCTTGCCGCTGTAGCGCCTATCATCGCTTATCCACTTTGGTTTATGGCGCTTTTGCTGCATTTTACTATGATGGTGCTGTTTTTTAGCTTTCAGCTAATGAACTTCAAAATGTCCAATATCGTACCGAGTTGGTTTCTTTATCCGGTGGGGCTGATCAGTAGTTCACTAGCCGGTTCTCAACTAGGTCACAACTTATTTTCCGAAACGTTAGCGATGATGTGCATCGGCATTTATTTCTTCATGCTGCCACTCGTGTTGTATCGTTTGGTGTTTTTCGGCTCTCTACCAAGGCGAGCAAGACCGACCCTCGCGATTATGGCCGCGCCGGTAAACTTGTCATTAGCAGCATACTTGGTGAACTTTCCCTTACCTGATCCGATACTGACAGGCGCATTGGCCGGGATCGCCATCACTATGACTTTATTGATCTACTTATGTTACTTCCGCTTACTTCGCTTGAAGTTTCAACCTTCTATCGCAGCAGTAACCTTTCCTTCCGTGATCAGCGCTATCGCAATGCATCGCTTAACCTCTTTTTTTGCCGAATCGCACCCTCACTGGCACTGGCTACACGACTTTGGTTTTCTAGAGCTCAGTATCGCGACTGTATTGGTTGTTTGGGTATCGGCAGGTTACGTCAAAATGTATTGGCCAGAAATCATGAAGTCATTTTCTAAACAAGCATAAAAAAAGGATGGCGTTTGCCATCCTCTTAGAATAGTACTTGGTTACCTAGCGTAAACCGTGCAGAAATTCGGCACGCGTTGCTGGGTTGCTCTTGAAGATGCCACCCAATGCAGTTGTTGTCGTTTCGCTGGTTGCATCCATCACACCGCGAGATTTCACGCAGTAGTGTGTTGCGTCAATCGTCACTGCCACATCATCGGACTCAAGCAGCGTTTGAAGTGCAACAAGAATTTGCTGAGTCATACGTTCTTGAACTTGTGGACGCTGCGCAAAGAAGCGAACGATACGGTTGATCTTTGACAGGCCAATGATCTTGCCACGTGGAATGTAAGCCACAGCAGCCTTGCCATCGATGGTCACAAGGTGGTGTTCACAAGTGCTGGTCACCGTGATGTCCTTCACGCGAACCATCTCGCTCACGTTCATCTTGTTCTCAATCACCGTGATTTTAGGAAAGTTGGAGTAATCCAGACCAGAGAAGATTTCGTCAACGTACATCTTAGCAATGCGGTGAGGGGTTTCTTCTAGGCTATCGTCAGTGAGGTCAAGTTGAAGTAGACCTAAGATCTCACGCATGTGGTGTTCGATCTTCTCTTTCTTCTCTTCACGACTTACGTTGTTTGGACGCATTGGCGTTTCCAAACCGCGTTGCTCTAGCGCTTCTTTTACTAACTTCGCTGACTCGCTAAGACCTGACATTCCACTTCCTCTTTTGTTTTACTTCAGCCTTCGTACAAACCCAATCAAAATTGCATTCATACTTTTCGCTTTGAGTTGCTCAGTTCGTGTCTTTACACCAAGTCACATCAGATGAAGGTACTGAGCTGATTTTCTTGAGCTCCGCAGGTTTTTTACCCCTTTTGGATGGCTGACAAGGATACTCGGATTTTTGAATAATTACACCCATATTTTATAGGTGGACATTCTTACTCAGTCCCCTTTTATGGTAAAGTTGCCACAAAACAAAAGAACACAGGATTTTCTCAATGGGCTGCTGCGACGCACCTGGCTTGATGCCAATTGAAGAAGCGATGGACAAAATGTTATCGCGAATCAAACCTATCCAAACAACGCTTTCTCTTCCACTTGCTGAAGCACTCGGTTTTGTACTGGCAGAAGATATCTTGTCTCCTATCCACGTACCGCCATTCGATAACTCAGCAATGGATGGCTACGCTATTCGCATTCAAGATCTTGAGTCATCTTCTGTATTGCCTCTGGCAGGTAAATCATTTGCAGGACAACCTTTTGAAGGTGAATGGCCTCAAGGTACCTGTGTTCGCATCATGACTGGCGCAAAAATCCCACAGGGTTGTGATACCGTTATCATGCAAGAAAACACAGAAGTGACGGATGCTGGCATTCAGTTCAATCAAACTGACGTGAAGCCGCAAAACAACATCCGCCCAACAGGTGACGACATCAAACAAGGCGACATCGTACTGGCAAAAGGTGCACGTTTGACACCTCGCGATATTCCGATGATTGCGTCGCTTGGTGTTAGCCATGTGACAGTAGTACGTAAGCCAAAAGTTGCTTTCTTCTCTACTGGTGATGAACTTAAACCACTGAGCGAACCGCTAGACGAAGGTCAGATCTACGACAGCAACCGTTACGGTATTAAACCGCTTATCGAGAACTTCGGTTGTGAAGCCGTTGATCTCGGAATCATTCCAGATTGCCCAGAGACTCTAAAAGCAACCTTTGAACAAGCGCAGACATTGGCAGATGTGGTTGTGACCTCAGGCGGTGTCAGTGTAGGCGAAGCGGATTACACCAAAGACATCCTTGAGGAACTTGGTGAAATCGGTTTCTGGAAGCTAGCAATCAAGCCGGGTAAACCTTTCGCATTTGGTAAGCTAAGTACAGCTTGGTTCTGTGGTCTGCCAGGTAACCCGGTTTCTGCAGTCCTTACTATGTACGTGCTTGTTCAACCAATGCTGGCAAAACTTGCAGGCCACACCGAATGGAAAGCCCCCGAGTCTATTCCGGCAACAACCAAAACCGCCTTTAAGAAAGCGCCAGGCCGTACCGATTACCAACGTGGTATCTATACATTGGAAGATGGCAAGTTTGTCGTTGAAACAACCGGTAACCAAAGCTCTGGTGCATTCCGCTCAATGAGCCTAGCGAACTGTTTTGTTGTATTGGAACGTGAACGCGGCCGAGTTGAAGTGGGCGAAACGGTTCAGATTCAACTATTCAACTCAACCCTTTACTAGGAAGACGTTGTGGATATTCTTTCCGATCAGGAAATGTTGCGTTACAACCGCCAAATCATTCTTCGTCAGTTTGACTTTGAAGGACAAGAAGCACTCAAACAAGCATCGGTATTGATGCTTGGTGCTGGCGGTTTAGGCTGTGCATCAAGCCAATATTTGGCGACTGCTGGTGTCGGTAAAATCACGCTGATTGATGATGATATCGTCGAGTTGTCTAACCTTCAGCGCCAAGTGCTGCACCACGATGCGGATATTGGTCGTAAGAAGGTAGAATCAGCGGCCGATGCACTACGTGAACTTAATCCGCACATTGTCGTAGATACCATCGCAAAACGTCTTGATGATACCGCGTTAGAGAGCCTGATTAAGCAACACACTATTGTTGTCGATGCATCAGATAACGTCGATACGCGCAATCAACTTAACCGCCTATGTTTTGCGACTAAAACACCGCTAATTTCAGGCGCGGCTATTCGTATGGAAGGCCAAGTGAGTGTGTTTACTTACGACGACCCAACTCAACCATGTTACCAGTGCTTAAGTGCCCTCTTCGGCAGCGGTGCGTTAAGTTGTGTCGAAGCCGGAGTCATGGCTCCTGTTGTGGGTATTGTTGGCGCAGTACAAGCGATGGAGACGATTAAAGTGATTGCTGATTACGGCCAACCAAAGAAAGGCAAAATTCTGATTTTGGACGCGCTCAGCATGTCTTGGCGAGAAATGAATCTGATGAAAATGCCAACCTGTCCGGTTTGTAGTTAGTTCTAAACCTCTAATCATTCCCAAAAAGCCCAACTCGATGTTGGGCTTTTTTCTCATTTTGACAATCAGATTTAAAACCCTTCTTCTTACAAATTTTAACTTCATAAAATTCAACAATTTAAAAGTTGGCACATTCCTTTCATTGCATATATCACGAACCAATGAGAGGGCGAATTATGAAAAGGACATCACTACTACTTGGGTCTCTAATAGCGAGCGCTTATGCACAAGCGGCGCCATTTGACACATGCCCAAGCAAAGCATACCTATTCCAATCAAGCCCGGTTCAAATCTATGGCGTCAATTTGGTTACAGGTTCTACGACTCTTTTAGAGGACGACACAGGTTTGGCTTCGGGCATCAACGGTGTAGGCTTTAACTTCACTGACCGTTATATCTACGGCTACGACACCACAAACAAAAAGATTGTTCGTCTTGGTCAAGACTTCCAAGCAGAGACGCTTAATGTTTCGGGTCTTCCAACCGACCACACCTTTTACGTAGGTGACGTTTACAACCACGTCTACTACTTGTACCGCAAAGGCAAAGGACTTTTCTCCATTGACCTTTCTCCGCTCGATTCTGATCCAAATGCGACATTGAGCATCGTGAAAATTAGTTCAACAGCGACTGTGAACCTAACCGACTTTGCATTCCATCCAGGCGACGGTTCCCTTTACGGCATCGACAATAACTCTGGAGTGCTGTACCAGTTCAACCCATCGAATGGTAATACGACTGCGATAGGCGACACTGGCGAGTTAGGCACATTTGGTGCTGGCTACTTCGATGTAAACGGAAACTACTACGTGTCACGTAACCAAGATGGCAAAATCTATCGCGTTGACCTTTCGGAAGGTAACGCAGCCAATATCGCAGCAGGTATCGTTCCTGCGGTTGAGTTTGTGTCTAACGGTCCAAGCTCAAGCCAAAATGATGGCGCACGTTGTGCAAATGCTCCAGTGATTGACGAAGACGAGCCAATCGATTTTGGTGATGCTCCAGACAGCTACCACACAACACTTGCGTCAAATGGTCCTCGCCACGAGGTGGACGGTGTAACTTGGCTTGGTTCTGTCGCGCCAGATGGTGATGCCGACGGTCAAGCAAACGACAACTCTGTTGGCACCGCTGATGAAGATGGTGTTGGTTTTGTATCCGCACTTGACCCAGGCTTAAGTTCAATTGTGAATGTGACGGCTTCCACTTCTGGCTACCTATCAGCATGGTTTGACTGGAACCGCGATGGTGACTTTAATGATGAAGGCGAACAAGTCTTTACTGACCAACTACTGTCTGCGGGTAATAATCCCCTACCGTTTGTCGTTTCAACCGCTGCAACGGAAGGGTCTAGCTGGAGCCGATTCCGCTTTAGCCAACAAACCGGATTAAACTACGATGGTGGTTCGACATCTGGTGAGGTGGAAGATTACCCAATTACCATCACTGGTAATGGCTACTCAGTGGAATATTTCCCGAGTGCAGAAGATTACGCCACCGTCGCTTACGAAGATAACTGGCCATACACCGCAGACTACGATATGAACGATGTGGTCGTGAAATTCCGCATCACTGAAACCAGTCTTGCTGGTCATGTTGAGAATATTCAAATTACTGGTGACCTAGCGGCTTACGGCGCAAGTTACAAAAATGGCTTCGCAATCCGACTACCGGGTGTTTTAAGAAGCTCGATTGAAAACGGACTAACAACGCTCTCCTTCAATGGTGTAGAACAAGCATCTAATGGCTTGGAAAGTATTTCTGATGAAGCCATTTTCATCATCAGTGAAGACTTAAGCACACACGCGGCGAGCAGCTGTAGCTACTTCCGTACCGAGTCTGGCTGTGATGATAACGTTTCACTCACCTTTACCTTGAATGTGTACTTCACTGAAGGCTCTGACCGTTCAGCAATTCAAGCCATGCCATACGACCCGTTCATCTTTGCAACACCGGGCACTTACCATGGCGATGGTATTACTTTCCAACCAGGGCGTAAGTGGGAAGTTCACTTAGCAGACCAAGCACCAACAGAACAGTTTGATGACCAAAACCTCTTCGGTGTCGGCGTCGATGCAAGTGACCCTGCGCAAGGTGTGTACTTCAAAACAGCAAACAACTTACCTTGGGCACTGTTGATAGTAGAAGATTGGGATTGGCCGCTAGAGCGTGTAGACATGGTCGATGCATACCCTCAATTCCAAACTTGGGCTGAGTCTGGTGGCGAACGAAGCACAGATTGGCACACCGCTCCAACACCTAACAAATGCTACATTCCATAGGGAGATAACATTATGAAAGCACTTATCACAATCATCATGGGATTAGCACTAACGGCTTGTGGCGGTGGCGGCGGAGGTGGTAACAGTACACCACCTTCACCAACCCAAACCACCGTTGCAGAGGAAGACACAACCCAACAGGAAGAAACAACCGTAGAAGAGACTACCGTAACTGTAGAAAATGCAACCATGCAGGACCTAGTAGTACCGGATGGCTTTAGCTACAACCCAGTGACGGAGGGTACGCTCAATGTAAACATCAGTGGTTTCTCTTCACAACGTGCACACCTAAGCGTGTACAAAGAGTTTGTCGAGAACAGTTCAGGTAACTACGATGCAAAATATCCAAGCAAAGTCGCATCGGTTCCACTCAACAACGGTACAGCAAACGTCGACTTTAATGTTTCTGATAGCCAAGGTAGCCTACTTGTTGAAATTTGGTTCTATGACGGCAGTGACCCAATTCAGAAAGTGATTACTTCTGGAGACAACACTTGGACCATGTAACTAGATAGATTGAAGGCATGGCGAAAGCGACCTTTCATCATAAATCTTCAATCTCAAGCTTAAAAATCGCATCGTTCTTTTGAACATGCGATTTTTTTGTTGTAAAACAGTAAGATTATCCACCTAGCAAACTAAAGACAATGCAAGCACTGATTAGTACTGATGAACTCAATAGCTTTCTCGGCCAACCTAACGTCAAGCTCCTCGACGCTAGTATTGCGTTTCAAATCCCTTCTGAAGGCAAAAAGATTCAAGATAAGTGGATTCCAAATACTTTACGCTTCGATTACGACAATGACTTTTGTTTACCCGGTTCTTCCCTGCCGCATATGATGCCAACAGAAGAAGGCTTCAACCAAAGTGCGCAACAACTCGGTTTGAACAACGAAGATTTGATTGTGGTTTACGACAACTCTGGCACTTTAGCCGCGCCAAGAGCTTGGTGGATGTTCAAAGCTATGGGACATGATAATGTTCGAGTCTTAAACGGCGGCCTTCCCGCTTGGGTTGAAGCCGGATTCCCTGTTGAAAGTACCCTATCGCAACCAAGCGAAGAAGGTAACTTTGCAGGTAAGCTCAACCAAAATGCCTTTTTGAGTGCACAAGATGTTCTTGCTCATTCAACCAATAAAAGTGCCAACATCATCGATGCCAGAGCCAAAGCACGATTCCTTGGTGAAGTGCCTGAGCCACGAGAAGGTCTACGTAGTGGGCACATCCCAAATTCGGTTTGCTTACCGTTTCAAGAACTCTTGACCAACGGTCACATTAAACCAAACTCAGAGTTGCAACAGATATTTAGCGCACTAACGATAGATAGTGACAATTCGATTATTTTTAGTTGCGGTTCCGGTGTAACCGCATGCATTTTATTACTCGCGGCGTATCAAATTGGTCTAGACAACCTGTCGGTGTACGACGGTTCTTGGACCGAATGGGGTACAGACCACTCTCTACCTATCGAGTGTTAAGACAAGTGTCTGTTTAACAAAGTATCTTACGTTTATCTAAAGATGATGTGTTCCAATAAACTAAACGCAGCTTCTAAACCAAACTTGTCATTTCGAAATAGAAACTGGCTATGAGTGATTTGTCACCCCTCATAGCCTGACTACATCAAAAGCCGACTATTTCCGTTAGCGTTCAGATGTCGCGTTGCCGTGCATTTGCTCATCTAAGTTGAGCACGGTTAATGCGTTGCTAACGCTCGTGGCGATCACGTCTATCGCTCCAGTTCTTAATGCTCCGAGTAGAGCGAGTGGCTTGCTGTTCTCAGCTGCGATCGCAATGACTTCCGAGATCGGCCGAAACTCTTCAATACCAAGTCCAATTACTCGGTCACTCATTACCGTGTTCGCTACATTACCGTGAATATCAAAGAAGTCATAACCTGCAAAATCCCCTACCACACCTTGTTGAAGTCTCGACTGAACCACTTCATCAGGCGTAAACCAACCTAAGTCGACCATGTAACTGTTTTCGCTCATGTCACCAATACCAACCAAAGCGACATCGGCTTTACGTGCTAGGTCGAGCGTTTGTTTCACGGTTGCATTTTGCATGAAGGCCAACTTCTGTTCTCTATTTTCTGCGTATGCCGGCGCATAAAGGGTTTCAGAGGTTCCCCCATATTTCTTCGCCAACTGACGACAAATATGGTCGGCGTTATACATACCGCCACGCGGATGAATACCACCAATGCCACACACAAATTTACAATCACGCGGCGTAATAACACCAATATGGTGAGCGACAGACGACACGTTGCGCCCTTGTCCGACCGTCACCACCATGCCGTTTTTGAGCGTGCTAGTTAGATAATTGGACACCAATCCCGATACCTGTAGTCGTTGCGCTTCTTCATTCGGTTGATCAAGAGCAACAAGCGCGCGCTTAACGCCGAATCGTTCGATCAAACGTTGTTCGATCTTGGCGCTGAACACCGGATGATATTTAACGGTAATTTCAACAATGCCTTCATCACGCGCTTGCTTGAGCATTCGCCCGACCTTTGCGCGTGATATGGCAAATTTTCTCGATATCTCTTCCTGAGTCGCACCGTCTTGATAATACGCGACGGAAATCTCTGTCAACAAATCCGTGTTTTCAATGGAAATATCTTGATTAGAACTGCTCATGGTTTCTCTCGCCCTTTAAGAGGATCGATATTGTATGCAATAAGTGAACATATGCTCATTGACTTAGCATATGTTCTTTATCAATTTAAACGCTACATTTGCTCATCGCAATAACATTTTCTCACTACAATTTTTTACCCTCTTGGACAACGCTCAAGCTTTGAACAATAAGGGCAAACGTTTATTTGGGTTAACCACTAAACACACAGTAAAAAAACGTTGATGAAGTTCACTATAAGTCCATTTCAGCGATTGACTTTCAGCATAGATAGGATAAATATGGACACATCATTTACTCAGCTATCGATCAAATGTTCATAGCATTTGTTCGGTAACGAAATTTTCCGTAGTTGGCTGAGCAGATGTCTCATTAAATGCGATGAGACGGTTAGCTAACTCGCTTGCAAATGCACAAGCTGTGATAACAAAAATCACGCTTAAGCCCATTTAAATAGGATGATCGATTATGAGCAACAAGTTAGAGCAACTTCGTAAACTAACGACTGTAGTAGCAGACACTGGCGAAATTGATGCAATTAAAAAGTATCAGCCAGAAGACGCAACAACTAACCCTTCTCTTATCCTTAAAGCCGCTCAAATCGCAGAGTACGCACCTCTAATCGATGCTTCAATCGAATACGCTAAAGCACAGAGCAACGACAAAGCTCAACAAGTTCAAGACACTTGTGACATGCTTGCAGTAAACATCGGTAAAGAAATCCTAAAAACTATCCCAGGTCGTATCTCTACAGAAGTAGACGCTCGTCTATCTTACGATATGGAAGGCAGCGTAGCGAAAGCTCGTCAACTAGTGAAAATGTACAACGATGCTGGCATCACTAACGACCGTATCCTTATCAAACTGGCTTCAACTTGGGAAGGCATTCGCGCAGCTGAGATCCTAGAAAAAGAAGGCATCAACTGTAACCTAACGCTTCTATTCTCGTTCGCTCAAGCACGTGCTTGTGCAGAAGCGGGTGTATTCCTAATCTCGCCATTCGTTGGTCGTATCATGGACTGGTACAAAGCGAAAGAAGGCCGTGACTTCGAAGCTCAAGAAGATCCAGGCGTACTATCTGTAACTAAGATCTACAACTACTACAAAGAATACGGCTACAAAACTGTAGTTATGGGCGCAAGCTTCCGTAATATCGGTGAGATCTTAGAACTAGCTGGTTGTGACCGTCTAACTATCGCTCCTGCTCTACTTGCAGAACTAGAAGCAGCTGAAGGTGAAGTAGTTGAGAAACTAGTTGATTCTAAAGGCGCAGCTGAGCGTCCAGCACCAATGACTCATGCAGAGTTCCTATGGGAACATAACCAAGACCCAATGGCTGTTGAGAAGCTGGCTGAAGGTATCCGCAACTTCGCCGTTGACCAAGGCAAACTAGAAGCGATGATCGAAGCTAAGCTTTAATTGCTTACCAAAAGCGAGTAGCCCGTCTACTCGCTTTTACCATCAGCACTATTTTCAAAAAATTCTATTTGAACTTGTTTCGGCGAGTTCCCTCTATTTAAATCAAATATCGAGAAGTAATCACTATGGATCGTAAACATCTAGCAAATGCAATCCGTGCGCTAAGCATGGATGGTGTTCAACAAGCTAACTCTGGTCACCCAGGTGCACCTATGGGTATGGCTGACATCGCTGAAGTTCTTTGGCGCTCTCATCTAAACCACAACCCATCAAACCCTGAGTGGGCAGACCGCGACCGTTTCGTACTGTCTAACGGCCACGGCTCAATGCTGATTTACTCTCTACTGCACCTTGCAGGTTACGAGTTGTCTATCGACGATCTGAAAAACTTCCGTCAGCTTCACTCTAAAACTCCTGGTCACCCAGAGTACGGTTACGCGCCAGGAATCGAGACCACAACGGGTCCGCTAGGTCAAGGCATCACTAACGCGGTTGGTATGGCTCTAGCTGAAAAAGCGCTAGCAGCACAGTTCAACAAAGAAGGCCACGACATCGTTGACCACTTCACTTACGTGTTCATGGGCGACGGCTGTCTGATGGAAGGTATTTCGCACGAGGCATGTTCTCTTGCAGGTACTCTAGGTCTAGGCAAGCTGATCGCGTTCTGGGATGACAACGGCATCTCTATCGACGGTCACGTTGAAGGTTGGTTCTCTGACGACACACCTAAGCGTTTCGAAGCTTACGGTTGGCACGTAATCCCTGCAGTAGACGGTCACGATGCTGACGCAATCAACGCAGCAATTGAAGCAGCGAAAGCGGATCCACGTCCTACACTTATCTGTACTAAGACTATCATCGGTTTTGGTTCACCAAACAAATCTGGTTCACACGATTGTCACGGTGCGCCACTAGGTGCAGAAGAAATCGCAGCAACACGCAAAGAACTAGGTTGGGAGCACGGTCCTTTTGAAATTCCGCAAGAAGTCTACGCAGAATGGTCAGCGAAAGAAACAGGCGCAGCTAAGGAAGCAGCGTGGAACGAGAAATTTGCAGCTTATGAAGCAGCGTACCCTGAGCTGGCAGCTGAATTTAAACGCCGCGTAAACGGCGAGCTTCCTGCACAGTGGGAAGAAAAAGCAAGCCAAATCATTGCTGATCTTCAAGCTAACCCAGCAAACATTGCATCACGTAAAGCGTCTCAAAATGCTCTAGAAGCATTTGGTGCTCTACTACCAGAGTTCATGGGTGGCTCTGCTGACCTAGCACCTTCTAACCTAACCATGTGGTCTGGTTCTAAGTCTCTAGAAGCAAGCGACTTCTCTGGTAACTACATCCACTACGGCGTACGTGAATTCGGTATGACAGCGATCATGAACGGTATCGCGCTACACGGTGGTTTCGTTCCTTACGGCGCAACATTCCTAATGTTCATGGAGTACGCACGTAACGCAATGCGTATGGCTGCGCTGATGAAAATTCAGAACATCCAAGTGTACACGCATGACTCTATCGGTCTTGGCGAAGATGGTCCAACTCACCAACCAGTTGAGCAAATGGCATCGCTACGCCTAACACCAAACATGAGCACATGGCGTCCATGTGACCAAGTTGAGTCCGCTGTAGCTTGGAAACTAGCGATTGAACGTAAAGATGCACCGACAGCACTTATCTTCTCTCGTCAAAACCTTGCGCAACAAGAGCGCACAGCAGAACAAGTAGCAGACATCGCGAAAGGTGCTTACATTCTGAAAGATTGCGAAGGCAAGCCTGAGCTAATCCTTATCGCAACAGGTTCTGAAGTTGAACTAGCAGTAGAAGCAGCAGCACAGCTAACTGCTGAAGGTAAGAAAGTACGCGTTGTTTCAATGCCATCAACAGACGCATTCGACAAACAAGACGCCGCTTACCGTGAAGCTGTACTGCCATCAGACGTAACAGCACGTATCGCAATTGAAGCAGGTATTGCTGACTTCTGGTACAAGTACGTAGGCTTCGACGGTCGCATCATCGGTATGACTTCATTCGGTGAATCTGCACCAGCTGGCGAACTATTCAAAATGTTTGGTTTCACGACTGAAAACGTAGTGAACACAGCAAAAGAGCTACTCGCGTAATTGCAGTAAAAAGATAGTCAGTTTTCTCTATTGCGAATGTGAAAACTGAAAAGCCCCACCAGCAATGGCGGGGCTTTCTTTTATCTGGCTCCTATTCGCATAAACGCAGCCAGGACATAAACATCACAACTTTCGTTACGACTATTTGTCTTCAAATCGAAGTGCGAGCTGATAGAAATCTTGTACTTGGTCTTTCAACTGTCGGCTGTTTTGTTCAACTGAATGTGTTGCTGCCAAGTTTTGTTCTGCGGTCGAAGCGATAGAATGAATGTGCTGGTTTACATCACTAGATAGCTTTAACTGGTTATTCGCCGCTTCTGCTACATCAACCATCAGCCCACTCATGGTTTGCATCATCTGTTCAACTTCAGACAAACGCAACGCGCTTTGTTCTGCTACTTGAGAACAGGCATCGGTTTGCTCTTTGTTTGCCAGAATATCTTTCTGCCAACTTTGAATCGTTGCCAACATAGTGGAGATAGAAGCTTGGATTTGTTCAGTTGCATTGGATGTACGCCCAGAAAGCGCGCGGACCTCATCAGCTACAACAGCAAAACCACGACCTTGCTCCCCTGCTCTTGCCGCTTCAATCGCCGCGTTAAGTGCCAGTAAATTGGTTTGCTCTGCGATCCCACCAATCTCTTCCATCAAATGGTTCACCTTCTGCGCCTGATCACTCAGTTGATACGTCGTTTCCGTCGCTTTTTCAGCTTGAAGGCTTAATTGCGCTAGATTGGTGTGCGTTTGATCAATGGTCTCCTTCGCCATCAAGCATGACTTCAATGTATCATCAATCAACATATGGGCATCATTGGTACTCGAAGAAACCGAATTTGCCGACGACTCCACCTCTTGGGTAGCATCTCGCACACGATGAATATCGGTATTTTGCTGATTTAATGCAGCCGAGACTTCTGCCGTTGTTTGACTGAGCTCTTCGGCGCAATGCTGCAAAGGCAATGCGGAGTCAGTCATTCTTCCTAACACGGTTCGAATTCTTGCGGATAGCATTTTGATATGGAAATCGGCAATCGAAAATGCCGTGTTACCGGAATAGATCAAGCGACTTACGCTGTCATATTGCTTTTGTAACTTTTTAAGTTGCTGAGGTGTATCAATTAACTCTTGGCGGAATAACAGAGCCAGAACACTTGCAGGTAACGCACTTGCAAGCCAAGCCAACGGCCCTTCAACAGACAACGCATATGCGGTTGCAGGTGCGGTTAGTGCACCAAGTAGAATCGCATAGCGAATGGTTTCATTGATTTTCAACGACCAAGTTCGACCAGACTTCTCTGCAGCACGCATGCTTTTGTAGGCTTTTGTCGCAATATCAACCCACTCTCGCTTTGGTTTCACGCGCACTGATTGATACCCAACAACATGGTTGTCTTCGTAGATAGGGGTGACATAAGCATCAACCCAATAGTAACCGCCAGACTTAGTGGCATTCTTAACCATTCCACGCCAGGCTTTACCTTGTTTAAGGCGTGCCCACATGTCACCGAAAGCGGCTTTAGGCATATCATTATGACGAACTATATTGTGGTTCTGACCGACAAGTTCTTCGTGAGTGTATTCAGCAACGCGGCAAAAGGCTTCATTACAATATGTAATAACACCTTGTAAGTTCGTTGTTGAGACGAGTTCCTCAGACTCCCTCACGAGAGTTTCTTGAGCTTTATGAGAAATATTGGCTGACATAGACGAAACTTCTTTAGTTTTTATTGATTTTCGGCAAGATATATACAGGATTTTTATTTTTATTACAAAAAGTTAGATAAAAAGTCTTATCAAATCGACATTTTTATTGTGGGAATTCACATTATCGATAAAAACATAAAGAAGAGATTGTTGATTTGAGCTAATAAACAAACCCGACACGATAGGCCGGGTTATATATTAAGCCTTAATTAAGCGGTTTGTGATTCTGGCTTTTTATTCGTTTTTAACGCAAACATCGCGATAACGAGTAACACAAATGGAAGAACATACAAATTAAGATTCTGCCAACCTACGGTAGACTCAAGCCAACCAGATAGTAATGCGGTGATGGTGACACAACTGAACACGAAGAATTCATTAAACGCTTGAGCCTTGCTTCTGTTTTTCGCTTCATAGCTTTGACTAAACAGCCCGGTTGCTGCGATAAACATAAAGTTCCACCCTATTCCTAACAGGATTAAAGCAAGACTAAAATGCCAGATAGACACTCCATGTATATTAATTCCAATACAAGCAACAAATAGCAATCCACCCGCCAAAATCATATTCTTAGCGCCAAACCGTTCTATCAGACGGCCCGTGACAAACGCAGGTGCAAACATACCCAACACGTGCCATTCGATCACTCCCGCCGCTTTATCAAAATCAAAGCCACAACCAATCATCGCTAAAGGAGTTGCTGTCATTAAAATGTTCATCACCGCGTACGCAACCATTGCCGCGATAACTGCCAGCATGAAATTAGGTCGACGAATAATCAGTCTCAGCTTATCCGCCTTAGCGTGTAGCGCCTGCGTGTGTGCAGGTGGAAAACGAATGGTTTGTAGCACAACCAACGCGGTTATATAAAGCACGACAAGCACAGCAAATGCACTAATGTATAAGCCATCATCTGACCACTGCTGCGAGTACACGGCCAGATTAGGCCCAAGGATCGCCGCTAACACCCCACCCGCCATAGATATCGAAATCGCCCTATGCCTTGCCGACTCTTCACACACTTCAATGGCAGCAAACCTGTATAGAGTACCGAAACCTATACCAACACCAAGCAAAAACGTAGACATGCAGAACAGATAGAAGTTTTGTTGACTTAATGCATACGTCGCTAGACTAGCACCCAAAATGCCAATGACATTACCAAGGCTAAAACCAAGGCGACGCCCTAACTTGCCCATAATTAGCGACGCAGGAATTGTCGCGGCCATCAGTCCCAAAAACTGCAGTGCAACTGGTAATGTGATAAAACTTGATGACGGCGCAAGTGTTTTGCCAATAAGGGCAATAACAGATATGAGTAAAATATTCCCTGTCATTAATAAGGCTTGGCAGAGGGATAGAAGCCATACATTACGATTCAATTCCAAATTCCTTTTGGTTACGACGTATACAGATAACATATAGGAAAGCAGAAACAATAGAAAGATATGAGAGTAATTCTCAACAAAAAGAGCCAGAGGCATAGTACCTCTGGCTCTTCACTATTCGCTTTTAAAAAAGTTTTTCTGTTGAGCTTACTTGTTGCGGCGCGCTTTTACTGCATCAGAAAGCTGACGAAGTACCGTTTCCGTGTCTTCCCAACCAATACATGCATCAGTGATCGACTGACCATAAGTGGCTGCTTTGCCATCCACTAAGTCTTGGCGACCTTCAACTAAATGAGACTCGATCATCACACCAAAAATGGCTTCTTCGCCAGCAGAGATTTGCTCGGATACATCATCAGACACCAGCATTTGACGCTTGAACTGCTTCGAGCTGTTAGCATGGCTAAAATCAATCATCACTTTTTTCGGCAGACCTGCGGTGTCCAGCTCATCTTTAATTTGAGCTACATGTGCTGCACTGTAGTTTGGTTCTTTACCGCCACGTAGAATAATATGGCAGTCTGGATTACCAGCGGTTTCTACGATCGCGGAATGACCGTATTTTGTTACTGAAAGGAAGTGATGGGAAGCGCTTGCAGAACGAATCGCGTCGCTCGCTATTTTAATATTCCCGTCTGTACCGTTTTTGAAACCTACAGGACAAGAAAGACCAGAAGCTAGCTCGCGGTGAACCTGAGATTCTGTCGTACGAGCACCGATAGCGCCCCAACTGATCAAATCCGCCACGTACTGAGGTGTGATCATATCTAAGAATTCACTTGCCGTTGGCAAGCCCATATCGGTTAGATCAAGAAGAAGTTTACGTCCGATACGTAGACCATCATTTAGCTTATAGGTGTCATTTAAGTAAGGGTCATTGATAAGGCCTTTCCAACCAACGGTCGTACGCGGCTTTTCAAAATAAACTCGCATAACAACCTCAAGCTGCTCGCCCAGTTCATCACGTAGTACTTTTAGCTTTTTGCCGTACTCAACCGCGGCAGCCGGATCGTGAATAGAACACGGGCCAACGATCACGAGTAATCGATCGTCTTTTCCTTCAAGAATATTGTGAATGGCGTTACGGCAATCAAAAGTGGTCGAAGAAGCGGTTTCAGTCGCTGGGAACTTCTCTAATACTGCAACAGGTGGCAATAACTCTTTTACTCTATTTATTCTTACATCATCAGTTTGAAACATTACTTCTACTTCCTGGTTTTATTTCCGACCCCATTTTTACCAACTGAACTCATTGCAACATTGTTCACAAAGCGAGCAGCATCAAGGGCTGTGGTCATTTTCTGTCTAGCGTTTAAGTAACTTATCGGCTTAGGCGTAGACTTGCAATCAGTTTTTGCAAATAAATGCAAATAAAAACCACCTGTTAACCATCGCGCACAATGTAAAGTAAAGTTTACGAAAAAAAGTTCAAAATAATCATCAATTTTCTTATGCACCAAAAAATCTTTACTACAATGTAAGAAATATCAGAAGTTTGTGAGGTATTTTTGGGTAGTAAATGTTGATCAAGTTCAAATATATTGTTGCTTGATATGAAATGATTAGAATATTAAACTAATTTCTTATAAACGCTGGTTTTTTCTAATTTTTTGATAAAACGAAGTAGAAGTTAATATGCAATCAATACAAGGAAACATTATGAACAAAGTAGCAATTGCAGTAGCAGCAGTGGTAGCTGGTAGTAGCGCGCTTTTAAACTCTGCTCAAGCTGAAATGTACATCGGGGGCAAAGTGGGCATGACTACACTTGACGACGCTTGCTATCTAAATAGCCCTTGTGATGATGAAGCGTTCGGTGCAGGACTACATATCGGTTATGACTTTACCGATATCATCGGGCTAGAGTACGGCGTAGACTTCTTAGGCGACTACAAAGCTAACTCGATGTCAGGGGCTAACACGGTTAATACGATTGACGGCAATCTAACGGCTTTAACACTTGCACCTAAATTCAACTGGCACTTAAACGACTCTTGGAATCTATTTGCTAAGATCGGTGGTGCTTACATGATGTCTGATGACGAAACAGACTTTGTCCCAACAGGTTCTTTGGGTGCTGAATACTCGATCGATAGAAACTGGAGTGTTCGCGCTGAATACCAACGCTACCAAGATATGTCTGACGACGTGTGGGACGACATGGATGCTAACTTCTTTGGTATCGGTGTTAACTACAAATTCGCAGCAGCTCCAGTTGTTGCAGCAGTTGTAACGGAAGAAGTGATCGAGCCAGATCCAGAACCAGTGATGATGAGCAAGGTGCACAAAGAAGAGTACGGTACAGGTACGTTTGAATTCGATAGTGCTAAGTTAACAGAGTCCGTTTCTGAACGTCTGGACAACTTTGTTTCATTCTTGAACGAATATCCTCAAGCTCAAGTAGAGATTACTGGTTACACGGATAGCTCAGGCCCTGCGGCATACAACCAAAAACTGTCTGAGCGTCGTGCTCAATCTGTTGCTGATTACCTAACCGCAGCTGGCATTGGTTCAGATCGTTTGACAGTTAAAGGTATGGGTGAAGAAAACCCAGTTGCTGACAACAGCACTCGCGAAGGTCGTGAGAAAAACCGTCGCGTAGAAGTTGTGGTACCTTCATTTGAATACCAAGAGCTAGTTCAACCAGAATAAGCATCTATGATTCATGATCGATGATGTGGTAAAAATTAATGGGGTGCATTTGCACCCCATTTTGATCTCATATTAAGGGATATTGCCACTATGGTTTTGGGAAAAAGATCAACTCATTATCTTGCACCATAACGCAATCCATACCAGCTGCATGCGCAGCTCGCTTCCCCAACTCAGTATCCTCGAACACAAGACACTGTGACGCCTCCAAGTCGAGTTGTTCCGCGGCCACCAAAAAGGTATCTGGAAAGGGTTTATGGTTCTCTACATCACTCGCGGTTACTACAACATCCAACTTGTCTAATAAACCTGCATGGCTTAATAAGCGCATGGCACTTTCTCGTTGGCTGCCAGTCCCGACTGCAATTTTCTTATGGCCTAAATATTCCTCTAACACGATGTTCGTGCAAGGAATAACGTCACCATGAAGCTCCATAGCAGCGAATGTTTCCATTTTAAATGTCGCGACAGTTTTAGGATCTAATGAAAGCTCATGCACACGATTTAGTTCCTCAACAATTTTAAAGCTCGGCATCCCTCCCAAACTGTGAAACCATTCCTGGCAAAACGGAAAATCAAAACGCTCAGCAGTTGCTTGCCAAGCTGCCAAGTGGGCTGGCATGGTATCGATTAGAGTACCATCCATATCAAATATGAATCCCTCATAGGGTCTAAAATCAATCGTGCTCATGTCTTTTCTTCTATTTGTGCATCTGTAATGTTAATTTATCAGCTCTTTCAATCGTCCTTACCGGCATTTACTTATCATGCTCAAAATTTCGAACTCCGTCACAATTCAAGAGTGGGAAATTCAATTATCCCCAATTAGAGCTCAAGGAAATGGTGGTCAGAACGTTAACAAGGTGGCGTCCGCTATACACCTGCGCTTTGATATCCGGCATTCAAGCTTACCTGACTTTTACAAAGAGCGATTACTTGCACTTTCTGATAGTCGTATAAGTAAAGATGGCGTGATCATCATCAAAGCGCAACAATTTCGGACACAAGAACAAAATAAGGAAGACGCCCTAAATCGGCTTCAAGCATTGATAAAAGCTGCCGCTTTACAGGAGAAGAAGCGTATTAAAACGAAACCAACCCGCGCTTCTCAACGCCGACGACTTGATACAAAAAACAAGCACGGAGCGAAAAAACAGCAACGTAAAAAAGTGCTGTATTAGTGCATGTCGTTTTCTCGACATGTTAGTTGAACAACGTTTGCTAGCCCTTGGAAATCTCATTGGATTTCTCTTTTTAGTTACTTATTCAGGAAACAACAATATGACTATTAGGCAAAAACTCTACTTCCTCGGAGTTATCGCCATTTTAGGCATCGTGGCCCTTTTGGGTACGTCATCCCATTTTGAAAATAAGAGCAATGATCTTAATCACGCCATCAAACTCGTTGGTGATCTAGAAATACGCTTACTCAACTTACGCAGAAATGAAAAAGATTTCCTACTGCGTAGTAATGACAAATATCTAAATAAGTTTGACGCCAATGTTGACAAGTTTATAGACACAGAAAAAGAGCTTGCGAACATACTCAAGAGTAATGAATTACCTTCCAGTCAACAATTTAAGCAAGACTTGCTCGCATACCAAAGGGGCTTTCAGAATCTGGTCAGCGCTTACCAACGATACGGGCTTGATTCAAAGAGTGGGCTTCTCGCCGGTTACGAACAAGCACTATTAGAAGCTAAACAACGTTCAGACCACCAGCAGTTATTGGCATTAGTCCGTTTTGACTCTGCGGTAAAAGCAGGACTATTCAATAGTGACTTGCTTGAGGGGCAATATGCTCCTGAGCTTATCAAAACAGGTAAGCAATTGGCGGCCCAAAAGCAAGTTGTTGGGGTTGCTTATGACAAAGGCCTACTCGGTGAAACTCGCGCATTATCTCATGCCGTAGAAGAGCAATTTGAAACCTTTTCCACAGCCCTTAGCTCTGCTGCCGCACAACGTGATGAACAAATGTCGACCATCAAGCAAGTCATTACAGCTCTGATCTTAGTCGTTATTTTCGCATTGATTTGGCAAATTTCACGTTCAATCAACACGCGAGTGAATAGCTTACTTGGCACCATTCGAAGTATCAGCGAAACGAACAACATGGGACTTCGATCTGATTTGAAAGGTCAAGACGAGCTATTTGATATCAGTCATCACCTCAATGACCTATTGGATAAGCTTGAGCATCTAATTAGTAGTACCCAAGAAAAATCGGCGCAACTCACTGCAAGTACCGATAATATGCATCGTGAGTTAGAAGGCGTTATGGAGCAATTCCACACGCAAACTGACCACACAGCATCAATGGCGACGGCAGTTCAGCAAATGGTTGCCACAATAGGTGAAATCTCTGAAAGCACATCAGTTGCGGTAGAAGGCGTACATCAGGCAGCGAATAATGCCGAACAAGGTCGAGGAGTTGTTGAGGCGACGGTAACCAACATCGGTCAACTAACCACGATTTTATCAAACAGCCAGCAGTCGATTGGCTCGCTGAATCAGCATGTAGATAAAATTGGTGGTGCCGTGAACATAATCCAAGAAATAGCAGAGCAAACCAACCTACTAGCTCTCAACGCAGCAATTGAAGCCGCGCGAGCAGGCGAACAAGGCCGCGGGTTTGCAGTTGTCGCCGATGAAGTACGTGCCCTAGCTAGCCGAACTCATCAATCCACTGAGGAAATCACGCGGGTCGTTGCAGATATTCAAACTCAAATGTCTACAGTTGTTGCTGATATTGATCAATGTAACGATCAAGGGCAACAAACACTTAATGCTTCTGAAAAACTGGATTCTAGCCTACAGCAGATCATCACTGACATGCATTCAATTCAAGGTAATTCGGAGCGCATAGCTTCAGCAATTGAAGAACAAGGTATCGTTATGAACCAAGTTAGCGGTTCAATCACCGAGCTAAACGCAATATCTGAGAATAACATGCAATCCGCTCAGGAATGCTTGCATGAAGTGAACTCTGTCTCTGCTCAAGCTCATGATATGGATGAAGCCGTTGCACAATTCAAAACTGCGCTAAAATAACCCTTTTTCAAAATAGAAAGCCCGAGGCAATCATTGCTTCGGGCTTTTTTCAATTGTCACTTCGTGCTTACTGCGCACTTCGGATGTGATTATTCATCATCAAGAGGAACCAGCTTGGTGTTGCCACCATGAACTTTCTCACGCTGTCTTTGCACCAGAGCGTAGAAGCCTGGGATCAAGAATGTACCTGCTAGAAGCACACACAATAGACCACCAATCAGCGACACGCCGAGTGAGTTTTGACTCACGTGCCCCGCGCCAGCGGCAAAGATAAGCGGGAAGATACCCAAAATAAATGACCAAGATGTCATATTCACAGCGCGGAAACGTAAAGTGCCTCCTTTAACCGCTGCACTATCGATATCAGCATCTTTTTCTTCTCGCTCTTGCTTGGCGAACTCCACAATCAAAATTGCGTTTTTCGCCGCCAAGGCTATGAGCAAGACAAGACCAATTTGGGCATACAAGTTAAGCGGCGTGCCAGTTAGATTCAACGCAAGGAAGGAACCTAACGTTGCTACTGGGACCACCAAAATAATAGCCAGTGGAATACTCCAACTCTCATACTGAGCCACCATAAACAAGTAAATGAAGATCAAAGCCAGCGCAAACGCATAAATGGCTTGGTTACCCGCGAGCACTTCCTGATAAGCCATACCTGTCCATTCATACGTGTACCCTTGCGGAAGAACTTCAGCAGCAACGCGTTCCATTGCTGCAATCGCATCACCACTAGAGTAACCCGGAGCTGGTTGGCCTTGAATGATAGCACTGCGGTACATGTTGTAACGCCACGCCACATCAGGCTCAAACACTTGCTCGTAGCTCACTAGCGTACTTAACGGGACCATATCACCGTTCGAAGAACGAACATGGAAACGCTCTAGATCTTCCATGCTGCTACGGTGCTGGCTATCAGCTTGCATGGTTACGCGGAAGTTCTTACCAAACATGGTGAAGTCATTCACATAAAGCGAACCTAAGTTGCCTTGCAAGGTTTGGAAAATAGACGACAGCGAAATACCTAATTGCTGCGCTTTCTCACGATCGATATCAACGTAGTAGTGCGGAACATTCGCGCGGAACGTGCTAAACGTGTAGGCAATTTCAGGCGCTTGGTTAGCCGCTTGGATCATTTCTCCCATGACCATCGACAAGTCGGTACGACTTCGCCCTAGCGTGTCTTCAAGCACAAACTCAAAACCAGACGCAGCGCCCATACCTGGAACCGCCGGTGGTCCCATCGCAAAAACAACCGCTTGAGGTAACTCTGTCGCCGCTCGCCCGTTAATACGTGCCGCGATAGCATTAGCAGAGTGCTCTCCTTGCAGCGAGTTACGAGTATCCCAATCATGCAATTTGATAAATACAGAAGCACCGTTTGATGCTGCTGCGCCTGTCATAAACGAGTAACCGTTCGCAACCGTCACACCATCCACACCAGGTTCTTCACCGATCATTTTCATTAAATCATTGGTGACTTCTTCAGTGCGTGATAAAGAGGCTGAATCTGGTAGCTGTACGTTAACCAGCAAAATGCCTTTATCTTCTTGAGGAACAAACGCTGTAGAGGTGGTTTTCGCAAAGAAAGTGACCGCTGCGATAGCAACTATAAAGAACGTCACGAGCAGTAAAGACTTCTTCACCAAGAAACCAGCGATCTGGCCATAACGCGTAGTGATGCGCTCTAAGCCTCGGTTGAAAGCCTGGAACCAGTTAGCGGTATTGCCCCCACCCTGCTTCAATACCAGAGAACAAAGTGCTGGAGACAGCGTCAATGCATTGATGGATGAAATCACAACCGAAATACAGATGGTCAAAGCGAACTGGCGATACATGATACCGGTGATACCTGGCAGCATGGCGACGGGTATGAATACCGCAAGTAGAACCAAGGTCGACGTGATGATTGGTCCCGTTACTTCTTTCATCGCTAGCAACGTCGCTTTACGCGGTGAAATGCTTGGGTCTTTCGCCATGGTAGTATCGACGTTTTCGATAACCAGAATCGCATCGTCCACCACGATACCAATCGCAAGGATCAAGCCAAACAAAGTAACCGTATTAATGGTGAAGCCCGTTGCCTGCATGATGGCAAACGTACCAATCAGAGAAACGGGGATCGCGACAACAGGAATCAACGTTGCACGCGCACTACCCAAGAACAAGTAAGTTACAGCAATCACCAATAGAATCGCTTCAATCAGTGTTTTTACTACCCCTTTGATCGATTCAGATACGAACACGGTTGTATCGTAGCTGGTCTCGTATTCCATTCCCTCTGGGAAGTTTTTGCTCAAGCCTTCAAGGAGCTCCATGACGGCCTGACCACTTTCTAACGCATTCGCATCCGATTGAAGAGACAACGCAACGATTGACGCGTCCTGGCCACGGAACTTACCGTTACCATCGTAGAACTTTTTGCCTAGTTCAACGCGAGCAACATCTTTCAGATAAACCGTAGAGCCATTGGGATTAGCTCGAAGGACTACGTTCTCAAACTCACTCACGCTTTCCAAGCGACCTTTGGTCACAAGGTTAAACTGAACTTCTTGCGGATTGTTGTATGGTGCTGCACCTACACGCCCTGCCGCAACTTGAACGTTCTGTTCAGCCAAAGCGGCGTATACGTCTGACGTGGTTAGCTTAAGGTTGGCCATTTTTTCAGGATCTAACCAAACACGCATTGCGTATTCGCCACCACCAATCACGTTAACTTCACTGATACCTTTCGCACGAGCCAACTGATCTTTTACATTCAAGTTAATGTAGTTAATCAAGAACTGATCATCGTATTTGCCATCAGGTGAATAGAAGTTAAGTACCATCAGCAAGTCAGGTGAACGCTTTTTCACCGTCACACCAACCATGCGAACTTCTTGAGGCAGTTTTGACTCAATCTGTGACACGCGGTTTTGCACGTTAACTTGCGCCATATCTGGATCGGTGCCAACATCGAACGTGACGTTTAGGCTGTAAGAGCCATCGTTCGCGCTCTTTGAAGACATGTATATCATATCCTCAACGCCGTTGACTGAGGTCTCTATGGGGTCCGCAATGGCCTGCTCGACAACTTCCGCACTCGCGCCAGTGTAGTAAGCCGAAACGCTTACTGATGGCGGGCTTATCTGTGGGTACTCAGCCACTGGCAAAATCGCCAGTGAGATCGCGCCGGCTAGCGTTAATATGATCGAAATAACCAGCGCGAATTTAGGTCTCTGAATAAAGAAACGACTTAACATAGTGCCCCCTACTGCTTATCTTCAGCAGGTGCTTGAAGGCGCACTTCTACACCATTACGCACACGTTGTAGGCCTTGTGTAATAACCGTATCTTCCTGATCGAGCCCTTCTCGAATGATAATGCCTTGTTCAACCTGAGGGCCAAGCTCGACGTTACGACGCTCTGCCACACTTCCCTCAGCCATCACCATCACAAAGTCACCTTCTAAGTCAGTCTGTACGGCACGTCGTGGGATAACAATAACGTCTTTCGTGTTCTTATCTCTCAAGTTCACTTTGATGTGTTGACCCGGAAGTAACTTCTGCTCTGGGTTTGGCACTAGCGCGCGCATAGCAATCGTACCCGTTTTGGTGTCAATACGATTACCTAAGAAATCAAGCTTACCAAGATGCTCAAAAAACTGTCCATTTTCCAGTTCAAGCTGAACTTCAACGCGGTTTGATTCAGCCGAGCCATCACCTTTTACTTGATCCATACCCATAGCTAAACGCTCACGCTCACTCACACTAAATGAGGTATGAACTGGATCTAAACTCACCAGAGTTGTCAGCACGCCAGATGACGGAGAAACCAGATCACCCGTACTCACTTTGGTATCACTAATACGTCCGCTAAAAGGTGCTCGGATTTGAGTATAGGAAAGGTTAACTTCAGCAAGTTTAAGTTGAGCATTTGCCGCTTCTAGCTCTGCTCTCGCACCAAGAAGTGCAGCTGTTAAAGCATCAAACTCAGATTGAGAGATACTACCGCGAGGCAACAAGTTTTTACCTCGAGTATGATCTAATTCGGCTTTTTTTAGCGCCGCTTTAGCTTGTGCAAGTGCGGCTTTAGCACTCGCGACTTGGGCTTCAAAAGAAGATGGCTCGATAGAGTAAAGGAGCTGCCCTTTTTCTACCATTTGCCCCTCTTCAAAGTGACGAGCTTTTAAGTAGCCAGAAATCTGCGCGGTAATATTGGTATCTTCTACTGCTTCAATGCGACCGATATAAGACTTGCTCGGTTGGTAGTCGATAACCGTGACATCCTGAGTCACTACGAGAGGCGCTTGACCTTTCGTTTGGGCATTATTAGCTTCCCCGCATCCAGCGAGGATTGCTGTAGCCGCCATTAGTGCGACAAGTGGTTTCTTTTGCATGTATTTACCGTCTTTATAGAACAGGATATTGTTGAACTCCTATCAACCTTACTCCTTGCTGCCACTGAAAACTTCACTGAAAAGCGCCCAAGGTGTTTCTAAATGTAAACATGAGAAACAAAAGGAAAATAAAGTAATTTAGTTAACAGTGGTATTCAATGAGCAATATACATACAACTCAATCATAACTATTTAATATACGCCTTAGGAGATCGCGAATTTTAGCGTGTGCGTGGAAACACTAACGGGAGTATTGTATTCGGGCGTAAAGTGAGATTCAGTGCTCAAGATAAGAACGTTTTGTGGCTAAAAAGGTAAAAAGTGACGCCTTCATACTCAAGACCCCGATTTTGACTATTTTTTTAATATAAATGGGTTATCATTCAATTAATTCAACGCCTTCGACAGAGAGGATGATTATGATTTCTAAATGGGCGAAACGCTTTTACCAGATGGCAGAACTAGTGGCGTCTTGGAGTAAGGACCCATCAACACAAGTCGGTGCCGTTATTACTAAACAGAATCGCATTGTATCTGTTGGATTTAATGGCTATCCGCATGGTGTTTCTGACAGTGTCGACACCGATGAGCGCGAGTTGAAATACCTTAAAACACTGCACGCGGAAGAGAACGCAATTTTGTTCTCAAAACGTGACTTAGACGGATGTGATATTTGGGTAACGCATTTTCCTTGCCCTAACTGCGCGGCAAAGATCATTCAAACAGGGATCTCACACGTACACTGCCCTGAGCAGTCTGAAGACTTTTTATCTCGCTGGGGAGATAAAATCCAAGTCAGTCAAGATATGTTCGATCAAGCGGGTGTGAAAGTCGACTGGTTACCACTAGAAGACATTGAAATTGAAGACAAAGACGTGCGCTAGTATTCCATCTTAATATTTAAATAGCCCAGGAAGATCTGGGCTATTTTGTTATTAAATCTGCAAGAGGTCTCGACGTAGTCTTTTAACTGTGTTTTTTCGCTGTGAGCTCAGCAATTTTGACAATAACGAGTACTGATTTTTCCATCATTTCAACAGAAATAAACTCATGAATTCCGTGGAAGTTAAAACCACCGGTGAAGATATTCGGGCACGGCAAACCCATAAAAGATAAACGAGCACCATCTGTACCACCACGAATAGGTTTTATAATCGGTTCCACATCACACGCTTCCATCGCTTGCTTTGCCAGCTCAATGATATGAGGGTAAGGCTCAACCATTTCTCTCATATTGTAATAGCTGTCTTTTATTTTTAGCTCTACAGAACCATGGCGTAAACCCGTGTTCATTTCATCGACGAGTTTCTGCATAAAGGCTTTTCGATCCTCAAGTCTTTGACGGTCAAAGTCTCTAATAATGTAACCTAGCTCGCTTCGTGCAACGCCCATTTCTGCCGATTTTAGATGGAAGAACCCTTCGTAACCTTCGGTTGTTTCCGGAGTTTGATCTTGGGGCATTTGAACTTGAAATTTCGCAGCCAAGTTCATCGCATTGACCATTTTGCCTTTTGCAGTACCTGGATGAACGCTAACACCATGAAAAATTACATCAGCGTTTGCTGCATTAAAGTTTTCGTATTCCAATTCACCTTGCGGGCCACCATCTATAGTGTATGCCCATTTCGCGCCAAATTTTTTAACATCAAACAAATCTGCACCACGACCGATTTCTTCATCCGGAGTAAAGCCGATACAAATGTCGCCGTGTGGAATGTCTGGGTTTTCCAGTAGCAGAGCTACCGCGGAAAGAATCTCTGCGATACCGGCTTTGTTATCCGCGCCAAGTAATGTAGTGCCATCGGTAGTAATAAGATTGTGGCCATGTAGGTGATGTAAATCTGGGTATTGCACGGGAGATAACACTTCATCCCCCAACCCTAATGCAATATCGCCACCCTGGTAATCTTCGATGAATTGCGGCTTTACGTTTTTGCCAGATGCATCCGGCGCGGTATCCATATGGGCAATGAAGCCGATAGGAGGAACCTCATAATCAACATTGGCTGGCAGTTTAGCCATCAAGTAGCCATTTTTATCCAAAGTCACGTCACTTAAACCAAGCTCGATCATCTCTTTTTTAAGTAACTCAGCAAACACAAGCTGACCAGGTGAACTTGGGCAAAGCGTCACATGTGGATTGGATTGGGTATCAAACGTGACGTATCGAAGAAATCTTTCAACTAAATGTTTCATATTTATTCTCATTGTTTTGTACGATGAGGCCTTATCACGCATTGATAAGCTGACGTTGCCTCATCAAACCTCACGCTATGTTACGCTCTTAGCTCAATAAGAATTTGCTTTGAATCATTTTTTGATAAGAAAGGCTTTTGCGCTTTGCTTTCGCTCATTGAAGCATGAATTTAATCTAAAAGTTCCTCAGCCAATACTCGCCACTCTTTAACCTTTTCACGAAAATGACGCCATTGCTTATCGGTCATCGAACGAGAAACATCTAATGTCAGTTGATCAACCAATGCAAAGTTAGAGTCAATATTCAGAGAAAGCTGCTCACTATAATAACTCTCTGGCTCGAACAAGAGTCGCATAAATATATCTTGATAAGTCACAACATTAGATTTGTTGTCGAACAAGTATTCGAGCTCTTGATATACCGTGGCTCGATAATCTCTCCATAAAGGGCTGTTTAAAATAACTTGCTGAGAAAATCTTTGAGCTAATTGACGCTGATTTCCTGATAGATTCCCCAGCCATTCTTCCATCCACTCTTCAGTGTTATCCAGAATAATTTCACGCACTTCGTCTTCTGTCTTATCGGCATATTTTGCGTTTCGCTCTTGATAATGTTCTTGTACATTACTCAAAAACTCGCGTTCTTGCTCTTTCGTTAATTGCAAACTTAACGCAAAAAGATCTGGTGCTGCTTTGCTGACCACTCTATCGTAATGCGCTCGCATTCTATCTCGATTTTTTTGTAAGTAATTTAAGGTGATATCGCTCGCTTTTAATCTCTCAAGGTCTTTTAAATGTTCGATATATAATGGTAACTCCTCTTTCTTGTGCCAGTCTGCCAACAATAATAAGCGCTCTTCCACTAGGACTTCTTGTTCCCCTTGCAACGAGACATAGTCCTCTAAGTAATCGAGCACGAACCAATCGATATTGCTGTATAAAAACTTTTTCGCACAACCGGCAAGCAGAAATACGAAACAAAATAGAAGGCCATAACGAAGCGCCTTATTAGATACATCCTTTAATTTAGTCACTTATTCGTATTCCCTTTTCTGTTGATTAAGTTCTATACTCAACCTGTATCACTTAGTATTGCGGCAAACTTACACCA
The DNA here is from genome assembly GCF_033338835.1 of Vibrio sp. Vb0888. NCBI lineage: Bacteria > Pseudomonadati > Pseudomonadota > Gammaproteobacteria > Vibrionales > Vibrionaceae > Vibrio > Vibrio sp. Vb0888. The sequence continues at coordinate 574,883 of NZ_JAWOTL010000001.1, forward strand.
GTGTGACAAATATTGATTGCCACCTTAATAATATATAGAGTTTGAAATTAACTTTTTGATCACAGCTATCCGCAAAAAAGTGAGTTAGAGCGCAATTATCGGCTAAAAAACGTACCGAACGACGCTCCCTATAACGGCATATAATTTGCATGGATGTTTTTTGGATGGTTTATGGAGGCGAAGTATGGCAGCCGCTGAGCAACTTGATACCAGTGTAGAATATGAGATTCGATATTTTGAACAGGGGAAAATGCACTGCATGAGAGTCATTGCTGAAAGCAAAAAAGTGGCTTATCAGTACTATTTGGAGTGTGGTAAGCACAACAGTGACTTGTACTCTATTCGCCCAGACAAGTAAAAAAACCGCCTAACAGGCGGTTTTTTTTATTCGTCAGAATCAATATAACTGTTTGATTTTATTTATTATTACAGATTCAAATCCAACAATGTTATTTGATGTCGCCAAAGCGCTCAAGATAAAGGACGGTTGCTGCAGTACGAGAAGGAACTTGAAGCTTTTTAAGTAAACTCTTCATATGTACTTTAACCGTAGACTCAGAGATAAAAAGACGATCGGCAATTTGCTTGTTGCGGAAACCTCTTGCCACCTCTCTTAAGATCTGCGATTCACGATCGGTCAGTGTATCAAACACGTCCTCTTGCTCTGAACGTTCACTCAAATACTTAGAAACTTCTTGGCTGTATGCCTTGTCCCCTTGATGCGCTTGTTTTAGCAACTCAACCAACTCATCAGGCTCAGTGTCTTTCAATAAATAGCCATCGGCACCACTTCGAACTATTGCTTCTATATCTGCTGGGCTATCCGAAACGGTTAGAATGACAATTCTGGCTTCACAGCCATCTGCACGCAGTGCTTGCAAAGTATCAAGGCCAGACATGCCTTTCATATTAAGATCAAGAAGTACAAGATCCAGTTCCAGCTCATGCGCTTTCGCTACTGCATCCGCGCCATTACTTGCTTCTGCAATGACCTCAAACTCAGGCTCAAAGCTTAAAAGCTGGTGGATACCTCTTCGCATGAGTGGATGATCATCCACCAGCATTACTTTACACACTGTCACTGTTTACTTCCTTACTATGTTGGAATTCTAATTTTACGGTACAACCTTTGTTTATCGATGCTTCGATGTGAAGATCGGCATGCAGTCTAGCGGCCCGCTCTTGCATGATACTCATACCGTAATGATTTAATTTTTCGTCTTGATGTTCAAAGCCTATTCCATCGTCGCTAACGGTTACTGTGACTTTTCCATCATTATCGAGACATTGAATGTGAATATTATCTGCTTGCGCATGTTTGATAGCATTAATTGCCGCTTCTCTTATCAACTGTAGTAAATGAACCTGCTGATGTGCATCCAGTTCAGTTGATGAAAGTCTATTTTTTAGCGTAATGTCCGCAGCAGTTTGTTCACTGAGCGTTTCAACCATGTCTTGCAATGCTTGGCCAAAACTGCCCTCTTTAATCGTAAGACGAAACGTCGTCAGTAACTCGCGTAACTGCGTATAAGCGGCAGATAAGCCCGTATCTAGCTCGGCAATAACTTGATTAGCCTGCGCGATCGCCTTTTCGTCAGGCAAGTTCTTTACGCTTCTCTTCAACAAAGCGACCTGAATTTTTAAGTAAGAGAGTGCTTGAGCCAATGAATCATGCAACTCCCGAGCAATAGTGGCTCGCTCTTCCATCAGCAGAATTTGTTCTGCTTGGCGCTGCGCCCGATTGTAATACACGGCGCGTGATAAAATCTGCACGAAGTTGTCAATAAGAGCCTCGTTCGGACAAGGTAACCCTGCTTTCCAATATAAATAGCCCAAGTGCTCACCATCTAGCATCAGGGCTTTACCGTGGCAATCTTCATCACAATCTTGGCAGCATTCTTCTCCTTCCATCAATATCCAGCTCGGTTCTCCCAGCTGCTCGATTTCAAGTTTGACCGCTTTAATGCCCTCAAGACTGACGATATGCTGCAAAATCGCCTGGAAATTGTCTTGATTAATACGCGACGCCGTGAGTTCTTTTGACGAGTCATACAGCACTTCTAAAGACTGGTTGGCATGCTGCAATTTACGTGTTTTCTCATCAACCGCTTGTTCTAATCCTCGGTACAACTTACCAAGGTCTGTCGCCATCCGGTTAAAGGTTCGAGTCAGTATTCCCATTTCATTGTCGCTAGATACATTGAGCGATATATTGAATGAGCGATTTTTAATTTGCTCGCTAGCAAAAACTAAGGCACGCAGAGGCCGAACAACTTCGAGGCGCACAAAATGAACGACAAACATACTGACACAAAGGATGCCACCCAACCCTAACCCGCCGATCCAGGCTAAGTTAATCAGTTTTTGCTCCGAAAAGCTTTGCAGCTTAAATACAAACTCATCGATTTGTTCAACAAAACCGGCCACTAGGAGTTGATATTCTGCCGGGTTGTCTCCTCTCAGCACCGCCTTGAGTTCATGCCATCTGATAATAAGACGGTAGTAATCGTGAGTGATGTCTTCTGGCACAGACCAATGCTGAAGCGCTTTCATTGAAGGTGAATATATCGAATGTTCAAATGCGTCAATATGTGAAGAATAGTCAACAGATTTAACCTGAATATCATTCGCCAGACGGTAGCTTTGCATTCGCATCGAGCCAGCAACATTGACGGCTTCAGCATCGTTCAAACTGGACGCTAACGTAAAAATCGCAAAACCAGTCGTAGCGACTGAGAGCAGCAAAATAAGAAGCATCGCGGATGCAATCGTGCGCGTCACTGACTTTTTCACATTTTTAAACAATCTGAGTTCCTCGCCCATTAACAATCCTATTTGTACGTGCAATGAACCCATTACCTTTCAACTTTATCAATATGTGATCACCTGCGACGGAATTTATTGATCCAAAACAATATTGCATACCATTTACCCCCTAAGAGGTATTTATACAAATATGTCAAAAACTACAATTTCGTTAGTTTAAATGACAGTTTATTAATGAAAATTGTGGACTATGCTTAGTTTGGGTTCCAAGTTTCGAGGTGACTAAGTGGTAGACCTTTCCAGAAGAAGACTCTTTGCAAGAAAAGCGCACCCCGACAACGCCGTACGTTTGCCTTGGTTAACTAAACCGCAACAGTTTACGGACGATTGCACTCGCTGCGGTAAATGCATTGAGGCCTGTGAAACAAAGATTATAACCAAAAGTGATGGCGGATTCCCCTCGGTCGATTTTTCCATCGATGAATGCACATTTTGCTATCAATGTGCAAACGCCTGTCCTGAGCCCCTTTTCTTGCCAGAAACAGAACAACCTTGGCAAGCAAAAGCAAGTATCAACGATAACTGCTTAGCAAAACAAAATGTCGAATGCCGAAGCTGTGGGGATATGTGCGACCCGATGGCAATTCAGTTCAAATTAGAACTGGGGAAAGTAGCACAACCCAATTTAGACCTTGATGAGTGTAACGGCTGCGGCGCCTGTGTTTCAGTTTGCCCGACTTCATCCATCAATGTGAGCAATACAACAGCCTAAGCCGAATGTCGTCGGCCAAAGGCAATAAAAATAAATGAGAGAGCTATATGTCACTAAATGAAGTGCATATTTCAAGTTTGGTAGTACATGTGCTGCCGGAACATTTGGACGAAATCAAACAAAAGATAGAAGCACACGAAAATGCGGAAATCTATGGTGACAGTCCTGAAGGCAAGATTATCGTCGTACTTGAAACTGAGAACCAAGGTTTCATCACAGACACTATCGATGCCATTAACAATTTACCGAACGTCTTAAGCACGGTATTGGTTTATCACCAAATCGAAACTGGGCTTGAAGAAACGGATGAAGAAGACACTGGAACACAACATTCCCAAATCGAGGGTGAAGTATGAAAATGACAAGACGTGCGTTTGTGAAAGCAAACGCGGCTGCATCAGCTGCTGCTGTCGCAGGTGTGACACTACCAGCATCTGCAGCCAACCTGATTGCAAGCTCTGATCAAACCAAAATCACATGGGACAAAGCACCTTGTCGTTTCTGTGGTACAGGCTGTTCTGTTCTTGTTGGCACTCAAAACGGCAAAGTGGTAGCAACACAGGGTGACCCAGAAGCACCAGTAAACAAAGGTCTGAACTGCATCAAAGGTTACTTCCTTTCTAAGATCATGTACGGTCAAGACCGTCTAACTCAACCGATGCTACGAATGAAAGATGGCAAATTCCACAAAGATGGTGAATTTACACCTATCTCTTGGGATGACGCTTTCGACATCATGGCTGAGAAATGGAAAACGTCTCTAGAGAAAAAAGGCCCAACAAGCGTAGGTATGTTTGGCTCAGGCCAATGGACAGTAATGGAAGGCTACGCTGCATCAAAGTTAATGAAAGCAGGCTTCCGATCAAACAACATTGATCCAAACGCTCGTCACTGTATGGCTTCTGCCGTTGTAGGTTTCATGCGCGCATTCGGTATCGATGAGCCAATGGGTTGTTACGATGACTTTGAGAACGCAGACGCTTTCGTTCTTTGGGGCTCAAACATGGCAGAGATGCACCCGGTTCTATGGACTCGCATTACTGACCGCCGCCTAAGCCACCCTCACGTTAAAGTGAACGTGCTTTCTACTTACTACCATCGTTCATTTGAGTTGGCAGACCACGGCTACATTTTCAATCCTCAGTCTGACCTTGCAATTGCTAACTTCATCGCAAACTACATCATCGAAAACGATGCAGTAAACTGGGACTTCGTGAACAAACACACGAACTTCACTCAAGCAGACACTGACATCGGCTACGGTCTACGTGACGATGATCCGCTACAAAAAGCAGCGAAGAACCCGAACTCTGGCAAACTCACTTCTATCTCATTCGAAGAGTACAAGAAATCAGTAGCGCCATACACAGTAGAGAAAGCATCTGAAATCTCTGGTGTTGAGAAAGAGAAGCTTATCGAGCTTGCGAAGCAATACGCGGATCCAAACACGAAAGTGATGTCTCTATGGACAATGGGCATGAACCAGCATACTCGTGGTGTATGGATGAATAACTTGGTTTACAACATCCACCTACTAACCGGTAAGATCTCGACTCCGGGGAACAGCCCATTCTCACTAACGGGCCAACCATCAGCATGTGGTACCGCTCGTGAGGTTGGTACGTTTGCTCACCGCCTACCAGCGGACATGGTGGTTGCTAACCCTAAACACCGTAAGATTGCAGAAGACATCTGGAAACTGCCAGAAGGTACGATTCCACCAAAACCTGGCTTCCACGCCGTATTGCAAGACCGTATGCTGAATGACGGCGTTCTGAACTGTTACTGGGTTCAATGTAACAACAACATGCAAGCCGGTCCAAACATCAACACAGAACGTCTTCCAGGTTACCGCAACCCAGAAAACTTCATCGTTGTGTCTGACCCATACCCGACAGCAACAGCACAAGCAGCAGACCTTATTCTTCCTACCGCAATGTGGATTGAAAAAGAAGGTGCTTACGGTAACGCAGAGCGTCGTACCCAAGCTTGGTACCAACAAGTGGGCACAGTCGGTCAAGCAAAATCGGACCTTTGGCAGCTAATGGAGTTCTCGAAACGCTTCAAAATGGAAGAAGTGTGGCCTGAAGAGCTTCTAGCGAAAGCGCCTCAATACCGTGGTAAAACAATGTACGACGTACTTTACCGCAATGGTAACGTCGACAAATTCCCTATCGAAGAAGCTCGTGAACTGAATGACGATGCTCACCACTTCGGTTTCTATGTTCAAAAAGGTCTATTTGAGGAATACGCAACATTTGGCCGTGGTCACGGTCATGATTTGGCTCCATACGACCGCTACCACCAAGTACGTGGTCTACGTTGGCCTGTTGTTGATGGTAAGGAAACACAGTGGCGCTTTAAAGAAGGTTCAGACCCATACGCGAAAGAAGGTTCTGGTTGGGACTTCTACGGCAATGCTGACGGCAAAGCGAAGATCATTTCCGCGCCATACGAAGCGCCACCAGAAGTACCGAACGATGAATTTGATATGTGGTTATGTACTGGTCGTGTTCTTGAGCATTGGCACACAGGCACCATGACTCGTCGTGTACCTGAATTATACAAAGCAGTACCAGACGCAGTGTGTTACATGCACCCAGAAGACGCAAAAGCACGCAATGTTCGTCGTGGTGAAGAAGTACTCATGGCAAACAAACGCGGTGAAGTACGCGTTCGTATTGAAACTCGCGGTCGTAACCGTCCGCCAAAAGGCTTGGTATTCGTACCGTTCTTTGATGCACGTATTTTGATTAACAAGCTTATCCTAGATGCGACTGATCCACTGTCTAAACAGACAGACTTTAAGAAGTGCCCAGTCAAAATCACTAAGATTGCTTAACCTTCAGATACTGAATGCTACGGCCGTCATTATGGCGGCCTAATAAAGAATTTAAGCCATAAAGGCGGAGATGAAATGATGAAAAAATTACTTGTCGCAGTTTTATCTGTAGGTGCGTTAGTGACAGGCATTGCGCAAGCTGAGTTGGATAATCCAGGTGGTATTGGTGGTCTAGAATCTTTACGTGGAATGTCTCAATTGGAAGATACGCGTCCAGCAGACGAGTTCAAAGACTTCCCTAAAGATCAAATCGTTGAAGACAGCTATGTTTATCAACCACCGTTGATCCCACACAGCATTCGTCACTACGAAATTTCGTTAAATGCTAACAAGTGTCTTGCATGTCATAGCTGGAAAAATGCAAAAGAGTCAGGTGCGACTAAAATTAGCGTAACGCACTATGTAAACAGAGAAGATGCGGTACTGGCAGATATGTCTCCTCGTCGTTACTTCTGTTTGCAATGTCACGTTCCACAAACGGATGCAAAACCACTAGTGGAAAACGAGTTTAAGGCAGTCGATTCGCTTCAGTAATTGAAACGCGAGTACTAAGAGGTTACTTATGAAAATACTTAAAGCGTTTTGGAAGAGACTGTCGAGCCCGAGTAAAGCTGCCGCTGGTGTGGTTTTATTTCTAGGCTTCGCTGGTGGCCTTCTATTTTGGGGCGCATTCAACACAGGTATGGAAGCAACCAACACAGAAGAATTCTGTTCTGGCTGTCACGCGCCGATCGTTGCTGAAATTCAAGAAACAATTCACTACTCCAACCGATCTGGTGTTCGTGCGATTTGTTCAGACTGTCACGTTCCTCATGAATGGACGGATAAGATCGTTCGTAAAGTACAGGCATCTAAAGAGCTATTTGCACACTTCGTAACGAAGACGATCGATACGCCAGAGAAGTTCCAAGAGCGTCGTGGACACCTCGCAGAGCGAGAGTGGGCACGTATGAAAAAGAATGACTCTCTTGAATGTCGTAACTGTCATGAGTTTGATTTCATGGATTACTCTCAGCAAGGATCACGTGCGGCAGAACAACACTCCACCGCTCTCGCTTCAGGCGAGAAAACATGTGTAGACTGTCACAAAGGTATTGCGCACAAACTACCAGACATGAGCGGCGTTGAAGGCTGGCACTAAGGAGACTTACCATGAGTACATTAGAATCTGTAATTTGGCATATCCTTGGCTACAGTGCTATGCCAGTGATTATTCTTTCCGGCTTTGTGGCGGTAGCAGCAATCTCTCTCTGGCTGCTGTCATTTGGTAAGGATAAAGAGGTGTAACGTAACGCATCTCTACTCGTCAACTAGCCTATTTGTTGACACTGAGCGCCGAGCAAATGCTCGGCGCTTTTTATTTATTAATCAATGGTACTTGCCAACAATAAACAAGCAATCATACATAAAAAAAGCGACCATAAAGGCCGCTAAGATTTACTGCTATAGGGAGTCGTTTAAGATTCTTTTACTGGCAGAACCTGTTTGACGTATTGTCCTGGCGCCTCATCAATAACCGGATGGTTTTCTGAGCCAATAGGGAAAGGCTCAACTTGCTCTTTAGGGTTGAATTGGAGTAACCACTCGTTCCAGTGTGTCCACCACGATCCCTCTTTGTGTTCCGCGTTATTCAACCACTCATCAGCAGAGTCATCCAAATTATCGTTCAACCAATAACCATACTTATTTTTAGCTGGAGGGTTCACGATGCCCGCAATATGACCAGATTCACCGAGGACAAACGTTTTGTTACCACCCGTGTTCAGCGCACCACGGTAAGTTCCCTGCCATAACGCAATGTGGTCTTCTTTCGTTGACACAAAATAGCTAGGAATTTTGATCTTATTTAGATCAATCCATACTCCACCAATTTTGACGCCTTTATCTTGCACCAGCTTGTTCTCTAAATAGAGCTCGCGAAGCAAGAAATTGTGAGATGCAGCGCTGACGTTGGTGCTATCGCTATTCCAGTACAACAAGTCGAAATCAACCGGACTGTTACCCTTCAAGTAATTGTCGACGTAGTAGTTCCAGTACAAGCTGTTTTCACGCAGTAAACTAAACGTCACGCTTAAGGAACGGCCGTCCATATACCCTTTTGCGTTATTTTGCGCTTCAATTGCACTAACAATGGTGTCATTGATATACGCGCCGACTTCACCTGGTTGAGAGAAGTCGAGCAACGTGGTGAAGAAAGTGGCAGACTTAATGCGCTTCTTCATACGTTTTGCAGCGTAGTAGGCAACCGTGCTTGCTAAAACAGTACCACCGATACAATAACCAGCAGCATTGATTTGCTCTTGTCCTGTTATATCTTCAATTGCAGCGACGGCTTTCACTACGCCTTCTGTCACGTAGTCACCAAACTCTATGTGCGCTTGTGCCTTGCCTGGATTGCGCCAAGACATCATAAATACACTATGCCCCTGCTCTAACAACCATCGAACCATTGAGTTCTTTGCTGTTAAATCAAGGATGTAGTATTTATTGATGAAAGGTGGGACGATGAGCAGCGGCGTCGCATTCACTTTCTCTGTTAGAGGTCGATATTGAATCAACTCAAACAATTCGTTTTGAAAAACCACATTGCCCTGTGTCGTCGCAACGTCATCTCCCACGCGGAATGCATTGTTATTCGTCATACGAATTTTTAAAATGTCTGCGCTCGACTCAACGTCTTCTTTCAACTGCTCTAAGCCTGCCAGTAAGTTTTGACCGTTTTGCTCAAGTGTCAGCTTCAAAAGCTCTGGGTTAGTGGCGATGAAGTTGGAAGGAGAAAGGGCGTTAATGGCTTGGCGAGAGAAAAAAATAATACGTTCTTTCGTCTTTTCATCTAAGCCTTCCAAAGACTCGATGGTGTCCAGATAGGTCTTACTAAATAAAAGGTAGGATTGTTTGATGAAGCTATACATGGCTTCATTTTGCCACGCTTCGTTTGAGAAACGCTTATCCCCTTTTTCAGCTTCGACGATTTGTGCTTGGTTCCCTGCCAATGCAACATTCTGCCAAATTTGCAGCTGCTGTTCCCACCACTGTGCTTGCAGCTTTAAAATCGCAGCAGGCTGATTCGCAGCTTGTTCGAACAGTTTGGCAGTATCCTCAAAGTTCACTTCTTGCATGGCCTTGTTTAAAGGAGAGTTCACGACTGCCTTGTTCACTTCGAAATCATGCCACCACTGATGATTGGTTTCCTGAAGCTTCACAAGATAGTCCGAAAAGAAGTGTTGAAACATAGTCTTACTCCTATATTCGGAAAAAACAACGCCGCCCAAATCTAGGGGCGGCGAGAATCGGACAAATTACGCTGGAGTAACAGTCTTTAGATTTTCCGAAGTCATTTTCTCAACGTCTTCTTTGAACTCTTTTGCAATCGCTTGAAGCTTGTTGCTGTCATCCATCATTTGTTGAGAAAGTTTAGTAAGTACGCTTAGTTGCTGACTGTTGAAAGCAGTCAATGACGTTACGTCTTTGATTTCTGTCGCTGCTTTCATCTGGTTTAGACCCACTTCACTGTATGTGCGAATGGCGTTCAATTGAAGCTCGGTCAACACTTCTACGTTTTTTGTCACTAGCTTGTTGAACTTCAAGTAAGGTTCTAGATTTTTTTCAGTTTGATCGCTAAATGTTTTGAAGAAATCTGTGTACATGGTTTGTCTCCTAGAGAAAGAATTAAAAATGTCCTTTTAAATAATTACTTAACTGTCTTTACAACCACAGCCGTGCCCATGCCGCCGCCCACACAAAGTGAAGCAACGCCATATTGACCATTTTGCTTATGAAGCTCGTGAACCAGCGTGACTAAGATTCGGTTGCCAGAAGCACCAAGCGGGTGTCCTAGCGCGATAGCACCACCGTTAAAGTTCGCTTTATCTTGAATCGCGTTAACTGGAACTTGGTTTGTTTCCGCCAACTGATGAATCACGCCAAGTGCTTGCGCTGCAAATGCTTCGTTTAACTCGTAAACGTCGATGTCGTGTACACTGAGTTCTGCTTTTTCGAGTGCTTTATTGACCGACTCAACAGGACCTAGGCCCATGATCTTCGGATCAAGACCCGATTGCGCATAGCTTACGATCTCAGCAAGCGGCGTTAATCCATGCGCTTTAACTGCGCTTTCAGACGCCACGATAATCGCACTCGCGCCATCGTTAATGCCTGATGCATTACCCGCAGTCACAGTGCCTTCGCGGTCAAAAGCAGGACGTAGCTTGCTTAAGACTTCCATTGTCGCGTTCGCTTTTGGGTATTCATCCGTATCAAACATCACGGTTTCACGGCGTTGCTTTACTTCCACTGGCACAATTTCGTCTTGAAATTTGCCAGCTTCGATAGCGGCTACCGCTTTCTGTTGGCTAGACAGCGCGTATTCGTCTTGCTGCTGGCGAGTTAAGCCGATTTGTTTTGCTACGTTTTCTGCCGTCACACCCATGTGATATTGGTTGTAAACATCGGTTAAACCGTCCGCTACGAGCAGATCTTTCAGTTCCAGATTGCCCATTTTGTTGCCATCACGAATGCTGCTTGGTGCAGCAAATGGAATCTGAGACATGACTTCAACACCCGCTGCAACAACGATCTCAGCATCGCCACTACGGATATGGGACACGGCATCCATGACCGTTTTCATGCCACTACCGCAAACCATGTTTACGCCATATGCAGGAACAGATTCAGGAATCCCCGCAAACAGTGCCGCTTGGCGGCCAACACCCATTCCTTGACCTGCACCAACAACGTTGCCAACAATCACTTCGTCAACCTTGTCGCCAGGCAACTTTGCCGCTTCCAACGCGCCTTTAATCGCTACTGCTGCCAGATCGCCAGCAGAAGTATTTTTCAGGCTGCCACCAAAAGCACCAATTGGAGTACGCTTCGCCGCTACGATAAATACTTTTTCCATCATCTTCTCTCCTTAGTGCATGTATAGGCCGCCGTTCACCGACAAAGTCTCTCCGGTGATATAGGCGCCCGCATCGCTGACCAAGAAGCTCACTGATGCTGCAATTTCTTCTGGTGTCGCAAGACGTTTCATTGGAATTTGGTTCGTGATAGATTCCAGCACTTCTGGCTTCATTTGCTCAACCATTGGCGTACCCGTGTAACCCGGCGCGATAACATTAACTGTTACACCCGAGCGAGCACCTTCGTATGCTAAGGCTTTAGAGAAACCGATCATCCCAGCTTTCGCCGCCGAGTAGTTTGCTTGACCAAACTGCCCTTTAAGACCATTGACTGAAGAGATATTGATGACACGACCACCGCCTTTTTCGCACATTGCAGCAAAGAGGGGTTGCGTAACGTTGAATAAACTATTGAGGTTGGTATTGATGACATCATTCCAAGCTTGCGCAGTCATCTTTTTAAACACGCCATCACGTGTAATTCCTGCGTTGTTGACAACAACATCAATGGTTCCTTCCTCCCCAAGCAATTGCGCCAATTTCTCTGCACACTCTGTCGTGTTTGTTACATCCAACTCAAAAAGGCGAACCTGATCTTTGGTAAACCCTTTGCTGTTGAACCACTCCAGCGCACATTCGTAGTTACCTGTGAAATAAGTAGCGATTACACGGTAACCGTCATTGACTAATTGAGAGGAAATAGCAGAACCAATTCCGCCTTTTGATCCAGTGATCAAAGCGACTTTCTTCATTGAAGACTCCATTCTTAACGGCATTTAAAAAGCAAACTTAATACACTGATGAAATAGTTCACCAACTGACGTGTTTATTTATTCTTTTGACAACCAATCCCGTGCTGCCTTTATTTTAAGTTAACCTAGAAATATTACATTTCAAATAAAAAACTCACCCAATTGCATAAGATTGATTTAGATCTCATTACTCGTGAAATGTTATAAAATGGTTAATTTTATATAAGCCATTGTTTTAAATCACACTTCCACAAAATCCACACCAACAGAAATAGAAACATAATTATTAAATATCATGCACTTACATACAGAATGGTAGACGTTACATTATGTCATGATTTAAGATCTGAATTTTAAGCCTATATGATTACAACAAACTTGAGATTAGAATAATAATTCAATTATCAGTAAAAATAATTATCAAACATATCATTTAATTACTGCATTTAATGATAATTTAGTTATCAATTCGATTATTTTAACACAGTGATGATTAATACCGATAAAATATAATAAGTTAAATATATTTAATCTAAAAATGATATAAGAGCTTGTCTCATACTGGTGCAATACGCACTATTATGACGCATAGATTAAAATATAATTTCATTTTAAATTTATATATTCGAAGAACATCAACTAGCTACTAGTGAAAGTAATCGTTCGCTTTGTAGTAGCATCCTTTTCCACTTTGCACTATCTTTGTGGCTTCTCTTTAATCACTAAATCATCAACAGATATGAATCTTGCATTGCTCAGTATGTTCATCCCTACTTTCTTTTTTGTCTCAATCACGCCTGGTATGTGCATGACTCTCGCCCTAACGTTAGGTATGAGTATCGGTTATCGTCGCACGTTATGGATGATGATAGGAGAGCTTCTCGGTGTTGCGCTGGTGTCAGTCTCTGCGGTGTTAGGTATCGCTGCGATTATGCTCAATTATCCTTGGATGTTTATCGCGTTAAAGTTCATTGGTGGCGGTTATTTACTCTATCTTGGAGTTGAAATGTGGCGATCGCGAGGGAAACTTACGATTAATGTCGACAACTTAGAAACACCAAAGAGTGACAATATCGCACTGATCATGCAAGGCTTCGTTACCGCAATCGCAAACCCAAAAGGCTGGGCATTTATGATTTCTCTTTTACCGCCTTTTATAGACCAAAACGCAGCGCTTGCACCGCAACTGATCATACTTGTCTCCATTATTTTACTGTTTGAGTTCATTTGCATGTCTCTGTACGCTACTGGTGGTAAAGGGTTGAAACACGTATTAGGTCAGTCTAAGAATGTACGTCTAATGAACCGTATCGCAGGCACTTTAATGATGGGAGTTGGTGTCTGGTTGCTACTAAGCTAAGGCAAACTGGAAACAATGAAAAATATTCTGAATAAAATAGCTAAAGTCATGGGTGAAGTATTGGACTTTCAAGCCCGAGTTTGGGTTGTGAACGTCTATAGCGGTGAGCATAAAGGCGAGTCTTATGTCGTTAATGAAGATGCTTTCTCTGTACCTCTTCAGTGGATGAAGAAGAAAGGCTACCAAGAGCCAATGTTGAATAAAGTCGAAGCAATGAAGCGCTCACAAGTCTTAGAGTTCGACTTGGGACTTGTGAAACATCGCTTGATGCGCGTGAAATAAGCACAAAAAAGCGCCACTCAAGATGAGTGGCGCAAGCACTTTTACCTTAAAAATAATGCTACGGCGCAGCGTCGATCTCAACTGGAAGATAATGTTTCGGCTCCAGTTTCAACCACTCAGGCAGCACAGTACCAATCGAAATCGAAGACCATGTCCCCGACAGAACGCCAATAAACATGGCGGTTGAGAAACCAGCCAAAGGCGCTCCTCCCATAATCCATAATGCACCAACAGTGATCAATGTCGTACCAGATGTCACCATAGTGCGTGAAAACGTCGCGATAACAGCTTGGTCATTGATGTCTTCTGTTTTCCAACTCTGCTTCGCAATCAACAGCTCACGGATTCGGTCTGCAATGATGATCGAGTCATTCAATGAGTAACCTAAAATCGCCAGCACAGCAGCAAAAACGGTTAAGTTGAACTCCATTTGAGTAATTGCAAAGAAGCCAAGCACTAAGATCACATCATGGGCCAAAGCAAACAGTGAACCACTCGCTAAACGCCACTCAAAACGGAAACACAAGTAACCGAGAATACTCAACACACAAATCAACAATGCTAAGCCACCTTGTTCAAACAAGTCTTGGCCAACTTGAGCGCCAACTATACTGTTGCTGACAACATCAACTTGGTGAGAGATTGGCTTCAACACCTCTTCTACACTTGGCAACGTTTGTCCATCTTCCGGCGCAGAGTAACGAATCACCCAACGGCCATCTTCACCAGAGCGTGTCACTGACGCAGATTCACCAAGCTTTGGTTGCAGAACGTCAAGCAGATCATGGTTAGTTAGCTGCTTATCTACCTTTACTTCTGTCACCATACCGCCAGTGAAGTCCAAACCTAGGTTCAACCCTTTAAAGCCTAGAGCGACGATCGCGATCACCGTTAAAATGATGGAAACTAGCGTAGTAAAGTAGCGAATTTTACGAATATTTTGTTTTAGCATTTCGACCATGATTAAACCCTCACATCACGACGGGCATCGCGGCCCCAAATTAAATTGATCATTGCTCGAGAGGCAAATACGCCTGTAAACATACTGGTTAACAAACCTAATCCGAGTGTTAAGGCAAAGCCTTGGATTGGGCCATTACCGATGGCGTACAAAATCACGGCGGTGATCATGGTAGTAATGTTGGCATCAAGGATGGTCGAGAATGCGCTGTCAAAGCCAAGATCAATCGCTTGAGCGAAGCTGCGGCCTTCACGCATTTTGTCCTTAATACGTTCAAAGATAATAACGTTGGTGTCTACTGCCATACCGACGGTTAACACTAAACCGGCAATACCCGGAAGCGTTAGAACCGCACCTGGTAACAAGGCGATTAAGCCAAGCAAACAAAGCATGTTGGCACAAAGCGCCACGTTTGCTACCCAACCTAAGCGGCGGTACCAAAGTGCCATAAAGGTCAGTGTTAGTCCCATTCCTAAAGCCAGTGCTGCAAAACCGTTTTCAATGTTTTCTGCCCCCAGAGAAGCACCGATAGTACGCTCTTCCACAATAGTAACCGGCGCTGTCAGTGACCCCGCGCGAAGTAATAGCGCTAACTGCTGCGCATCGTCCATGCTACCTGCCCCAGTAATACGGAACTGGCTACCAAGTTGAGATTGAATAGTCGCGACGCTGATAACGCGCTCACTACGCTCAGTTACACCGCGATCGTTTGTTTTGTACTCTCGGTAAACGGTCGCCATTGGCTTGCCGATGTGAGTTGCTGAGAAGTCACTCATTTTCTTACCACCAGCGTGGTCAAGAGAAATATTTACCTCTGACATGCCCATTTTGTCGACACCAGCACGAGCGTTCACGATGTGCTCGCCCGTTAGAACTGGTCGTTTTGCCAAAATCACAGTACGACCATCATTATCTTGAAGAACAAGATCTTGGCTGCTGTGTGCTTGGCTCGCATCTTTCACTTCATAAAACGCCAAGCTTGCTGTTGCACCAATAACGTTTTTCGCTTGAGCAGGATCTTGTACACCAGGGAGCTCAATTCGAATGCTCTCTTTACCTTGGCGTTGCACTAGTGCTTCTGTGATACCAAGTTCTTCAATACGACCACGCATGATCTTCAGGTTTTGTTGAAGAGTCGACGATTGAAATTCTTGGATATTTTGTTCACTCGGTTCAAGCACAAAGCCACGAGATGAACTTTTTGAAATCCAGCCCGGGTAGTTTTGACGCAAGAACTTGTTTACTTCCGACAATGCTTGCTCGCTGTCACTGTTTACCGTAATTCGGTTGCCGCTTTCTGCTCGAACTTGCACACCACGAACACGTTGATCACGCAGATTCGCTTTGATTTCATCAATCAACGCATCACGTTGTTCTTCAAACGCTTTATTCACATCAACATTCAACAAGAACTGAACGCCACCACGAAGGTCAAGACCGAGCTTAATTGGGCTAAAGCCCATCTCATTTAACCATTCTGGCGCAACCGATACGTATGAGAAAGTGATGCTGTCGTCTTTATTTAGCTCTTTGTTTAACAACGCACGAGCTTTACTTTGCGCATCTTCACCATCGAATACAATGGTTGTTTTGCCGTCTTTTTCGATGATTTTGTCGGCTGAAATATGGTTGGTTTTTAGCAGTTGATTCAGATGAACAACCGACATTTCGCTGTTGTTTTGATCCGCAAACGTCAACTGGATAGAAGGCTGTTCACCAAACCAAGTTGGTATAGCACTTAGGGTTAAAATAATGACTGTCGTGATTAATACGACATATTTCCAAGCTGAGTAGTGATTCATCAGCTTTCTGTTCTTTTGCTGCTTTGGTGTTTTTTTCATGTAAACATCATCCCTTCACAATGAAGTGAAGCTTTTAATAACAAGGCTTAACACACGACAGATGCTCCCAGAATAAATTCAGGGTATGAAATGCTCAGAACGCTCACGTCCTGTCGAATACAATCGTCGTGCTAAGAGTGCACAATGGTGCAAATAGATGGTGTTTAGGCAGAAAACTGACTATTGAGTGCGACGTACATGGCATTGGTCTCTTTCCAACCAGAAATGCGATGATCGCTTGTGAAATGATAAAATGTGGACTGGTTGTGACGCCAGTTAATGTCCATCAAGCTGTATGCGTAACCCGCATCAGCGTAAAACGGAGTAGTGAGATCGCCGACAAAATCTACGTGCTCGTCATCAAGCCCTTCCCGTAAGTAAGACGTCCAGCGCTGAGAGTTAAACAAAGCAACGGAATCGAGACTTGCATGGCCTTCAGATACTGGAGATTGAGAGCTTTCTTCTGAAACTTCAGAAAAATCGACGGAAGAGTTTGGCGATACACTTACGGCTACAAAAGGTTGTAGCTTAGAAAAGTGCGGTACGTGAGCCTTGTGGTCGATTTGCGCAGCAGATACATGCACTGGTAGCAATACCATTGCAAATAGCAGCAAAATCAACTTTCTAAGGTAAATCCAAGGCATAGGAACTCACTAAAAACACAAAGAGCCAAGTTAGGTCACTTGACTCGTTGATAGTATTCCTATTGATTATGGTTCACAACTAAAAAGTTATAAATCTCTGATTTCAGGTTTGCATCGTTATTGCATTTATCAAAACGTCTTTAGAGAACGAGTGTAATTGGTGGTGAGTTATCGATAAAAAATATCGCCCTTATCAACATCTAAGTAGATCTTATTCTCTTGCTCCAAACCGCCACAATAGATGAAGTAAACGTTGCGCTTTTTGAACGTCACAGAACGCACCCAACCCCCGAGCTCCTCAAAATCACTCGGATCACAGGTTTCATCGTCTAACAATTGCTGTGTTTTCTTACGGAAAATATCCAAGTGAACTTTTAAATCATCCGACTTCTGTAGGTATTCATCCAATATCTCTAAGCGCTCTTGCTCTTTAATAACTGGCTCTGCATCCGATAACCCTTCAGCATTCAACCATTCGGCTTTTTCTTCTCCACCCTCTTCATAGACAAGATAGCCGGAGATTCGGTACCACCCATCTACTTTTTCTAACACCGATACTTTTTCTCCCTTATAGAGCGTATCGACAACTAAAGCATTAAGGTTAGGCTTGTTGTAAACATTGACACGACGCTCAATAACGTAGTACTCGGTAACTTCCGGGGGAGCGGCTTCTAAATCCAGAATCGGTTTGGATGTTTCTTTTTGCAGTGACGATTGCTCGACTTGTGTAGCCTTTGGTGCTTCAGGTTCATCTTTCTGCATAAAGAAGAAATAGTATCCAGCCCCCGCTCCGCCGAGCAACAGCATGACAATCAATGCGACGAGAATTTTCTTCATGCCCTTTTCCTTTTCATTCTTTATTCTTATCCCACCAGCAGCACGCATGTCGTAGAAATTTGGGTATATACTCAAAAGAGCAGGTCAACTAACGCGAGCAATAATGATCAACAGACTCAATTGGATACTACTATTTCTTCTGTTCCCGATAACGGGGCACGCCAATATTCAATGTAACCCATCGTCGTGGAATGACAATCTTACCCAATTCAATCGTTTAGAGTCCAATTACAATCAGCATGTTGAGGTATTCAATACACTTTTGACCGAACATAAACAGCGTCAGTTATTGTCCGAAACCTTTTCACTGCATGAGCTCGTGCTACTTTGGCGTGCCAAGTCGAACCAAAATGTGTTCAAAGCGCAATTAAAAGCATCGATTCAATACAAAGAAGAGCTCACAACTAAAGCGAATCAGCTGCTTAAATTGAGCACACAATCCCAATGGTCAGCAAATGGGTGGGAGATACTGGCCCAGAAGTGCCGCGAGTCAAACAAAACAGCCAATCAAATAACTGCGGAATGGTATAACACCAACGCTTTGGAACTTGCTGAAGATTACAAGCGCCTCTCTTCACAATATCAAACTCTGTCACAAGTCTATGATAAAGAAGCCCGAGCGCTTCAATACGCTCAAGATGTTTCGAAGTAAAAACAGAGCCAGTTTTGAATAGACGATGTTGGTTTTTCACTCCAATATTGGACGTTATTCGTGCTTTTTATCTTTCCTTAGTCGTGAACGATATCAAATGTAAATAATGGGATTGTTCCCTTTGACAAACTTGACTAAACCATGACCAAGACAATCAATTTATAGAGACATACGTCACATTAATGCTTTACTTATGGACATTTTTTGGTTAGTTTAGCCATTAATAAAATTTAATAAAAAGTCACATTTGGCTGGAGATGATGCTACAAACATGGTTATCAATCGATTAAGTAACAGGGAATGTCCTAATGCTACCAAAGCCAAGTTTTTGTCAGTAGTTAGGCACGTAAAAGAGTTCGGTTCAATCAGTGATTTGGATCTTTGTAAAATCTTCGGAGAAACAATATGGAGTGATGGGAGGGAATACCATTCAGCCGCGTTCTCATTCAAGGTTGATAGATACACAGGTAACTGTGAAATCTCACAATACAAAAACCAATAAGGCTTAAGAATTTATTAAGCGGAGTCAGGAAACGGACTCCGCTTTTTTGATCATGGCAATCGTAAAGTCGTGCTCGGAGTATCCCTCAATCAATCGTGTATTCGGACACAGCAACCGACAATAGCGAAAGACACCTTCTTTATTGTGCGACGCTAACATTTTCATGCTGGGTAGTTTGGATTCATCCAACAAGTTAAACACACAACCTTTCTCTGTCGCTCGGTACATTTTATCAATCATTTCAATGGTATGATTTGGGTTGGTGGATTGATAGTTCAATGATCCGGAAGCAAAAACAAAGTCGCAACGAGGCAATACCAACGTTGAAAAGTCGCCACATATAAACTTACTTTGCGTACGAAAATCTCGTTTTCTGGCTTCAGAGATAAACTGTTTTTGCTGATCAATGCCAATATAGCTTTGAGGAAGCCCCCCCGTAAGTTCGATAAACGCTAACAAGTCTCCGTAGCCGCACCCAATATCTAAAATACTTGAACCGTCTAACGTTAACCCTCGGCACAACGCCTCAAAACGGCTGATCTGACTATACTTATCTGCCCATCCCAGAGTTCGGGCTCTGTCTTTACCAAACTGTCTATATCGCTTTCGATGATAGTGGGCAATCTTAAGTCTATCGAAAAATTTCATCTTTCTTATGCATAAATCGGCAAACTGCCATTTCCTTTCACTTGTCTAATCGCCAGGTGGGTATGAATATCTTTCACATTTTCTAATCGCTGTAACTTTCTAGTAAATGTTTCATAACCAGCGAGATCTTTACTGACCACCTCTAACAGGTAATCATAGGCCCCTGATACGACATGGCATGAGATCACTTCATCCATCTCAACAACGGCATGTTCAAACTCATCAATCGAAGAAGCTTGGTGGTTATTTAAACTCACTTCAACAAATACAGTCATCGCGATGCCTACAGTGTCTCTGGACACAATAGCTCGATAACCACTTATTACACCTTCCTGCTCCAAACGCTTAATGCGTCTTGCACAAGGTGATGCCGATAGCCCTACTTGGTCAGCAAGTTCTGCCGTTGTCAGAGTGGCATCCTTCTGCATTAGGTTGATAAGTTGCCTGTCAATTTTATCCATTTATTCTTCCATGCCTTTAATCACCAACAATTAACACTTATACGCAATTTATCACCAACATCAAGCCTAATTACGTCAAACTTTGCCTCCCTTTTGCAAGAGTTTTATTCAACAATTAACACATCATTTACAAATGGACATGTCGATAATGATCTTGGGATACGCAGCTATATTAACGACCTTACTGCTTTGGTCTGGTTTCTTTATTTCTTTAAAAGGGGGCGCAATTTCTGCCTTGCAGCCAGCCGATATCGCGTTAGTTCGCTTTCTAATCCCAAGTATAATTTTATTACCATTTGTGATTAAGCATAAACAGTCGCTGCGCGTAGTGCCTAAACGCTACCTGGTTGGTGTTGTGGTTGGAAGCGGCCTTCCCTATCTTCTGGTCGTCGGAACGGCTATGCATTTCGCTCCCGTGGCGCACGGCAGTGCATTAGTACCTGGCACTTTGCCATTGTTTGTTTCTGCTATCGCGGTACTTTGTTATCAACAGTCGCTGAGTGCTCACCGCTTAATCGGGCTTTCTACGGTGTTGTTAGGGATTTTCGTATTCCTTCTTTCTAATAGCGGCGCAGAGTACAACTGGTCTCAGTTGCAAGGGCATATCCTGTTTCTAACTGGCAGCATCATGTGGGCTGCTTTCACCATCAGCGCTCGTGTCGCTAATCTTAATGCACACGTCTGTGCAGGATTCGTTGCAATCGCGTCTTTGGCTCTACTCATCATCGCCGTTGGTTTCGGGTGGGTAGACAGTTATTTGGTGGTAACACCGTTCAGCCAGTGGCCATGGGAGGAGTTATTTGGCCACGCGATGCTACAAGGTGTTGGCGCAGGTTTAATCGCTTCTTTCACTTTCATTTATGCAATTAGGATCATCGGTGCCGAAGCCAGCGCTGCTTTTGGTTCATTAACTCCAGTCGTCGCGACACTTCTTGCCGTTCCAATTTTTGGTGAACAACCAGATTCTCTCACTTGGTTAGCGCTGATGTTGGTCACATGCGGCAGTATTGTGGCAAGCCAAATCTTTATGAAAGGTGGAATGAGCCAAACTTATCGCCCACCACTTCACAGATAGCGATGATTTTACAAAAACTTATGCCTTACTATCTTGAATAACAAAATGGCGTTTTGATAGCCTCAGCTTAACTAAAAAATTAAAACGCCAATGTGATGCCAGCCACTCATACTAAAGATGAACTGCATAGGTTTCTCAAACCGGGAATGAAGCTTTCTACTAATTTCGAATTTGGGCCTAAGGATCAATATACGTATTCCACCACCTATCTGGGGATGAAAGAAAATGCTTATTTGATTCTTGATATACCAATGCGTTTGCTTGAAGAGCAAGTGATGAGAAAACTCCCCAACGCCGATGTCATCGTGCGTGGTGTATCAGATACGGAGTTAGGCCATGTCATTGCGTTTAAGTCCAGCGTGCTGACGACGACCGTTCGACCATCCCCCCTTTTGTTTATCCGCATTCCAGGAACATTTGCAACCAAACCAGTTCGGGAACATGAGCGTTACAAGTTGCAAATGGACTGTAACGTTATTCATGCAGGGAATGTCTACGACGGTAGCCTTATCGATTTCTCTCTAGCAGGTGTTGGTATATCAACCTTGATTGAGCCCGAATTCAACGTGGGTGAGAGTGTTACCATCGAATGCCCGTTAAGCCACTATATCGGAGAAGAAAATCGATGTGTCATTGCCAACATTAAGAAATTGGTGAAGGGATGGGTAGTTGGAATTAAGTTTGCTAGTTCCATTGAGATGACTCACGAACTAAAAACAGAGTTACTGGAGCAATCCTTTCTAACCAGTAACGTCTGAACTTACTGCTCGCTAAAGCGCGTCGCCTCAAAGCTGTTGAGTATTCTGTGAACCGTATAGGTCACAAGCAGCGTCGCAACAATAGCAAACAAAATACTGCTCACGCGATACAGCGCACTGAACATTAAGTCACCATCCGGAGTAAGGTATTGGCCGAAAAGAATACCTAACGTGGTTAAGCCGCCAAATCCGGCTCCCGAACCGCTAGACTCTTTCACGTGCATATAACTGAACATCATAGCCCCAATCCAAAGCAATGGGACGATAAACAATAAGGTATCCGACCAATCGTATAATACAAGTTGTCCGACAATACCAAAGGTCACCCCCATCAAGGTCCCCATTGCTCTTTTTCGCGCATACCCTAAAGCACCGTTCCAATGCATAGGAAACAATAAAAGTAAGGTTGTCGCCTGAGCAGACATAGAGTCACTGAGGTCAAATAGCTGGAATACAAGGAAAGACATTGTAGCGATACTCGCCCCCATAAGGGCTTCATGACGCATTCGATGACTCTGTTTAGGCTGCGACGGTTTCGCTGGTGGCTGACGAGGTTCCGCATCGGGAATCAAAAATGTCACCACATAAGCAACGATCACTGAAATAACATTCGCTTGCAGATTGCTAAATATTAGGTCATTTAAGTCAGTGGTTGGATAACTCGCAAAATGCAGCATGATGCTTAAGCTCAGTACGCTGTTCGCTCCAAATAAGAACAAGCTCCCTTTTGACATACAGGCGAATTTATACAGAAACAACCCGAATGCAATGATTGTCATCATGCCAGGGTGCCCACCAAATAACCCACCAAGAACACCAACTTCTAATCCACACACAACCGCTGAAAAAATCAGTTGTCGTGCGGCATGTAGACTCATGACTGGCACCATTCCAAGTAACAGCATCGGGGTTACAGTAAAGAATACGCCATAGTTCCAACCAAATACTTTACATAAAGTGAAACCAATGGTCGCACCAGTTGCAATGCGCAAACACTGACGGAAGTCGTTTTCCGACATGGGGTGGTCCCATAACTTCATATCGCCTCCTCGTTAATAAATATAATGAAGAAGACTCAAGAATTGGATCTGGCACCTCGCTAACCAGCCAGATAATGCGTTTTCTGGCAACAACTGCACGGTTGCTCGTGCCCCTGCTGGAAATGCGCGCTGCTGAGGTTCATCGATAGCTAAATGTAAACGTAAGCGCTGCGCGTCTCTCACCCAACGGTTTGAGTCAGTTGGTGTTGCTAAGCGACCATCCGCATCGAATTGACCCGAGCTGACCCCGGCATCCACACTCGTAATACGAGCTTCAAATACATCACCAGGCAAGCTATCAAAAGCCACTAACGCACGGCTGTTCTGATTAAAGTGTCGTAAACTCTTTTCACGAAAGTCGGCAATGATATCCACGTCATCGGAGACTAAAGCGACAAGAGGTGTACCAGCTGCCGCATAGGCCCCCGTCTCCAGCTGCAAGTTAGCGACAACGCCATCATGTTCCGCCGAGACTTGAGTGTAAGACAGATTAAGTTCCGCTTGTTTTAGCTGGTTTTGCGCTACGCGGATATTCACATTCGTCGCGCCTAAATCACCGCGGTTTACTTCCAACTCTTTTAAACGAGCACGTGCGGCCAGTAAGTTCGCTTTAGCTGCCGTTGCACTGCTCTGTGCGTCATCGCGCTGTTGTTGCGAAGTACCATTACGGTGAAACAGGGTATTAAGACGTTTTGCTTCGCGAACTTTTTGTTCCGCCACGATTTTGCTCGCTTCAACGTCTGCTTTTGCCGCAGCAATAGAAGCATCAAGTTGTTCGTTGTTTTGAATCACACGCTCAAGGTTAAGTTGAGCCTTTTCTACGGCGAGCTGATAAGGCTGGGAATCAATCTGAAATAGTAGATCGCCTTGGCTTATTTCTTGGTTGTTGGCAACATAAAGATGTGTAATCTGCCCACTCACACGGGGGGCCACTTTAGTTACCACACGCGTTGCCATTGCCTGAGGCGTCAACGGCATGGCGAGATCTGCAACTAGAAAATAGGCAAAGACAAGGACAAACGCGACGCAAGAATATTTGATCCAACGTGCGAATTTTTGATCTGGAGTCATAGGCGTTTACTTCTCTTTTTATTCGGTTTTCTGACTTATTCGCTAAGTGAATCAAGCGCATTGTGAGCAATCTGATCAAGAATCAATGAAAGCTGCTGAAGTTCCTGGTCGTTGATGTCCGTTAGGAGCTTGCTTCGAACTTGAAGAATTCGAGCCTCCATTTGCTTTAGTAGGGTTTTCCCCTCTTCTGTGAGGCTAACAATACGTGCTCGCTTATCGTGTTCACAGCAATGGCGAGTGATCAGAGATTGCTCTTCTAATAATTTTAATGTTCGCATCAACGACGCTAACTCGATCTCAAGCGCTTCAGCCAAATGCTTCTGACTGATGTTGTCACCCATTCGATAAAGCTTCCATAACGCAGTCCAACGCGGATACGTTAGGTTTAAAGGCTCTAACTCTCGATCTGCAACCATTTTCCACAAACGAGCAACACGAGATAATTTTTCAGCCAGAGAAAGGTCTCGCAAACTGTTGATGTCTTGAATCATAAGATCTACTCAATTACTTAGCGTGCTAAGCAATATAAAATAGTTAGCACGCTAAGTAAATATCTTTTTGTGATTGAAATCACGTTGGGTGTGTCAGTGAAGGGGGGAGAAATCTAAGTAATACAACACTATGTTTGAATTTGAAATGCTGCGATGTACACAACAAACGTCGAGACCAATAAAGTCTGAAAAGTCTGATTTGTATAAGAGTAAAAGGGGCAGATACAAAAAAGCACAACCCACAGTCATGGTGTTGTGCTTTTCAGATAATGAATAATTGGGTTATCCCGTAGTGAGCCAATTCCTTATGTTCGCTCAACTAAGAACCGCTGCTTAAAATCCACAAATGCTTCATGGAGCGCATTTTCTTTAATCGGCTTGAGAAGCACGTAATTCGCACCCGATTCCATAAAGGCGTCACTGGTTTCTTTCGCGGTGTCAGCAGTACACGCATAAATTGGCGTGCCTAGTTTTAGCTTTTGTCGGATCTCTTTGGTCGTTTCAATTCCACCAAGATGCGGAAGTTGGTTGTCCATCAGTATCAAATCGTAAGTATGATCTTTTAAGAATTCCATTGCTTCTAACCCATCTTTCGCCCAATCAACCTGCATTTTGTACTTGTTACAAAACGCTTTTAGAATGAATGCGTTAGTATGGTTATCCTCTACCAACAACACTTTGAGACTCTCTGCAAATAGTTCACCTGGCTTAACTCGCAAACTCGAATCAAGAGGGGTGAGTACTCGCTCACGATCTTTCACTGGCATTGTAATGACAAAAGTCGTTCCTAAGCCTTTCTGACTGCGGACTTGAACATCACCTTCCAGCATGTCGACGAGGCTCTTCACAATGGTCAGCCCTAAGCCACTGCCGCCGTATTCTCGAGTCGTTGTTGCTTCTTCTTGAACAAAAGGTTCGAACATTTGGTCGAGTTTGTCAGACTCGATGCCGATACCTGTATCCGAAATTTCCACGACCAGCACGCTATTGTCAGCGCCATAGAACTGCTCAAGTTCAGCATGCAAGCGCACGCTACCCGAGGGCGTAAACTTCACAGAATTACTGACTAGGTTGAATAAAATTTGGTTCAGACGAACTTGGTCAGTAAAGATTTCAACATTGGGATCTATTTTGTTTTCAATGACAAGGTTGACGCCTTTACTTTCACAAATAGGACGATAAATGTTTTCTAACGTTCGAATTGTATCAGTGAAAGAAAACGGGTGCTTTTGGATATTAAACTTACCCTGCTCAATCTTCGAAAAGTCCAAAATATCATTCAAAACAGCAAGTAAGTGCTCACCACTATGTCGAAGTACGTCAATTTGGTTATTCTGCTCTTCTGTTTCCACAGAGTCTTTTAGCAATTGAGCAACCCCTAAAATTCCATTGATTGGCGTTCGGATCTCATGGCTCATTTTAGCCAGAAAGTCGGCACGGGCTTGAGCAGATTTTTCTGCTTCTTTGCGCGCCAAGTTACTCTGTTTTTCCGCCTCAATAAGCGTGGTTATATCCTGACCTTGAACAATAATACCGCTAATATCTCCATCAACTCGAATCGGCGATAAGTTCCAGCGATATACTTTGTCTCCAATTGGCACATTAACGCCTGTCAACGTAGCTCCCTGAGCCGCCATGCGAAGGTGTGGCATCAACTTTTCTTTGAAACCTTTGAACACTGGGTGCATGGTTTCAACATCGTTTTCCATGACTAACTCTTTGCGTGCTGCCGGATTGATTTGGACAAGCACACCCGATTCAGACCACACCATAATAGGAGATAACGCAAAGTTAAACAGGTCGCGGAAAGAGCGCTTTTGTGCTTCAAGCTCTTCAAAAGTGTTTTCTAGTGTCGAACCAATATGATCGAATTCCTCAATATCTGACCCCTCAAAACGCTCAAATCCTTTTTCTTCACGAGCCGAGCGGGTATATGCCATCAGGGATCCTAACTCTTCAACTACTCGATTCTCGATCCATTCTTTAGTCATCAGCGCAATCATGACCATACCGATAACTGAGGCTAGCATTGCTAGCAGGTGTTGGATTTGCAATGTCACCACGCTCTGATTGTCTTGCACAGTAAGCAAGCACAAGTCAGTCTCGGCGGCATTTACCTCAATAGGGGTTTTGATGATCAATAATTGGTCAAGCTTGTGCTGGGACTCTCGTCGTTTGAGTACGTCAAATATTTGATAAGCCTCATCTCCTACTAATGAGCTTGCCAATGGTGTGTTGTTAGCGACCAACACAACATTGTCGACGTTGCCTTCATTTTTTAACCTTTCCATCAACCCAAAGTTATTATCTAAAACAACAACATTGTAAGAGTACCCCATCACTTCACCGGTTTTAGGTTGTAAAACGGGTACACGACGAAGTAACAGATGGCGAGTTCCCATCGGGGTCTGTGAGGGTAGATAATACCAGTTGTTGCTAAAGGTCACTTGACTGGCAAGTCGGCTAAGTATCAGGTTGTTGATGCCATAGAAATGCGCGTTGCCATCGTCCCAAATAATACCTTGATGATCGGTTAGGAAACGAAACTCTGGTGTATGGGAAGGATCACTCTGGTCAATACTCATGAAAAAGTAATTGAGTGCCTCTTCATCACGTTCTGTATAAAAATCCAATACAACATCACTTTTCGAATTGCTGTTGTGATGAATCTGAATCGCTGCAAAATGGCTATCAAAAATGTTCAGGATCAGGGCAGAGGTCTGCTGCTTGGTTCGGTCGACTTCCTGCCAAATAATCTGCTTCGAGAAGTAATAACTCTGAACAAAGATGCCTAGAATGATCGGAGCAAGTACGAGAATAATTATTTTGGTAATAAGCGTCGACAGTGAGCGACGCTTTCTTGTTTTTGATGTAGTTGTCATCAATTATCTGAGTATCTAAATGCACGTTTTCTTAATGCTTCAATTCTTTCTGGAGAGTCCGATTTGGTAACGACTTCAAAATCACCAGAGTAAACGGTGGGAACTGGCTTTCCTTCTAAATCCCACTTAATGGCCTCAGCCATTGCAATACCTGTATCATCGTTCATACGCATAACGGTAACGTCTAACTCCCCTTTAGAAAGCGCCTCTAACTCTGCTGAACCGCCGCCCCAACCATTGATCATGACATCATCACGACCTAACTCTTTAAGAGCGTCAACAGCACCTAATGCTACATCGGTAGAACACGCGTAAATGAAGTCAACGTTCGGATACTTCTCCAAACTGGCTTTTGCAGCTTCATACCCAGATTGCTTTGTTGCTTTGGTGTAGTAAGCAGATTGTAGTTCAAATTGATTATCGCGGTTCACTTGGTTGATAAAAGTGTTGCCTCTGATGTCACTAATGTAGCCCTCTGAGAAGTAGAGAACACTATAGTGGCTATGTTTAGGGAAACGCTTGCCAAACTCAACGGCCAATTCACGACTTCCTTCTGCGTGGTCGAAACCAACATAAAGAAACGGCTGATGATGTTCCCAATCCCTAACAGGTGTGGTGATATTTTGTAAAATTAACTTGGTTTTCTTTGAATCTAAGACATGCTCAACAAACTTACGATGTCTTGTGGTATCTAGAGTAAAGATCAAGTAATCGGAGTTGCTTTTCAGCGCCTCCATTAAAGACAAACTTTGCTGCTTTATATCTGCATTAGGACGAGTAAACACTTGATTTAGTTGATAGTCGATATCAAGCTTATCTAGGCGTTTTTCAAACGCATCGATGTTTCGAATCCAATAATCAGAGATCTGCTGCCCTGGATAAACAACAGAAATTTTCAGTGGACGCTTTTTGTCTTTTGCTACGGGTACAGGGGTTTCTCTTACCACTTCAGCCAACGCACTAGTTAACTGCTTCTGTTGTGGAAACTGGTCTAAAAACTCTTGATATGCCCAATACCCATTAAGAACTTGGGTGGCCTGCACATTCGGCGCAAAAGCGGCCATTGAAATCAGGGAGAATACTAACGCTTTTTTCATCTACTGCTCTTTTAGCTTTTTTATGAGCCTAATTCAGCTCTATTCATTACCTAGCCGAGTCATCCTATACTCTTGTAATCTACCTTCCTCTTAGTGCCTGTTTCAATAGTAAATTGGTTCTTGGTCTGAGTGGATGCAAATAAAGTACATTGAGTCGCTTCCTTTGTCTCGATAACGTAGAGACATTTCGCGCTTTTCATATTCAGGACCTTTAAACAGAACACCAGCCCATTATGCGTCAGTTTATTCCTACATGGTACTCCAAAAACAAAAAGAAACCGCCAATGTGACATAGGCGGTTTCCGTGTATCTTTGCGTAGCAAGGGCTTATCAGAGTGCCACTATCTCTAACATCATTTGTTGATGTTCGTCGACGACAATATTTGCTTTTGACATAACGAGCAGCTCTTTTTTCGCTTTAGTTAGTTGCTTAATATAGTACTCTGCTCGCATGGCAAGCGTCTTTGAGTCAAAATCCGATGACCATTCCAATACCAAAGGGCCTTTTCCCTTCAAAGCTTTCGCTCCTTTTCCGGTTTGGTGCTGATTGAATCTTCGTTCAACATCATTGGTAACACCACAATACAACGCGTTGCGGTTATTTCGTATCAGATAGACACTCCAACGCTGCGTTGTATTTTCCATCATGAAAGCAGTGACTCAACCTTAGCTTTTAATTCATCCAGCTCTTCTTTCAGCTGAGCGACTTCGAGCTCTAGCTGACTTACTCGATCGGAGCTCGAGCTTGCAGCAGACACAGGCGCTGCAAGTTCGGACGCATCAACATCACCACAGAACAAATGCATATAACGCGACTCCCGCTTACCAGCCTCACGTGGTAATTTGACCACTAATGGTCCTTTCTCTTCGCTTGCTAAATGCTCAAGGACCGTTTCCACTTCTTTTACATCATGAAATGTCGCGAGACGATTAGTACGAGTACGAATTTCCCCAGGTGTTTGAGCACCGCGCAAAAGCATACAGCATACAATGCCCTTCTCCTGCTCTGTCAGCTTTAAATCACCAAATTCCGTATTACAGAAACGGTGTTGATACTTGCTGACGCGGCTGTTGAACGCACTTTCGTCACTGACGAGCCTGCGCTCAATAAGAGCATCAACGGCATCGAGAACGTCTGACTCAGAGAGTGACATCACGGGATCACGGTTGCTTTTTTGATTACACGCGTTGGTTAATGCGTTTAGGCTGAGGGGGTAAAGATCTGGGGTAGTGACTTCTTTTTCGATCAAGCAACCAATAACTCGTGCTTCAATTGCCGTTAGCTCAACTTTCATAATGCATTTCCTTATTATTTTTGCATTTGACTTTGTACCTAAATCGCTTCGAAATCATACGCCATAAATTCACACAGCAGTGCAAGAAGCGTTAGCGGTTCAGGTGTTGGTGTCAGGCTAAAGCATAGCGTAAGACCTGACACCCCTTACGAATAGGGTCAGGTATCAATGCTCCGAGAGAATCGGCACTCTCGTCAAATTGCCATCTTGGTCGACCATCATTATTTTTGAACGATTAAGCTCAACTTCGATGATTTCGAGTTGCTCGCGAGCGTTGATATACGCCGTTTTTAACTTTTCAGCCACAGAGCGAGTGACTTGCTCATTATCTTGACTATTTACTTGCTCCGCAGTGTTACCAGAGTCCATATCAAGTTCATCATTTTGCATTCAATGGTGTTGATAATATAGTGAAGGCCACGTTATGACAATGAATCGATGGATTCTACGATGTTGGCCAAAACTCGAAGAAAGCAGCACGATTATATGTACACAGCGCAATTGGTTGAGAAATGTTCAACTCTGCATTGCTATTGATCTAAAGACTGTTATGCCACTGGATGTTGTGCTTTAATCGAGGAAGATATTCATAAAATTAGGAAAGAGAACTATGAGTAGCGTATTTGAAATCGTTAACCAAGCTCGTCGTAAAAACAAACTAAAACGTGAGCTTCTTGATAACGAGAAGAAAGTTCGTGATAACCGCAAACGTGTTGATCTTCTAGAAAACCTTCTAGACTACATCAAACCAGAAATGACTCACGATGAAATCGTCGCAATCATCAAAAATATGAAAGCAGACTATGAAGATCGTGTTGATGACCACATCATTAAAAGCGCTGAGATCTCTAAAGCACGTCGTGACATCAGCCGTCGCATTCGTGAGCTGACTGAAGAAGACAAGCAAACTAGCGGCAAAAAATAAACGCGTAAGCTAGATTTTCGAACCCCGAGCAAGAATATCTTCCTCGGGGTTTATTTTTGTCTCTAAACTAACCGCCGTGTACAATCAATCTAACTCTTATTCCTAACGCATTCAGCTTTCTATGTCTTCAACTACGACAAGTACACAACCAACGCTTGCAAAACAATTATTTACAATGACCTGGCCAATGCTTTTTGGCGTTCTGTCTTTAATGAGCTTTCAGCTTGTGGATAGCGCGTTTATCGGTCAGCTCGGCGTTTTACCGTTAGCCGCTCAAGGTTTCACTCTGCCTTTGCAAATGGTCATTATCGGCATTCAAGTCGGTCTAGGGATCGCAACGACAGCGGTCATTTCTAAAGCTCTTGGGGCGAATGAAAGTCGGTATGCCAAACAACTTGGCGGATTGGTATTGATGATCGGCTCAATTGGTGTCGCTATTTTTGGCGGGCTAATTTGGCTTTTGCGCTACCCCATTTTAGCTCTATTAAGCGCTCCAGAATCTGTTATGCCGATAATCGACAGTTACTGGCCTTGGTGGTTATTAAGCTCATGGACTGGTGCGGTTTTGTATTTTTACTACAGTATCTGCCGAGCTAATGGCAATACAATGTTACCTGGCACAATGATGATGATAACCAGCGGCGTGAACCTTGTACTCGATCCGCTATTTATTTTCACGTTTGACTTGGGTATTAACGGAGCGGCAATAGCAACCATCGTCGCTTTTGGGTTTGGTATTTTAGTCGTAGCTCCTCGCGTGAAGAAGAATCACTGGGCAACGACACAATGGCAAGATCTTAACATAGCCAAAAGTGTTGCATCTATCGGTAACATTATGGGCCCTGCGATGATTAGCCAACTGCTGCCACCGTTGTCTTCCATGCTAGCAACAAAATTATTGGCAAGCTTTGGAACCGCAGCAGTCGCCGCTTGGGCGCTTGGTTCACGCTATGAGTTCTTTGCTATCGTTTCGGTCTTGGCGCTGACAATGTCTATGCCTCCAATGGTTGGACGCTTACTTGGAGCAAAGAACTATGAAGATATCCAAAGGCTCGTCAGTATTGCTGTAAAATTCATTCTAGGTTTCCAACTTTTGATTGCTGCCATTACATTTGCCGTCGCAAACCCACTCGCATTATTGATGACAAGTGATGTGCAAGTGGAGCAAGTCTTGGAAATGCATTTACTGATAGTGCCGATCAGTTTGGGTTCATTAGGGGTTTGTATGCTAATGGTTTCTCTTTGTAATGCATTAGGCAAATCTTACACCGCGCTCACCATTTCAGCGCTGCGCTTGTTTGTCTTTTTCCTACCGTGCTTGTGGGTTGGCGCTCAAATGGATGGAATCCGAGGTTTACTCTTAGGCGCTTGTATCGGCAACCTGTTAGCTGGTGTTTCCGCATACCTAACCTATCGCCAAACCATACGCAAACTCGCAGGCGCTCAAGCCAACGCACAACAGTGAATAATCAGAACTAAGCCCCTGAAGTGGGGCTTTATCGTTTTGACGCCTTGTCTAAGTTGAAATGTTAGCTAGGCGAGTTTTAATTCACTAAAGAGCTCAAATAACTGGTTCGATTTATACGGCTTAGGTAAATAAGCATCCATGCCTGCCGCAAAACAGTTGTGGATGTCTTCTTCCAAAACACTCGCAGTGAGTGCGATAATCATCGTTTTTTCACGTCCTGCTTTCTTTTCCCAACGACGAATTTCTTTCGTCGCGGTCAGTCCATCCATCACGGGCATCATGCAGTCCATTAAAATTGCATCGAATTCTTCTCCCTTTGTGATGGCTTCTAACGCTTCTTGACCGTTGCTTGTTATCAAATAGTCATAACCTGCTTTATCCAGAAAAAAACTCGCTATTTTCTGGTTCATCAAATTATCCTCCGCAATTAAGATCCTCCGATGAGAGCGCGACGCTCGATATTCAGATCTGACAACATTATTGGTGACATTGTCACTTGATATAGTCTTTTCAACCTTAGCTAAATCATCAATGACATGCTTAAATCGATTGCCAAGGAAAGGTAATGTGAGTACGGCATGTACTTTTTCTGCATTTTCGTAGGGAGTGGATAAATGATGCTGGCAAATAATCACACGGCGAAGATCGTAATTAAATGATAGATTATCCAAGATTTCATCGGTATTAGCGTCGTTACTGTGGCACAGAAATATGACATCAAAGTCATCATTTATCGCTTGCACTTCATTCACATTATTAACACCAAAGAGATTGATTTTCGCTAAGCGACACTCTTTTAATACTTGGTCGGCGTAGTCGTAATTTGAGCAGATCAAAAGCCCTTTATTAATCACCTCCGAACGCCAGCCAAACACCGGAATTGCTTCAACCTCAATCGAGAATTCAAAGCATGTGCCCACTCCTTTTGTAGATGTTGCTACGAGCTTGCCCCCCATCATCGACACAAGCTGACAACAAATTGCCAAACCCAACCCTGTACCGCCAAATTGCCTCGACACTCCTTCATCTTCCTGAGTAAAGGGTTCAAAAATCGTGGTTAACTTATCTTGATCAATGCCTATTCCGGTATCTTCTACTTTAAACGTCAGCACTCCACGTTCTTTCTCAAGTAACTCCTCATAACTAACATCAACGCATACATGCCCACTTTCGGTAAACTTAACCGCATTCGATACCAGATTCGTAACTACCTGTTTGACACGATGATCATCGACCATCACGCGAATGGGGATATTTTCAGCTAAATTAATACCTAACTTTAGCTGTTTAGATGTTGCTTTGGATTGGAATAAAATCATCGACTGATACACGACTTCTCGGATATCCGCTTCTACTAGTGACAGCTCCAATCGTCCAGACTCGATTTTAGAGAGATCCAATATATCGTTAAGTAAAGTAAGCAGTGTTTGAGATGAGGAGTCAATGTCATCAACAACTTCTTGTTGATGCGAAGACAACTCACTTTGAGAGAGTATTTCTGTCATGCCCATGATCCCGTTAAGGGGCGTGCGTATTTCATGTGACATGTTGGCAAGAAACACAGATTTTGCACGATTAGCCGATACTGCTGACTCTTTTGCATGCAGTATTTCTTCAGTTTGTCTCTGCATTTCTTCAACCACTCGATTCACTTGCTGAGCAAAAATGGTCAGTTCATCACTTCCATCAACTTTGACTTTTGTTTGCTTCTCTTCGGAGTTGATCAACGCGTTTAAAGTGTGAATGATCGCATCGAGTTTGCTGTTAACTCGGAACCAAGTACTAAATCCGAGCCAACAAAGCAGGATAACCACTAAGGCAACGCCAAAACTGATCACCGCTATATTGGCCTTTTGTTCATGAACCTGCGTGAGAAGCGACTGCTCAGTTTGTTTGGTGAACCCATCAATGAGCACTTGTAAGCGCTGCACACGAAAATCGAGTTCTTTTAAATATGCGGCGTAGTCACTTTGTGACATGTCTCCTGACATTAATTGTCCGCGAGACGCCAAGTTTCTCTGATATCTCGGCGAAGTAAACAAGCCAAGCAATTTATCCACTTGCTCGTATGACCCACCTAAGTTTAAAAACGCATCCAAATTTTGCTGCTGTCGGTCAATCGCCTGATAAAACATACTTTGACTTAGCCGACTCTCAGGGTCTTGGACTAAACGGTTCGTCAGCCAAGCTTCTTTCTGTGTCCAAAAAGAGAGCTGAGCAAGGTAGGCAATAAAATTTTGCATGCGAATGCCGTCGTCATTGCCATACCATTGATGATTTTGCAACAAAGAGCGCGACATATTTTGGAGCTGTTGAAATGCCCAATCACCCAGGTCGTCCATCTCACTCAATCTACCTGACAATACCCCCAGCATGGCTTCTTTCAGTTCATCAGCATACTCAGCAGTATTAGGGTTACTCACAAACTTTTGATGCAAAGAAGAAATAACTTCACCTTGTTCTTCAATATTAATGGCTGCAGAGACTTGAAGATCAGGCTGTCGGCGTACTTTCTCTATGGAGTAAATAAAGTGGGAGGCCTTGGATATCAATTGGAAACCTTGAATATTGCTAACCGTTTGATTGAGACGGCTCACGCGCAACGCATTATCAGAAAACTGCTGAACTGCAAATACCACGATTACCACAGCGGGTAATAGTGCGAGGAGTGCTAAGCGTGTTTTTATTGATAATCTCAACATCCATCAGCCTAATGGTTGATTTCATCCGTTTATTTAATATTAGACTAGTTTCTGGCATTGAAAGGCATATACGACATTGTTACTTTCAAACAACATTCACCTACCTAGATTATGGTTATTGTGAGTGTTTTATCATCGGCTAATGAAGTGGCAATTGTGATTCAAGTCATATTTTTTGATCTTAAAGTTGGATGCAAACAATAAAGTTTCACTCACAACTAAGAGTCGCATCACTTTTCAGGAAATCATCTATTGTATGTTTACCTATTGAGTTGCCTTATCGAGTTAAATCACACAAAAATGCAAAATATCCATTTTTGTCAACAAAACTAATTTGAAAGCAAACGTTATCATCGCAAAAAAAGTAAGTTACTTTCTAAATGTCAATACGTGAAAACCACTGCTTTAGTCACATTAATCCACCACTAACGTCCCCTTAAGTAGTGTTTTACACTGGATTTAATTTTCCTAGCAGAATAAGGACTCCGACCTTAGAATCCGCACACACAACTATTACAACCCGATTACATAACCCACCACACTCTTGCACGCTGCCGAAGAGGCAACAGCAGAGAGTATGGTTAGCCCCCAAAACGTGAAAGGTCTAATACAACAATGAGTCCAGAGAAATATCTCCAAGACTGGCAAACTAGCCAAACGATTGCTGAATCTATTTCCCCTCTAATTGGTAAGCTATATCGTCAAAAAGGAATCGAAGTGGTTCTGTTTGGTAAAACGCTTATTAATGCTACTACTATAGACATTCTCAAAACTCATCGCGTTGCAAGACGTTATACCGGTAACCCACTTTCGCTTGAGCACACGATGCCTATTATTCAAGCGCTTTGTGAAATGAGCATTTCTTCATGCCGTGTCGATGTTGGCCAATTGGCAACTATGTACTGGAATGAACATGACGATACAAGCTCTCTAAACGATTTCCTTATCACTGCACTTGATGGTGCTCGCGACGCAGATTCTTCATTGAAAGCGCGTGATGTGGTTCTTTACGGGTTCGGTCGCATTGGTCGACTACTTACTCGCCTTCTCATTGAGAAAAGTGGTCCAGGTTACCCACTAAGACTACGTGCGATTGTGGTTCGTGGCGGTAAAAAAGGCGATTTGGAGAAGCGTGCTAGCTTGCTGCGTCGTGACTCAGTTCACGGTCAGTTCAACGGTAGCATTGTTATCGATGAAGAGCGTAAAGCACTGATCGTTAACGGCAACTACATCCAAATCATCTACGCAAATAACCCAAGCGAAGTGGATTACTCAGCTTTCGGTATCAATAACGCGCTAGTTGTTGATAACACAGGTGTTTGGCGTGATTCTGAAGGCCTGAGCCAACACTTAGCGTGTCAAGGCGCAGAGAAAGTACTGCTAACAGCACCAGGTAAAGGTGACATCAAAAACGTTGTATTCGGTGTAAATGAGTCGGTAATTAAAGAAGATGACACCATCATCTCTGCGGCAAGCTGTACAACAAATGCAATCACGCCAGTCCTTAAGGCTCTGAACGATAAATATGGTGTTCTTTCTGGCCATATTGAAACCGTGCACTCATACACAAACGACCAAAATTTGATCGACAACTTCCACTCTGGTGACCGTCGCGGACGTAGTGCTTCACTAAACATGGTTCTGACTTCAACAGGTGCGGCAAAAGCAGTTGCTAAAGCATTGCCAGAGCTTGCAGGCAAGCTAACAGGCAACGCGATTCGCGTACCGACACCAAACGTTTCTATGGCAGTCGCTAATCTAAACTTAGGTGAAGACGTAGACCGTGATTCACTGAACGATTACTTGCGTGAAATGGCGTTGAACTCTGAGCTTTCGGCACAGATTGACTACACCGATTCAACAGAAATTGTATCAACTGACTTGGTTGGTTCTCGTCATGCAGGCGTCGTAGATGGTCAAGCGACTATCGCACAAGACAAGCGTTGTGTACTTTACATCTGGTACGACAACGAATTCGGTTACAGCTGCCAAGTTGTGCACTGTATGGAACAAATGATGGGTGTTCGTTACCAAACATTCCCTCGATAGGTGAACTTTGCTCCACAACGTTAACCACATAGCGTAGCGGACAATATCTCATATTTGTTCTAAATAATAAGCGCCATGCGCATTACTAATATTTTTCCCCGTTTATACGCCTGATCACCCTCAGGCGTTTTTTCGTTTCATTCATTTGACACTCTCCGGACAAAGTGAACGTCAGCATTCATGTTTTGTTCATGTTCACAGCATTAATCTGAGCACATAAATTACAGAGAGGTCATGATTATGAATCGGATTATTGTAACTGCACTAGCACTGATTACCGGTTTTTTTACGTTAGTATTTAGCTTGATCATTGCGATTCCGTTGACCATCGCAGCATTAATTACCGGTAAACGTATTGAAAAGCGCGTCAAGAAAATGCAGAGAGAAATGCACGAAGAGTATGAGTTTAATACAGGTAAAGCAGATGCGATTGAAGGTGAATTTGAAGAGGTTCGCCGGTAAGTAAATAAGATTTAGATGAGTTTCTCTCCCCCGACCGCTCCTGAGAAACTTCTTGCTTTCACCCTGTCCTTAAAATGGCAGGGTGCTTTTTTGAAAAGCACAATATTGAATAAGCACCTAGCGGTTTATTGCTTTATCTTTTTGTTGTAGGAGGCTGTGTAACCAGCCTCCCATAAATCACCATCGACACCAGAGTATGGGTTGGATTCTTTCGGAGCGCCGCTTAGGCAAGCATCTTTGCCTTCCTTCTTAATTTCATCGATGTGATTTAAAACAAAGTCAAAGTGTTTAGGATCAGCCTTTTGTAGTAACCCGTACAAAAGGCCAAAGCCAAGCATCGTAAATACAAACAGTTCAAAAAACACCCAAATGCTCTTTGTTGAAAAGAATATCCAAGCAACGCTGCAAACACTGGTCAAAATTACTACTGGAGCTAAATCTACTATTCTTTGCATATTGCTCTCACCTTCTAAACGGTCATGAAGTCTCTACCCCTTTCATAGGGTAAGTAAGAGGAAAGTCCGTTTATATCCAATAAAGCACTCTCGACTTAATATGCGACACTGTTAGTATTAACGTTAAGTGGCTATCGTTCTCATTATAACAATGCGTTGGAAAGTAGCTTTCACAGCAAATGAGAATATGAACCAAAGTAACACTATTGATAATATTCATTTTAGCAACGTTTAGCGTCAGAATTACGTAAATTGTGTAAGGGTTACTGAGAGTAGACAAAAAAGCAGCCACACGGGCTGCTTTTAGTATTTCTGTCTTGCGAGCTTGTCTATACCGTTACGACCACTCTAAGAGCCAGCAGCATGAGTACTACTCCTGACAAACGATCAATCAACACTGCCTTAGAGCGAATTCTGTCAACGACTTTAGAGCTCGATAGCACTAGGGTAATAAAGGTGTACCAAAGCCCATCCACAACAAACGGCGTGGCAACAATGATCATCTGATTACTCAAATCATTACCGAGCGCGACAAACTGACTGAATAATGCGATAAAAAACAAAGCAATTTTGGGACTTAAAATCGAGATAAAAAAGCCTTCTCGCGCAGACTGGATTACCGTTGTTTCCTCACCTGACTCCAACTTCGCAGCCACACCACCTTTTGAACGCAAAGCATTAAACCCTAAATACGCAAGATATGCCGCACCCACAAGGCTAATCGTCTTGAACAGCATCGGGCTTTGCTGCAAAACAACAGCGAGCCCAATCAAGGTAATAAACGCATATATACCAATGCCAAACGCATGAGCCCAAGCCGTAGCTAATCCATTGATACGTCCACCAGCCAACGAGTGCTTAGCGACAATAGCTAAGCTGGGACCTGGTGACATAGCCCCTAATAAACACACGGTAAAAAGTGATAACCAAACTGTTAGTGTCATAAGAATCTCCCCTCTTTGAAGCTCACTCTATCAACGGAAGAGGTATAATTAGAAATCAAAGTTATTCATACTAATCATGACTTAAAGTCATAGCTAAACGGTGTACGTATTAGCGAATGGAATATTCAGAGATTTGCATTACTGAGCGAATCTCTTCTCGCACCCATTTATGCGCAGGATCCGTGTCGTATTTGGGGTGCCACATTAACCAATATTGATGAATAGGTGTTTCGAGTGGTAATGCTTTATGGGTTAAGTCCCAATGCTTAGCGAGGTTAACGGCAATATGTTCAGGAGCCACCATCAGGTGCTCACTTGCAACTAAGCGATTGATCGCAGCAGAGAAGAATGGAACCTTAAAGGTAACGTGGCGGGTGTGCCCTAGCTCTTTCAATGCTAAATCAGTGTAGGAATCTTTGTCTCCGCCGCCAGTCACTTTGATGTGTGAATATGAAATCAAGTCTTCAATACTGATCTGGTCCTGCTTTGCTAACGGATGAGAAGATTTCATCAAACAAACTGATGAATCCTCACCAATTTTAACGCTCGACACACTCTGTGGTTTTTCTGGATACATAGAAGACGCGATATGGATGCCCGTCTCATGAAGTTTATCAAGAAAGTTGGGTTGCCACAGTCGGTACGCCATATCTAACTGTGGCGCTTGTTCACCCAAGTGAGAGGCAATATCGGGCAATACGTATTGCGCCACGTAGTCACTAGAAGCAATAACAAGCTCACCTTGCCACTGCCGCGGCTCAAAAGGTTGGTCATCGAGTAAATGGTCAAACTCAGCCAGTAATGCATCAAGCTTTGATTTTAACGCTATTGCTCGTGGCGTTGGTATCAGTTGATTACCTTGACGAATAAGCAGTGGGTCACCACACAGATCGCGCAATTGTGCAAGCTGTCGACTGACGGCAGACTGCGTAATGTGCAAACGGTCTGCGGTCCGGCTGACATGACACTCCTCTAAAAGTACATGCAAGGATCTAAGTAGATTCAAATTAATGTTGTTTAACATATTCGCTCAGAAGGGTTTTCAACATGGCATCCATTCATGGTCACTTCACAAACAGGTTCCCAGTCGTGTTAAAGAATTCAGCTAAGACGGTATGAGTCATCAGGTTTCGAAGCTCTGGATATCGTTGAATTTGATCTCTGATTTCGTTCAA
Source organism: Vibrio sp. Vb0888 (assembly GCF_033338835.1). NCBI lineage: Bacteria > Pseudomonadati > Pseudomonadota > Gammaproteobacteria > Vibrionales > Vibrionaceae > Vibrio > Vibrio sp. Vb0888. The sequence continues at coordinate 614,993 of NZ_JAWOTL010000001.1, forward strand.
GCGAGCCATCGTAGGCACTTCGACAAAAACCATCATGTCCGTCTCACCGCTGATCGCATGACACCATTTTACGCCATCAATTTTGTATAACTCGTCCGCGTATGATTCGCAATAATACGTAGAGGTTGATTTATCGAACTTTAAGGCAAAATAGGCGCAAATCGAATCCCCACCCGAAGGCGCAATTTCAGCGTGATACCCTAGAATCACTTTGTCATGCTCTAGCTTACGAATACGGGCCGTTACCGCAGAACGAGAAAGGTTTACTTTATCCGCAATTTCAGTCACCGACAGCCGAGCGTTGTGCCTGAGCAGATCCACAATCTTATGATCAAACTTGTCCATACCGTTACCAAGCTTTCCTTATTTTTCTCATTCTATACCGATTCTAACTGCATAAGAAACCAACATTTTGTTGGAATTATTTAAAACAACCGTCATATTGACGGTTTAGTAAATCATTTTGTTATTAACATTTTGGATATGCTATTTGGTGGGCATGAGATGAGTGCTGTTATCCATTTCAACAGAAAATAGATAACACATTGAAATCAAATTCCCAACTTAAGTACTCAGCACATAAATAGCATCGCTTAAACACATAAAACGAAATAACCAGAAGCCACAAGCTTTTTCGTAATAAGCCTCATAACATTGGATGAATCAATTCGCATGGAAGAGCTCAAAAAAGACATTTCACTCACATCAGGTATCGCACAGTTATCCACCACATTAATGGGAACGGGGCTGTTTATGATCCCGGCTATCGCAGCAGGTATAGCTGGCCATTTTTCACTATGGGCTTGGATTTTATTGTTCATCGCGATTTGTCCTATTGCGCTGACTTTTGCTCAACTGGGTAAACGATACCCCAACGCGGGCGGAACAGCCTTTTTTGTACGCAAAGCCTTTAACGCCAAACTGGAAAGTAGTGTCGCTTGGCTATTTGTTAGTGTCATTCCGGTAGGGGTTCCGGCCGCGATTGCACTCGCCGCAGGCTTCCTACAACAAATATTGCCAGAGCCTATTAGCAACAATCTGTTTGCACAAGTTCTCACGGTAGTACTTCTTGTGTTCGTCAACTTGATGGGCACAAAATCATCAGGTCATTTACAAACTCTTATTGCTTTGAGTGTCTTCGCACTTGTTGGCGCATTTTTATGGAAAGGCGACGTTAACAACGCCGATCTTGTGATGCCCGCCATCACACAAGAGTCAATTTGGCCTATTACCGCAGCGTTAGGCGTGATGTTCTGGTGTTTTGTTGGCATAGAGGCTTTTGCCCATATGGGGGAAGAGTTCAAAAACCCTCAAAGAGATTTCCCTATTGCCATTGTGGTCGGTTGTTTTGTAGCAGGGGCTACCTATTGGGCATGCTCTGTCGTTATTTTAAAATTTGGCGCGTATGGTAACGCTCAATTTGATAACGCATCCATCCCCTGGCTTAGTGCCCAACTACTAGGCGATGGAGCCAAATGGATAATCAGCTTGATAGGTTTCTCCGCTTGTTTCGCGAGCGTTAACTTATACACACAGAGCCTAGCGCGAATGGTCTGGGCTCAAGCTCGTGAACATCGTCCTTCTAGTCCACTAGCCAAGATTTCACGTCGTGGTGTCCCTTTCTCAGCCACCATATTAGTTGGCGGCATATTATTGATATCTTGTGTGATAGGAACCCTATCACAGCTCGATCTGGAGTTTTTCCTAAAACTCGCAAACAGTGTATTCGTTCTGGTTTACATGTTGGCGATGTTAGCCGCTTTCAAATTGCTTCGAGGATTTGGTAAAACACTTGCGGGACTGTCCCTACTGCTTTGTACCGGTGTTTTTATATGTTTAGGCTGGTCAATGTTTTATGCACTTGGCATTTTTACTCTACTTTTACTGCCTTGGAAACAGTGGCGACATAAGCGACAAACACGTGTAGTTGAATAGTCATCGCTTCCCATTTCGAAATATGTGAGCTAAACGTTGGATACCAGCGTCTATGTTCTCTAACGCGATATTGCCGTAACCAAGCACGGCACCATGCCAGTGACGTGCTTGAAAATCTGGGTATTCATAATAGCTCAAAGGTCGCAAGATGATCCCTTCATGCTCTGCTAGTTTCGTAAAACGCTGCTCATCCATACCGTCTTGCCATTTCAACGTAATATGAAGCCCCGCCGCTTGGCTAACGACGCAAACACGGTCGCCAAAATGCTGTTGAATGGATAAATGCATCTGTTCATGCTTAGTTTTGTACAGTCGACGCATTTTTCGAATATGACGTAATAACCCACCTTCAGTAATAAAATCTGCCAATGCTTCTTGTGTATGCGTCGACGAATCACCACTTAACGCATCCTTAACCACCAAACATTGCTCTACTAAACGTTCAGGAGCTACAAGGTAGCCAAGCCGCAATCCGTTAAACATCACTTTACTGAAGGAACCCACATACAACACACGCTCATCTCGACCCATTTGAGCCGCTAGCCCCTGTAAGCTGGTATAGGGACGATGAGCAAACTGGAATTCGCTGTCATAATCGTCTTCGATGATCCAACGTGACTGTTCGACTGCCCAGTTGATGATCTTCCCTCTTTGCTCAGTATTGAGTGTGGTGCCCATCGGATATTGATTGCTTGGGGTGATATACAGGGCATCGGCATCGCTTGTGGTCACCGCTTCCACATCAAAACCTAATGTCTCTCTTACGAACAAAGGCTCAAATTGATAGTTTTGGAACTGAATCAACTTCCGCATTTGCGCGTAACCTGGTTGCTCCATCAGAACCTTATCACCTTGTTTGAGCACTACCATCGTCGCAATTGACAACGCTTGCTGCGCCCCAGAGGTAATAATAATGCGCTCTGGAGAACAATTCACTGAACGGCTTGATGCGAGGTAGTCAGCTAAAGCACAGCGCAATGCCCAACTACCCTGAATATCTTGATTCCCCAACAAGCAAGTACGAGACATATGGCGAGTGAGTAACTTTTGCCATTGCGCCATCGGAAATGCGTCCAAATCCGGCACACCCGGTGCAAATGCGCGGTTGATATCAAAGTGAGCTTTCGGTGATGAGTCTCTCTGAACTGAACTAGGTTCAGGCAAGTACTGCTCTGGCAGTTCTACGGCAACATAAAAACCAGAACCTTTTTGGCTGTTCAAGTACCCTTCCGCCACTAACTGTTCGTAGGCAGAAATCACGGTATTCCTACTTAGATTAAGCTCTTGTGAAAGCTTCCGCGTAGAAGGCAGCTTCCCATTCTTCACCCACAGTCCTTGAACAATTTTCTTGCGAATAGCAAAAAACAACGCTTGCTGACGCGTTCCATCACTGTCTTTTAAATGCAGGTCACCGATATCAATCAAAGACAAACTGGATCCATCCATTAGTTAAAAGTGGCTCTCTTTAAGCTACCAGTTAAACGCTACATTGCAATCAAAGAATGAGGATCAATCGCTCGTAATCGTGAGCAAACAAGGAGAGAAAATGCTATCCAACACCAATAGAACGGAAATTAAGAAAGGCGCACATAAAGCCGTCTCTGATGTTAGCAAACTGCACGCCATCATAGATGAAAGCCTAATCGCTCATATTGCGATAACCAACGAGTCAGGCCCTGTGGTCATCCCTATGCTGGCATGGCGTGTCGATGATTACGTGTATATCCATGGTGCCAACAACAGTCGACTATTACGCTCACTCAAACAAGGAGTGCAAACGTGCTTAACCTTTACTTTGTTTGATGGTTGGGTATTGGCTCGAAGTGCGTTTCACCACAGTGCGCATTATCGCAGTGTTGTGGTCTTTGGCCAGTTTGAGATGGTGGAAGATAACCAAGAGAAAGACAGGTTGCTGAATCACTTTATTGAACAGATCGCTCCGGGGAGAACAGAACAAGTCCGTTTGAGTAATGAAAAAGAACTCAAAGCCACCATGCTGCTGCGTATTCCACTCCTAGAAGCATCAGTGAAAATCAGCAATTTTGGCGTCAACGACGATGCGGAAGACATGGACATCCCTGTTTGGGCAGGTGTCCTACCCTACCGAACCGTCGTAGGTCCGCTGCAAGCTTGTGACGATTTGTATGAAGGTATCGCAGAGCCAGACTACCGCAGTGCCTACTCTAACCGTTGGCAGGAATAAGCACCGTAAAACGTGCGCCGCCTAAGTGACTCTCGCCGACAGAAAGCTCCCACCCCAGTTGCCGCGCTGCACTGGTAGCAATGGCAAGCCCTAAACCAAAGCCTTTCATGTCGGCGTTGCGGCTTTTGTCTAAGCGCGAAAATGGCATAAATACTTCTTCTCGCATCGCCTCAGGGATGCCCGGACCATCGTCCTCAATATCGATGCTCCAGCAATCCGCTACCGTTCGAATCGTCACCTCAACGCAGGACTCACCATAACGCTTGGCGTTTTGCAGTAAATTATCGAGGACAAGGTTACCCAAAGTAGGCTGAAAGTGAATCAATTGGTTCGCGAGTTTATTTTCTGCTCTCAACATGGCGGACTCTAAGCCTAGGTAATTCATGCGGCTTTTACACCAAAGTGGCAGTTCCATGGTTTCAACAGAATCGATCCATGAGTGGTTTTTCACACTCAAGCGAGACAGCATGACAATGTCGGACGTTAAATCCGTCACGACATCAACGTATCGTTCAATATCGTCATGTAACTCTGCCTGCATTTCACCACTCGTGCGTCGAGCTAAATCCGTCGCTAGCTGAATACGACTCAGCGGAGTGCGCACTTCATGAGGAATAGCTTGAGTAAAGATGTGTGTTTGGCGCACTCGTCTCTCAATCTCTTCAGACATGCAGTTGAAGCCTTGGGCGAGCTCTTTCACGGGTTGCGAAAATTGCTTTAGCTCGACTCGCGTATTCAACTCACCAGAACCAAATTGTTGTTGCGCAGCCGTTAGTTGCCGAATTTGGCGGTCAAGACGTCGTACAGGTATGTAAACCATAATGCCTAAACTGCATACAACAACCAAAAGTAGAGTAAGTATAAATACAATCTCAGAATCTTCATTCCAATCAACGTGTGGGCTAAAGAAATCCGTTTTTTCTTTGAAAACTAAACTCTTCGAAGTGTTAGGCAAAGGGAATACCGCAGCATAGGTACTGCCATCAATAAGATAAACAGGTATCCCTTGCATACGGTACAGCAGATTACAATCTCGACAAGGCGGTGATCCGTCCCAGTTTTCAACCAATGTTAAATCAAAGATAAAGAAATCTTGCTTGCCGTTTTCGGTTAACTTCTTGTAGAGAGAATCCGGAGTGCCTCGTTGCTCAATGTATTGATCGACAAAATAAGCACCGTCACTCAAAAAAACACCGACTTCTGTTTTGCGCATGTACTCTTCCCCCATAAAGAGAAACAAAGCAACAGTCAGCGCAAGGCCAGTTACTAACCCCACATATAGACGAGTAAACAGGGAAAACATGCGTCATTTACCTGTCAGCATGTAGCCGTGGTGACGTATGGTTTTAATGGTAGCCGTATGGATATGAGCCTTAGAGAATTTCTTCCTTAGTGAGGATATACGCATATCAATCGAACGATCAGTAATACAGTATTCAATGCCTCGGGCAAGACGGCAACATGATTCACGAGATACTGGCTTATCGACATTCAGCATCAGGAGCTCTAAAATTTCAAACTCAGAACTCGTTAAACCAATATCTTTTTGCAAATAAAATGCTTGGGAGCGACGAAGACAAAGACTAATGCCATATCGGCTCAGCTTTTCTTCTTCAACGATATCAACTTGACGACAATAGCGACGCAACGCTGCTTCAATACGGGCGAGAAGGATATTGCCTTTTATCGGTTTGGTAAGGTAATCATCAGCACCAAACTTAAATAAGCTCACCTCGCTCATTTCATCATCGGTCGCAGTCAAAACAATGATAATACCATGATAAAACTTACGCGCCTCTTGACATATTTCTGCGCCATTTTTTCCTGGTAACATCAAATCTAACAGCACTAGGTCCGGCTTGAGCCCCTTAATCGTTTCTAATGCATTTTGACCGTTATCGATGACAGTTACCGTATATCCTTCGGCTTCGAGGTACATTTTGGTTAATCGAGCAATCTCTGAGTCGTCTTCTACCAGTAAGATTGTATTACCCACCATGAATCATTTACTCCACCAATATGATGGAGGGAGTATATCGCTCGTCCTATAGTGCGCAACCTACTTAAATGATAATTTTAATAAAACGCAGGCTTACATACGCTTACAAACCATACATATACGATAATCCTAATCATTCTATACCCCTAAAGCCATGCAATAACCTGAGGTTTTATTCATTATCAGAATATAGCTTCACATAGAAAATAAAATTCGGAATAAAAATCCACTATATTTTTAAATATATCGAATAATAGGTCTTACCAAAAAATAATATCAACATATATGACTTAGTTTGCTTATATAGACAGGACTTTATGTTGCTTCTAAGTTTCCTGCTCTAATAAAGTCTACGAGTAACATGAAATGAGATATTCCAAATTAACACCTTTAGCCATATTTTGCGCGATAAGTCTAACTGCTTGTGGCGGCAGTGAATCTAATTCGAAACCATCGACAACGACACCTCCAACACCACCAATGCCAACATTGAGCACTGTCACAATCCCAACTGTCGTTTCTACAAAGTTTCCAGCCAAGTTAAAAGTGGCTGCTGATTCGGGCTTCACCCACTATGTGAAAATCTCCCTTTCCGAAGCAAACAACAACGATACATTTCACATTGTGGCTGTTGATGACGGTGCGAATAATGAAAAAATCTTTCGTGCAGCCAAAATCATCCAACACCTTCTCACAAACCAACCAGACTCTAAGTACGGTGCTGACAAGTCTCGTATCGCTAAGACATTAGCCGAGCGTGATGCCACACTAATGCTGACCGAAAACGACGAACAGAATGATGAGATGTTAACCAAAATCTTTATCAACGAACTGATTCGCCAAGACAAACTGAACGACGCAGTTACAAACTCGGGCTTAGCACACTCTTTTGATACGAGTTCTCTAGAAAAGTTTGTTGTAAGCATGATGGTACTTAACGAAGATGATATGGATACACTTGTCACATCTATCGCGTCAACATTAGTAACTAGTAAAGAAACACCAAACTGGCTAAGGAATAGCCAATCTTTAATGTATCGAGAACTGACAGTTGAAGGCGATTGCCATTACATGAGTAATTTTGCCGATTACTGCGCCAATCTTGGCAAAAAAGCCGAACGAGACGCCGCTTTTGAAGAAATTTTACACTTGGTCCAAGCGCAAGGTATTGCACCTAACACGGCGACTGCGGCACTGCAAAATGACATTCAAGCTCATGCGTTAAGCATCTATAACGATATTCAATCGGGCAAACCGACGGTGTGGCGCCCTACTCAGTATGACTGGGACGATTGGAAATCAGACGACTTCGATCCTGAAAGTGTTAAACAAACGGGCCCTTCATATTCTCACGAATATTTTGCTGCCGCTTTTGAAGCTTACATGGGTGTAGCAAAAGCAAACGGACATGGTTTAGATGGCTACCAAGCGTTAACGCGTGAAGAAATGCAAACCCAAGATCCACAAGCCGTTGATTGGATCAGTGGCTTATTCCACGGATACTTGCAATATACCGCGAATATCGACTCTGCGGGCGTCAAGCTCTACACAGAAAAGACAAATCCAGGCACAGTACCTACCTTCCGTATGGCTCCCAACAAAGACGGTTTGATAGAAGCGTACACCTACAAATCTCAGTGGTTAACAAAAGTGAAGATCATTGGCGACGACGCGATGAATGTGATCGGTAATGATCAAAACAATACTTTTGAAGGCAACAGCAAAGACAACAGCATTTATGGTGAAGGCGGTATCAACACCTATATCGTGCCACACAAACTGGCGGAATGTACTGTTATCAAAGCAAAGAGCGTTTCTGTTGAGTGCCCAAATACAGGCACTGACGAGTTGTACGACATTCAGAACATCCAATTCACCGACCAAACCCTAGATGTAACCAAGCTATAAACAATGAAAAACATGAAGAAACTTATTCTATTCGCTCCCTTGCTCCTTGCTGGTTGTGGTGGCCTAGCCGTCATGGATCGTACTGATGCCGTAAAAGCACAACCAGAAATGCTGATCAAAACCGACGGTGATTTTTGGGGATTCGGTGCAGATGGCCATTTTGATTTTGCTGGTAAGTACAAAGGCAAGTATTCACGCAGTGCTTCTAACTCAAGTTGGTTTAACCGTATCTCTTTCAAAGAAGGTTCAATGGGCGCAGAAGTGACTCGTATCGACAGCGGAGAAACTTGGCTTTTGAACTGCACCGGAGGCGGTATGTCGGTTAACTACATGGGCGTCGATTTTGGTGGGAATGATCCTTACACCTGTGACATTACTCAAGATGGTAAAAAAGTCGGTGAGTTTGCGATGGAGCCAAAATCGGCTCTCATCGACATCAGCTTTGAAAAAAAAGAGACAGGCGTAGTGCGTATTGGTAGCACCCACTTTAATGTAGAAACTGTACATACTAGTCCTGACGCCATGATGGCGGTAGACATTCCATTGGGTTATAGCTTTAAGGAGGGCACACAAGAAATTGCCGCAGTGCAGACGAACGGTACCATTGCGGTACAGATGCTCCCTGAACTTAGCGAACAAAAAAAGGATGTAATTGCCATCGGCGCTGTTGCAAGTGCACTAAGTTGGCGTCCTAAGAAATAGCCACCACATAAAACGACACAAAAAAATAACAAAGCCCTCAACTTTGAGGGCTTTTATTGCTTGTACTCATAGAGATAAGTGGAGCACTACTTCTCTAATCTTCCCGTATACTGCTTGGGCGTTAATCCACGATGTTTCTTAAACATACGATTGAAGCTCGCCACATTGGTGTAACCAAGGCGCGTGGCAATGTCATCAATACTCACGCGCTTACTCAACAAACCAGCTGCAATATTACTCAATACATAGCCAGAAACCGTCGAAAAATTGAGCCCTAATTTATGCAAACGACGTTGAAACTGCTGTTCAGATAAATCAAGCAGAGAAGACACGCGCTCTAACGTTGGCAATCCATAATGGCTGCTGTAGTTCACCACTTCATAAATCACTTTCAACTCGTCTTCTGGATCGGGCATATTAAGCAAATCATCCAAGTCGGAAAAACTCATCGCTAGACGGCTGTCTTCTCGATGGCTCACTTGGCGGGAGGCTAATCGGTCATCTCCCGGGATCCAGATCTCTGTTTTTGGCTGACTCCATTCCACCTCGCAGCCGAAATATTCCCGGTATCGCTCAGTATTTTTTCTCGAGCCTGAAACCTTGACACGTAAAGGCTGGTAATCTTTGCCAAGAAATTCGCGTAACACCTTAATCATAAATACCGCACAGCGGATACTATCGTGCACCTTTACTGACGTTTCTATAAACGGGTTGTGGTAAGTCCATTTGATGATTTTACCCGACTGTTCGCCAGCAAAAAACGCCCCTGATTGTAGATTGCTCACACCATAATTCACTCGCCGAATGGTACTGGCTAAATCATTGCCGGAGAATAACCAGCGTCCCACTGGCCCTAGCTTTTGCAGTTCAATACCCCGGCTGAGACTCAACACCACATCCGGGTCAGCACTGGCTTGTTCAACACAACGATACCATTCCGCAACGGCTTTTAGCGGGATCAGTGTCATTGGGTTACGAAACACCGATACTGGGATTCCTAACTCATCCGAGTCCAAATTGTATTTAGATAACGCGAGGTTATGCATGTTTAGAATGCCCATCGCGCGAATAAACCGAACCGTTTTCATAACCAATTACATCAAATTTAATCCTATAGTGATTGAATCTGTCACAAAGAAAGCCGCAAATCAAATTCAGATCACAATACGCCAACAGTTTGATAGAGGAGTGTTTAATGAGTTTACTGAGTGTCCCATTTGTCGGTACAGGCGCAGATACGGCGTTACATGTTGTCGCTGCTGTCGTTTTAATTGCGAGTGTCGCGGGCGCGTGTTACGGCTTTTGGAAAATCCATGAATTGCCTATCAATAAAGCACACAGCAAAGACCATCATCAGTTAGGGCTCATCACTGCGCTGACCTGGATAGGGTTTGTCTGGCACTGGGTTTGGGTGCTAGCCGTGATCTTTGCATTTGTTGATATGGAAAAAGCCATCATCAATCTGCGTGATACATGGAAAAGTAAACCGCAAACAGAAACACAGCCAAAAGAGGAAGCATAATGTTAGAAGGTTTAGCGGTATGGGCACTCTTCATCTATCTGTTGCGTTTGGTTGGCATGCCTTGGAACAAAGCAACCAAATCGTTCGCTTATCTTGGCGGCTTGGGTTGGCTAATGTTCGTCTGGGTAGGTTTGATTAACTTCACCCCGATGGATTTATCCGGCGGTTCTGTCGTGCAGTCACCACACATCCAATTGCGTCCAGATTCAACCAATGTAAAAGGTAAAGTTGACCACATTTACATTGAGCCGAATCAGAAAGTTAAAGAAGGTCAGCTAATTTATGAACTTGACCCAACGCAATACAAAATCGCATTAAATCAAGCGAACGTATCCGCTGATTCTGCTCGCGTTGCATTAGCTACGGCAAAAGGCGACATCGAGATTGAAGAAGCTAACCACGAAGCGCTAGTGCAAGATCTAGAAACATCAAAGAGCCAGTTGGAAGCGGCGAAAGTTGACTACAAATTGCAGAAAAAAATGCTAGATCGTTATGTTGAGCAAAACCGAGTAGTGCACAACACCATCACGGAAAGCGATATCGACAAACAATCGAGTGCGGTTGATATGGCACGTCACAACGTGTTGACCCTTGAGTCTCAAATCAAGAAGAAACAAGTCGATATTTCCCGTGCAAAACTGGCGATTCATAAAGCGGAACTTGCAGTTGAAACTAAACAAGCCGAACTGCGCCAAGCTGAAGAGCAAATTGCAAAAGCGCAATGGGATTTGAATAGCACAAAAGTTCATGCCCCAACAGATGGCTTTGTCACCAACTTTATCCTGCGTGAAGGTCAGCGTGTATCGATGATGCCGCGTATCAACATGTACACTAACGAGAAGTACGTGCTGATGCGAGTCAACCACCAGGCGATTCGTAACATCAAACCGGGTCAGCCAGCGGAATTCTCTTCGTCCGTTTACCCAGGTAAGATCTTCTCAGCGACCGTCGAAGGCATTGTTGAAGCAACAGGTGAGTCACAAGGTAATCTACTGGGTTTCGATGATTCCGTACGTGTCACCACTGGAAAGAACTTACAGAACAAACACCACTTTGTTCGTCTTAAGATTGATGAGCCAGAAGGCTACGACATCCCTGTTGGCTCTGTTGGCCTCGCATGGGTCAGCGGTGAAAAACCGATAGGCTTCATGGCCTTCTTGGATGTGATTCGCGGGATCATCATCCGAATGAAGTCTCAACTGTACTTCTTCTACTCTATCTAAACTCGCAAACCGCCAGTTACGCTGGCGGTTTTCTTTTCATTTGTATCCAAACATATCCTTTTCCCGTATAACAATTAGTTAGTAAATAGCGGAGAAGATTCATGTCGGCAAAGGAAAGAAGCCTACCTACCCATCGCATCTCAAGATTCAGCAAGTTCGCTTCACTTGCTACCCGTGTCGCAGGCAATGTGATTACAGAAGGCACGAAGCAGATAGCCAAAGGCAACAAACCAAAAGCGAAAGACCTCTTGCTGACGCCACAGAACATCGCGCGTTTAACTGACCAACTTGCTCACCTACGTGGCGCTGCAATGAAGCTTGGTCAAATGCTGTCAATGGATGCTGGTGATGTTTTAGAACCTGAACTTGCCGATATTCTTTCCCGTCTTCGTTCCAACGCAGACCCAATGCCTGCAAAACAACTCAACGCAGTAATGGAAAGTTCGCTAGGAACGAATTGGAAAGCTGAGTTTCTGTCATTTAACTTCAAACCAATCGCCAGTGCATCAATAGGACAAGTGCACCAAGCTTACAGCGATGCGGGCGATAACCTAGCCGTCAAAGTGCAATATCCGGGCATACGGAAAAGTATCGATAGCGACGTCGATAATGTCGGTACACTGCTCAAGGTCGTTGGGTTGATTCCCGAGTCTGTCGACTACAAAGGATTGCTCGAAGAAGCGAAAAAGCAGCTACATGACGAGGCCGATTACGCACGAGAGGCACAATTTGCCATTCGTTATCATGACGCTTTGAAGGAGCACCCTCATTTTGTCGTACCGAAGATTCATACTGAAAGTTGCTCAGACTCCGTTCTCGCGATGGAATTCATTGATGGTAGCCCGATTGAGCAAATCGAACATTATGATCAGAGTACACGGGATTTTGTCATGCACAGCCTACTCGAATTACTGTTTCGAGAGCTGTTCGAATTTAAGATGGTACAAACCGACCCAAACTTCGCCAACTACTTATATATCGAAAACACTCGTCAAATCGGCTTGCTAGATTTCGGGGCGACCCGCGAATACAGCGAACGGTTCAGTACCGGCTATCGCCAAGCTTTTGCGTCTGTCGTGAATAATGACGAACAAGGCTTAAATGATGCGCTTGAACAAATAGGCTTCTTCAGCCAAACCATCCTTCCAGACCAGCGCCAAGCGATTCTCGATCTAGTGAAAATGGCATGTGAACCGATGTTAGTTGATGAGCCTTATGACTTTAAAGCCAGTGGCTTAGCACAAAAGCTTCGCGAAGCTGGCACTATTTTAAGCATGGAACAAGAATACTGGCATACTCCACCAGCAGATGCCCTATTTTTGCACAGAAAAATAGGCGGAATGTACTTGCTGGCAGCCCGTATTGGCGCAAAAGTGAACATTCGCCAATTGGTACAGCCATATCTCACCATCAACAGCAAATAGCCTATTGTTTTTCTGTTACTTTCAAGTACCTTGAGCAAGGTTAAGATGCATAGTTGTGCATCTCAATAACATGCCATACTTCCATAAAACGAATTAACTATCGGGGTACTCGGTGAGCAAGTTTCAAGATCTCTCCACTCTAATCCAGCAAATTGGCCAAGCCGAAGAAGCGGATCAAGTCGCAACGCTCAATGAATCTATTGAAGCGGGCCTCGAGCCCGGCGCGGTTGCCCTGATTCTAGAAGCATTTCCAATCGACGATCGTGTTCGCTTATGGCGAGCTTTACCACTAGAGCTACATATCGACGTGTTAACGGAAATGCGTGCGGACGTACGTTTCTCTATCATCAATGCGTTATCTGAAGTCGAGCTAAAGCTCACTCTCGCTAAACTCGACAACTTGTCGCTCATCGAATGGGCCGATTCGTTGCCAGAGTCGATCATCAACGAAGCGCTCTCGTTGATAGAAAAAGATGAGTTGGAACTTTACGATCAAGCAAACGAGTATGCTGATGAAGAACTCGGCCACTGGGCTGAACGTAAGATCATCACCCTGCCCTTCAACATTACGATTGGGACAGCTAAGCAGTTAATGGAGCGCTATAGCTACGACACGCCTCAACAGGTGTATCTGATTAATCGTAATAAACAGTATCGTGGAACGGTCAACTACTTCGATATCTTACGTGGTGACCCCGATACTCGCTTAAAAACACTCGTTATTGAGGCTGTGACGGTTCTAGACAGTAAAATGATGCTTCCTGAAGCGGTAGAGGCATTAGAACACAGCACACTGCCCGCTCTCCCTGTAACTGATGCAGACCAAACACTGATCGGTGAAGTCGATTGGCAGTTTGCATTGAGTACACAGCGTGAAATCTACGAAGCACGTTTGATGGCCGGTACAGGTATGGATGAAGGCGATGACTTGTTTGCGCCAGTATTAAAAAGCTCGCAAAAGCGCGGTGTTTGGTTAGGCATCAATTTGCTTACTGCGATTTTGGCGTCTGTCACTATCGGACTATTTGAAGATGTAATTGCGCAGGTGGTGGCTTTGGCGGTGCTCATGCCAATTGTTGCATCCATGGGGGGCATTGCTGGCAGCCAAACGCTCACTCTAATGATTCGTGCGATGGCGCTTAATCAGATCACCCCAGGTAACCGTTTCAAGCTATTGAAAAATGAGTTGGGTATTGGCTCTCTGAACGGCATTGCTTGGGCGTTAATCATCGGCGGGCTCGCCGGATTGTGGTTTCAATCTCCGGTTCTAGGTGGGACCATCGCGCTGGCCATTATCGTCAATATTATTACCGCAGCTTTATTTGGTGTGCTGATTCCCATCATTCTGGATAAGTTTAAATTGGACCCCGCTTTGGCTGGCTCGGTGATTCTAACAACAGTGACAGATGTAGTTGGTTTTTTCGCCTTTTTAGGAACGGCGAGTTTAGTCATGCTTTAAAAGGTTCATTGTTTATTAATCAATCATTAGCATAATAGAATCAAATTGCATAACGCAGTTGCAAATTGCAAACACACTCAAACTTTAAGCAACGCATGTCACAGAAACTACGTGTTTTAGGGCATATTAAAGTTGGCACAGTAACTGCATTATATAAATCGACCCTTCTTAAGCCGAGGGTCACCTAGCCAACTGACGTTGTTAGTGAACTTGATTTTGTTCACATGTATATAAGCCAATCGCACTCTTTGCGGTTGGCTATTTTTTTATGTGGCTATTGCCCTCTTATCCTCTGACCGAGCTCGGTTGTACTTTTCTTACCCACAACAGATTGTTTACTGTTTATAAAATTCAAATATTCGCCCACTAAACCATTAGAAATGCCAGCTTCAACAAAAATAAATCACCTACATAAAATAAAACCAAGAAAACACACCCAGAAAAGAACAAATAACGTCCAAACCAAAAACCTCATCATGAAATCGTTTTCTTTTCATAGAAATCGACTGAACAATCCAGAGTTATAGATAAATTTAATCCATAAAAACAAATAGCAATTCAAAACATTCATTTCACATAGAAAACCTGTCTATAAATCATAGAAAATACGTAAAATCAAAATTTCCACCTTTAGAATTTAAAAATCAAACCATTGTTATTAAAAGAAAAAATACACATCAAAAACAAAGCAAACGTTTAAATTGCAATTTTATCATTGACTATTAAATTTACATCACGATAATACGCGCCGTTTGCCTGAAAATCAGGTGCTATAATTTAATATTTCAATGTGCGGAGGTAATAATGGCTGGAGACAATAACTACAGTCTTGGACCAGTTCCTAACACGGCCAGAAAAGGCGTGGCGTCACTTACAATGGTGATGTTAGGACTCACTTTTTTCTCCGCAAGTATGTGGACTGGGGGTTCTCTCGGTACTGGGCTCTCCTTTAATGATTTTTTCCTCGCTGTTCTCATCGGTAACCTAATCCTCGGTATTTACACTTCTTTCCTCGGTTACATCGGCGCTTCTACTGGTCTCTCTACTCACCTTCTTGCTCGTTTCTCTTTTGGTTCTAAAGGCTCTTGGCTTCCTTCTGCTCTTCTTGGCGGTACTCAAGTTGGGTGGTTTGGAGTTGGTGTCGCGATGTTTGCGATTCCGGTGCACAAAGCAACGGGCATCGATACCAATACTTTGATCCTCGTCTCCGGTTTGCTCATGACCGCGACCGTTTACTTTGGCATCTCCGCACTGATGGTGTTGTCAGCAATTGCCGTTCCTGCCATTGCGCTACTTGGCGGCTACTCTGTCATCGAGGCAGTAAATAGTGTTGGCGGTATAAGCGAACTACAACAGGTTCAACCAACCGAGCCACTCGATTTTTCAATAGCTCTCGCGATGGTTGTCGGCTCTTTTGTCAGTGCTGGTACATTAACGGCGGATTTCGTACGCTTTGGTAAAAAGCCGCGCAGCGCCGTGATGATCACCATGGTGGCATTTTTCATCGGTAACTCGTTAATGTTTATCTTTGGCGCGGCAGGTGCGTCGGTGACGGGTCAATCAGACATTTCTGAAGTGATGATCGCGCAAGGTCTTCTTATTCCAGCTATCATCGTTCTTGGCTTGAACATCTGGACGACCAACGACAACGCGCTCTACGCATCGGGTCTTGGATTTTCCAACATCACAGGCTTACCAAGTAAATACATCTCAATGGCGAACGGTCTTGTTGGCACACTTTGCGCTCTCTGGCTCTACAATAACTTTGTTGGCTGGCTGACCTTCTTATCTTTGGCAATTCCACCGATTGGCGGTGTGATCATCGCTGACTTCTTCACGAACCGTAAACGCTACGCAAACTTTGAAGCCGCCCAATTCCAAAACGTTAACTGGGCTGGCATTATCGCTGTCGTGATTGGCGTTGGTGCGGGACACTTCCTGCCTGGCGTAGTGCCGATTAACGCTGTACTTGGCGGCGCAATTAGCTTCCTGATTCTTAATCCTATTCTTAACAAAAAAGCACTGGCTACACAGCCAGCGTAAGGAACCATCATGACAACACTACTGATCAAAAACTTAACGCTAAAAGGACAAGAAGGTCTGCAGCAAATTTTGATTGAAGATGGTCAATTCAAGCACATTGAAAGCAACGATGTGGAGCTTAGTCATAACGGTGACATCATCGATGCTGAAGGCGGTATGGCGGTTGCGCCTTTCTGCGAGCCACACATTCACTTAGATACAACTCAAACCGCAGGCGAGCCAAGCTGGAACATCTCTGGCACATTGTTTGAGGGTATTGAACGTTGGGCTGAGCGCAAAGAAATGCTGTCGATTGAAGACGTGAAAGCGCGCGCAAAACAAACCTTAAAATGGCAGATAGCAAACGGCGTACAACACGTTCGTACCCACGTCGATGTTTCAGACCCTACCCTAATTGCCCTAAAAGCGATGGTAGAAGTGCGTGAAGAGATGAAAGAATGGGTAGATATCCAAATCGTCGCCTTCCCGCAGGAAGGAATTCTCTCTTACCCAAATGGCAAAGAGCTGCTAGAAGAAGCCGTCAAATTAGGTGCGGACGTGATTGGCGCGATTCCACACTTTGAATTCACACGCGAATATGGCATTGAATCGCTGCACTACGTATTCGAGTTAGCGCAAAAATACGACCGCCTGATCGACGTGCATTGTGATGAAATCGATGACGAACAATCTCGCTTCGTTGAAACACTGGCAGCATTAGCGCACAAGTTTGATATGGGGAATAAAGTCACGGCCAGTCACACCACAGCGATGGGTTCCTACAACGGTGCATACGCATCTCGCCTGTTCCGTTTATTACGCATGTCCGGTATCAACTTCGTGGCAAATCCATTGGTGAACATTCACTTACAAGGCCGTTTTGATGATTACCCAAAACGTCGCGGCGTAACACGAGTGAAAGAGATGCTGAATGCCAACATCAACGTCTGCTTTGGACACGATGATGTATTTGACCCTTGGTACCCACTAGGCACTGCAAACATGCTGCAAGTGCTGCATATGGGTCTGCACGTGTGTCAGGTGATGGGTTACGACCAAATCAACAACTCACTGGATCTGATCAGCACCAATTCAGCACGTACACTGAACATTCAAGACAAGCACGGCATTGAAGAAGGCAAACCAGGTAGTTTACTGATTCTTCCCGCAGAAAATGGTTTTGACGCAGTACGTCGCCAAGTGCCGGTTCGTTACTCTGTTCGTCACGGTAAAGTGATTGCAGAAACACAGCCTGCGACAACTCATATTCATCTTGAACAAGCAGAGCAAGTAACGTTCAAACGCTAAAAAGATCGGCGAAAAGAAAAAGGCCTGACGACATCGTCAGGCCTTTTTTCTACTGGTAAACATCACTGCTCGCTCTGTCTATTCTTGTCTCATAAACCACTGAACACATTGAAAGGCCATATAAAACGGCTCAGTACCAAACGTTGCACAAGGTTCTGGTGGCTGAATCTCAATTACACCATCGCACTTGGAAATTATTCTAAGCGTTGGGCATACTTCTGACTTCATTTTAGTTGTAGATATGAACCATGACGTCATTAAGCCAGATAGAACCGCAATTTTTGGAATTTATGCAGCAAGAGATGCAAGTAGATGCAGCTCATGATCTTAAACACGTAAAACGCGTGGTCAAAACAGCGAAACAGCTCTGCAAAGAAGAAAATGCAGACATCGCGATTGTATTACCGGCTGCCTATTTGCATGATTGCTTTACTTACCCGAAAGATCACCCAAATCGCAAAGAGAGCTCAATCATCGCAGCCAAAAAAGCGGTCGCATTTTTAGAGAGTATCGATTATCCCCAGCAATATCATGATGCCATTGCTCATGCGATAGAGGCACACAGCTTTAGCGCAAACATCAGGCCAAATACGTTAGAAGCCAAAATCGTCCAAGATGCCGACCGTCTGGACGCTTTAGGCGCAATTGGCGTGACGCGATGCATTCAAGTCAGCACTCAATTTAACGCGCAACTTTACAACGACAGCGATATATTTGCCGAAGAACGTGAACTTAACGATAAACAATTCACTCTGGATCACTTTCAGACCAAGTTATTCAAAATCGCTGAAACTATGAACACAGAGTCAGCAAGACGCGAAGCGCAAAAACGCAAAACCTTTATGCAAACGTACCTAGAGCAGTTACACGACGAGGTAACAGCGTAAATGTCAGAAAGCTATACGTTAATTAAAGAGCTTAAACGCCAACTAAAGTTAGCTGGGCTGCATTATGCTGATGTTGCACAACACCTTGATTTAAGTGAAGGAAGCGTCAAACGTTTACTCGCTGAAGGTCAACACATTAGTCTTGAACGCTTAGAACGCATTTGCCAATTGATTGGTTTAGAAATGGCGGACCTGTTTAAGCTTGCGGCTGCGCACAATAAAGGTCTAGAGTCGCTAACGTTAGAGCAAGAAAAGCAGTTGGTTGATGATAAAGCCCTGCTACTCGTGGCAATCTGTGTTGTAAATGGCTATCAGTTTGAGCAAATCGTTCAGCAATACACCTTCAATGAATTTGAACTGGTGCAAAAGCTTGCTCATTTGGATCGTCTGAACATCATCGACTTGCAGCCAAATAACAAAATTCGTTTGCGTATATCTCCGACATTTAAGTGGCAGATGGGCGGCCCTATTCAACGGTTCTTCCAACAGCAAGTTCAAGACGCCTTTTTCCAAAGCTACTTTTCTGGTGAAGATGAAAAGTTCTCCATGGCAACAGGATTGATGAGTGTACCAACCAACAAGAAGCTACAACAGAAACTGCAAAAGGTCATCGATGAGTTTTATCAGGCTTGCCAAAATGATAGCTCTCTCGATATGGACGAAAAACACGGCACCTCTCTGATTATTGCGATGCGTCGTTGGACGTTCCCTCTGTTTGAACCATGGGAAAGAAAACCTACTCAGAAGTCTCGGAATTAGTAACTCAATAAACGAATGGAAATGAAAGTAACGAATTTCGTTACTTTTGGTGGCATACAACGTCACTTGAAAAAGAAAGCTGGTTTAATCGTTCATTGAGCATAAAGTGCTCCCATCTCATTCGACTTTGTTTAATCGGGGCCCGTATGTTTTTCTCAAAACGCTTTTTTCCTTACTTTGTGACGCAATGCCTTGGCGCACTCAATGACAACATCTACAAAAACGTTCTGTTATTGATGGTGACATACAGCCAAATTGATAACCTACCAATATCCGTCAATCTATTCGTTAATTTGGCGGCAGGCTTATTCATCCTACCTTTCTTTCTATTCTCAGCGCATGCTGGTGCCGTCGCTGACTGCATGGACAAAGCCAAGTTAATCCGACGTCTAAAGCTCATCGAACTAGCTATCATGTCTTGCGCAGCAACCGCTATTGCCACCCAAAGTGCCATGCTGATGCTGGTTCTGCTGTTTATGACAGGCACTCAATCGGCCTATTTTGGTCCCGTGAAATACGCCTTGCTACCACAAGCGCTCAAACCAAATGAGCTTGTTAAAGGAAATGCTTGGGTTGAAATGGGCACGTTCCTTTCGATTCTTATAGGTACGCTTTGTGCAGGCCTGCTGCTATCCATTCCTAATGGTACCTTGATTGCTTCTTGTACCGTGATTGCCTTGTCTTTGCTTGGGTTCATGAGCAGCGTGAATATTCCAGCGATGCCTAGCCAATCGAATGACAAAGCGAAATTTGAACCGATTTCTGGTTTAAAGGACACGTTAAAAGTGGCAAAAAAACAGAGAGGCATCTGGATGTCTATTCTTGCCATTAGTTGGTTCTGGTTCATGGGTGCGACTTACCTAACTCAATTCCCTAACTTCGCACGCGAACATTTGTTCGCAGATAGCACTGTCGTTTCTTTACTGTTGGCATTGTTTTCCATTGGTATCGCTACAGGCTCTTGGTTGTGTGAAAAACTTTCTTTCAACCACGTTGAGCTTGGTATTTTGCCATTCGGTATCCTTGGTCTGACAGTCTTTGGCGTCGACTTGCTATGGGCAGTCCCAAGTTATCCATCACTTCCGGTGCACTTTTATGATGTGCAAAGCTTCGTTGCTGAATCAAAACATCTGCGCGTCATGATTGACCTGTTCCTTGTTGGTGTAAGCGGCGGTGTCTTTATCGTTCCTCTTTATGCGTTCATCCAATCGCGTTCAAACAAAGGGGAGTGTGCACGTGCCATTGCTGCTAACAACATCATGAATGCGTTGTTTATGGTGGTGTCTGCTTTGGTTTCGATCGTTGTACTCAGCGTACTAGAGCTTTCTATTGTGGAACTGTTTGCCATGATGGCAATAGGTAACTTTTTCGTGGCGATCTATGTCTATCGCCAAGTACCGGAATTTACACAACGCTTTATCAGTTATTTACTCAGCCATTGTATGTATCGTGTGTCCGTAAAGGGGCGCCAACATATCCCTGAACAAGGTGCTGCGTTAATCGTGGCTAACCATGTTAGCTATGTCGATGCATTGATTTTGATGGGAACCTCTACTCGCCCGGTTCGTTTTGTGATGGACAAGTCCATCAGCGAGCTACCTGTTCTTAAATATGTATTCCGTCATGCCGGTGTTATCCCGATCTGTTCTCCACGTAAGTGTGCCGACACTTACCGACGAGCATTTGAACAGATTGAACAAGCACTTAACGACGGTGAGGTTGTCTGTATCTTCCCTGAGGGTCGTTTAACGTCTAACGGTCAATTGGGTGAGTTTCGCCCTGGTGTAGAGAAAATCCTTGAACGTAACCCTGTTCCTGTCATCCCTATGGCGTTAAAAGGGCTTTGGGGTTCTTTTTTCAGCCACAAAGGCGGACATGCTCTCACAAAACGACCGACTCGTTTTTGGTCAAAAGTGGATGTTGTTATCGGTGAAGTGTTAAGTCCTGCGTCTTTAAATCGTCATCAATTGCAACAACAAGTACAGGATTTACTGGGCTGAGTCGCTTGCTACAGCAGTCAAACTTTGCAGCAAAACGTAAATATGCACCACAAAGCACAAGTAGTTTCTTGTCAATTAGAGTAGGATATCTACGACGTCATAAATCTAGGAGGTATTATGAAAATCATCATCTTACATGGTCTTTATATGCATGGGCTGGTCATGCAGCCTCTTAGCCAAAAGCTGAGAAAACTCGGATACGAAACGCAAGTACTCAGCTATAACACTGTTGCTATCGATGAGTCTTCACTGTTTGATTCTATTGATCATTCGCTTAATCCACTGACCACAAACGTGCTCGTGGGACACAGCTTGGGAGGCTTGATGATTAAGCGCTATCTCGCCAACAGAAAACCGAGCACTAACTTAATCTCTCATGTTGTCGCTATCGGTTCGCCTCTTAAAGGCGCGTCCATAGTAGGTCGGATTCAAGATCTCGGATTGGGTGCAATTTTAGGCAATTCGCCACACCACGGATTAAACAAACATGATGACGCTTGGGATTTCCCTCAAAAACTCGGCAGTATCGCAGGAACGATGCCGATTGGCGCTCGCCCATTGTTGATCCGTAATGACAACACCATGTCGGACGGTACCGTTACCGTAGAAGAGACAAGACTGGACGGTATGCAAGATCATATCGAAGTGAAGCAAACGCATACGAGCCTGATTTACAACACCTTCGTGCCGCAGCAAATTGATCACTTTATTCGCACAGATTATTTCCGTCGATAGCACACTTTTCCATCATACAGATGGAATCGACTTTCCAAGCTATTCAGTTCGCAGTACTATCCTAGCTCCACTTCTTCACAACTTGGATGAAGTGGTACATTTTTAATTGTTCTCAGGGCGGGGCGAAATTCCCCACCGGCGGTATACTTTTTCAAGTGAGCCCGCGAGCGCTCGATTCGTCGAGGTCAGCAGATCTGGTGAGATGCCAGAGCCGACGGTTATAGTCCGGATGAAAGAGAATAAGAATACACCAGCATAGCGAGTCAGATCGCTAAGAATGCTGGTGCACTTCTTTTTGATCGTATTTTACGGCGATCTCTCATACCGCCCTGATTCTGGTGAAATTTAGGAGTTAACCATGAATCAGTCATCACTACTTGCCGAATTCGGCGACCCAATTACTCGCGTTGAAAACGCACTTATCGCTTTAAAAGAAGGCCGTGGCGTACTGCTTCTTGATGATGAAGATCGCGAAAACGAAGGCGATATCATTTATTCAGTCGAGCACCTCACTAACGAGCAAATGGCATTGATGATCCGCGAATGTAGCGGCATCGTTTGTTTGTGCTTAACAGATGCTCAAGCAGACAAACTGGAACTGCCTCCAATGGTGGTAAACAACAACAGTGCAAACCAAACCGCATTTACGGTTTCTATTGAAGCGAAAGTTGGTGTAACAACGGGTGTTTCAGCAGCAGACCGCGTAACGACCATTAAAACGGCGGCAAACCCGCACGCAAAACCGGAAGATCTTGCTCGCCCGGGTCACGTATTCCCTCTGCGCGCACGTCCAGGTGGTGTAATGACTCGCCGTGGTCACACAGAAGGTACGATTGATCTGATGCAAATGGCAGGGCTTCAACCCGCTGGCGTACTGTGTGAAGTGACCAATCCAGATGGCACGATGGCAAAGGCACCGGAGATCGTAGCATTCGGTCGCCTGCACAACATGCCGGTACTGACGATTGAAGACATGGTAATGTACCTGAACCAGTTCGAGTTGAAACTGGCATAGTCAGATCTCAGCTCTAGAAAAAAGCCGCGCATTTGTGCGGCTTTTTTGATCGATCCTCTTTGCACTTAAGTAGTTATACTTATTGAAAACAAGGGGAACAACACCATGAAAGGATTACTGAACTTCGCCGCTCTTGTTAGCTTTCTCTCCATGAATTCGCTTGCTCTTGCATCTGAGTGCCCTGATATTCTTCAAGGTAAGCAAAGGTTGTTAAACTCAACGGAAGAAGTCGATCTATGCGAAAGCTTTAAGGGAAAGACACTACTAATCGTCAATACAGCAAGCCAGTGCGGCTTCACTCCTCAGTTCGAACAGTTAGAAACCCTCTATCAAACTTACAAAGACCAAAACTTCACCGTTATCGGTTTCCCGAGCAATGACTTTCGACAAGATAGAGGAAGCGAAACAAACACAGCGAAAGTCTGTTATCTCGATTACGGGGTAACCTTTCCAATGATGGCTCGCTCTTCAGTATTAGGTGTAGATGCGAATCCAGTCTTCAACCAGATTACTAACCAAGCAGGCATAAAACCAAAATGGAACTTCTACAAGTTTCTAATTAGCTCTGAAGGTAAAGTTATTGCGACTTTTCCAAGCTCCACATCACCGACAAGTACTACGCTTACCAATATGATAGAGCAACAATTATAAGGTGACGACCATGACAACACGCTCAACCATGCTACAACTCGGTTACTTAGGCCTGGTTCCATTTGTGTTTAGTTTAGGGCTGATTTTCGCTGACATCTCACTCTTCAATTTAAGTGGTCAGCAATTTTTCATCGCATATAGCGCCGTTATATTAAGTTTTTTATCCGGCATCCTTTGGGGTAATGGCATTGAGCATTACTACCATCGCCTTAGCCGAAATATATTAATTCTCAGCAACCTTTTTGTCTTACTGGCTTGGGGTGCATTACTGCAGGGCCACAAACATTACGCGGTCGCTACCCTACTCTTAGCAATTGGGTATCTTGCTGTTTGGTATGCAGAAAAGCTCGTGAGGAAAGTCGAACAAGACGCCGAGCCCAAGGGATATCAAGGAATGAGGAGCAAACTGACCTTCGGCGTAATCGTAATGCACGGATTGGCTTTAGTTTCATAACCTGGTCTGTCCAGTACTAAGATCACAAAAAAACGTCTTTTTATAAAACAATGTTCATTTCGTGAATGCACACATATTTTGAACACTGTTTTGTTTCATTTATGAATCAATCCACATATAAGTAATTCAAAGCATTCACAAAGGATATGAATATGTTTTTTCGCAAACTTTTGTTTAGCACTGCGATGATCAATGCAACGACAGGTTGCGTGTCTTACCAGGCACAACAAGCCGCCGCTCAAACAGTAAATAATACAGGTGCCGTGCTTACCAATGTGATTAAAACCACGATTGCTCAGCCATGTAATGTTGCAATCACTGCTGCTAGCTTGTTTTATCCGCATGCCATATTTATGACTAGTGTTCCGACTCAAGCATGTACAAGCGTTCTTAGATAATACGAGAGTGATAAGCATAAAAAATGGCGACTCTACCGTCGCCATTTTTAAGCATCAATGCTATTTACAGTTACAGCGTCAATAAGTAATTAACTAATTGATTGTACTCGTCGTAAGTACGAATTTCGTTGGCCAAAACAATGTATTTATTGTTCACAACCACACCCGGAACCCCTCTTAACGTGCTGGCAGAGAATTGCTTATCAAAACCTTTCTGCATTGAGTTTACGGCGAAACTGTTGTACGCCGCATCAAACTTCTTACCTTCTACGCCATTATCAACGAAGAGTTGTTTCAGCTCAGCTTCGTCTTTTGGCGCTTGTCGCTTTTGATGAATTTGGGCAAACATGGCAGGAATCATTGTATCTTCAACCCCAAGCGACACCATCGTCGCGTAGGACTTGGCCATCGGAATCGCCATATCTCCGCCCATGAACCCCACATGTACCTTTTCAAACTTTGCCTCTTTTGGCAGAGCAGGTTTTAAACGCTCAATAAGAGACTCAAACTTGTAGCAATGTGGGCAATAAAAAGAAAAGAATTCCGTCACAACAGGTTTCGATGCTTTCTTTACATCCAGAACTTTGTAGTGCTTCCCTTCTTCAAATTGCGCTGCATGAGCGGTAAAAGTCAGTAAAAGTGCACTACATAAGGCAAGTAGTTTTTTCATTGTTTATTTCCTTGTGGCATTCAAATGCCAAATCATTTCATTTGGTAAAAAGGGGTAAACCCCAAGTAATTTGAGATGAGGAATTAAACAATCGGAGGACGATAAAGCTTGGTGATCACTGTCACTACTTTTTCGACTAGAGGCCTATCAATCAAAGCAAGGCTATAAGGAAGAATCAGTAAGTCGTTTTGAGATAAGTTGGCGGGAATTTTGACCATGCAGGAAGAGCTACAACTCGTGTGAGATTGTTGTGCCTTATTGATGGCTGACTCATCGTGATGTGATTCTACGCAGTCGTCATTGACGCCAAGTTGTTTGTGCAGAGCAGCCTGTTGAACAATAAGATCGCGTACTTCAATTGTTTTCATCGGAACGGAAGCCTGCGCCACAGGAGCGACACTACTCAAAAGCATAGCAACTAAGCAAACTATCGCAGTCAACAATGTACGGTTAAACTTCAACATAGCTACATCAAGGAAAATGGTGATTTAAGATAATACATGATAACGGTTTGACTTCAAGATACGGACTCTCGGCTCGCTAACAAACTCTGTTCTTTGACCATTTTAGGCTAGTGAATTTTCTCTCTAACGATCCCTCAGTACACGAAACCAGCACAACGAACTATTCACCGTTCGAATACTCCCCTCATCAGATACCAGCAACAATTCGATAAAACTTGAAATCATTATGAAACACGAGTAATAGTTAGAACAGTTTTTGTACGAACAAGGAAAGATCAATGCTTAAAAAGAGATTCTTTAAGACAAAAGATGAAGTCGAAGTCACGTTCGAGCTAGATAAAGATCAGTGGGACTCTGTCCAAATTGCTGGAGACTTCAACAACTGGCAGCCAGAACCGATGAAATTAGTGAAGAAAAGTCGTCAGTTTAAATTTAAAACCCGCTTACCTAAAGCGCAGAATGTTCAGTTCCGTTACTTGCTCGATGACGCGAAGTGGGAAAATGACCCACAAGCTGATGCTTACGTTCCAAATGCATTTGGCAGCGACAACAGCGTCGTGTGTACCACCGAATAAGCGGTAATTTCGCTTTAAGATTCCATACCTAGGCGCAAACGTTGCGCCTTTTTGCATCTCTCTAAATGTGATAGGTGATTAGATTTAAATCATTAATTGGCAATTTTATCCAATTAACTCATCCGATAACCTTATTCTGAGAAAGCTTTATTTGAAATAATTCGTAAATTTGTTTAAGTTCCATTGATATTAAATATTGTATACATCACTTAAATGAACGCACAACAAATCAAACCATCTCTAATCATTGTGGAAGACGATCCCAAATTACAAACTATGTTGGGAGAGTATTTTGTTGAACAAGGTTTTCAGGTCAAATGTATCGACAATGGGACGGACGCACCTAATGCGATTATTGACACACAACCAGACGTGGTGCTGTTAGATTTGATGCTACCCGGGCAAGATGGTCTGAGTGTATGTCGTCAAATCCGAGAATGCTACAAAGGCAAAGTGTTGATGCTGACAGCAAGTGATGATGACTTCGATCATGTCGCCGCATTAGAAATAGGCGCAGATGACTTTGTTACTAAACCCATCAAACCTCGCGTATTGCTAGCTCGTATTCGCATGCTATTAAGAAGAAAAGAGGCGGCGCCTACCGAGTCCGAAAACTGCCTACAAATTGGTGTTCTGTGTTTAAACCGGTTGCGTAAATCGTGCGTAATGAACCAAGAAGAAATTGCGCTGACAGACGGCGAGTTCGATTTGTTGTGGGTTCTTGCTACGCATGCTGAAAAAACACTATCACGTGAGTGGCTGACCAAAACACTACGTGGTATTGAATACGATGGAACAGACCGCACCATTGATAATCGCATAGTGACACTGAGAAAGAAGCTAGGCGATGCTTCTTGCTCACCACAAAAAATCATTACCGTTCGCGGCAAAGGCTACCTATTTATGCCTGATGCATGGAATGAATAATGAGACGGATTTATCTGGAAAGCTTTGTTGGCCTTATCATTCTGTTTATGGCTAGCTTGTGGGGATACGAGTTCTTAGTTTATGAGATCAACACAGATTATGACTACCTATTACAAGAGCATGAGGGTCAAGCTTTTCACGATCTGATCTACCCTATCTATAAAGAACACGGATTAGAATATACTCAACAACAGTTGGAACAATTTGCCACATCAAGCCATCGTTTGTTGGTGCCTCATACGCTTGAAGAGCTTCCAACAGACATCAAAAAGGCGTTTGAAAGTGATACCTCCGTTAACGTCGCTTACGATGAAGAAAGGGATATCTGGTTCCGCCTAGATGCGAGCACGCCTATCTTTAAAATGAGCGATAATCCGAATAGCCCTGTGGTTAAAGCTGCCAACTTTGATGACAATATCGTTTGGTTGTTCTTTTTAGCTGGATTTGCTCTGTATTGCATATTGTTGATCTGGTTCTTAAGCCGTCGGATTCGAGAGCTAGAGAGAGTGACCGTTGAGTTTGCCTCAGGTAACTTCAAGGCTCGAGCTAGTACCTCAAGCGCTAAGTCTGTTGGGACGTTAAACAAAAGCTTTAACACGATGGCCGATAAAGTATCTCGCTTGATCACTAGCAATAAAATGCTAACTAACGCCGTTGCACATGAATTGCGTACCCCAATCTTCCGCTTACAATGGCAAGCAGATTTGTTATCGGATTCAACCTTAACTGAACAACAGAAAAAGTATGTTTACAGTATCGTCGAAGACATTGACGAGATGGAAGAAATGGTTGAAGAATTGCTTTACTACGCAAAGATGGAGCGTCCTGACACAGCATTACAAACTCAAGAAGAAGTCGTCCTATTCAACTTAGTCAAAGAGTTACGACAGAGATGGCAAAAAGAGACTACGCTCGCTATCTCGCTTCAAGAAGTAAACTCAGAAAACGTTCTCGCGTTTGCTGACCCAAAATTGTTAAAGCGAGCCTTAGATAACTTGCTGCGCAATGCAATGCGGTACGCAGATAAGCAGATTTTAGTAGAGATAAAACACGATCAGCACCGCTGCTTCATCAATGTTCATGATGATGGCATAGGTATTGAAGAAAAGCATTGGCCTCATCTATTCGAACCATTTTACAGCGCGGATGAATCTCGCAACAAAAAGACGAGCGGGTTTGGGCTCGGTTTGGCGATTGTCAGACAGATAATAGAGCTTCAACGTGGAGAAGTTTCGATTTGCCATAGCCCACTTGGAGGAGCTTGCTTCACACTTAGCCTCAAAAAATCAGACAGTTAACTTAACCTTCCTACCCCGTTTACAGAAGACGACACTTCAATACACTCAAGCGACAGAGCCCAACAATAAAACAGTGTACATTTAATCCATAAGATTCACACACTAAATGGATAGTACTCATGTATAAATCTTTTATCCTGATTATGGCGCTTACTTCTACGCTTACAGCTTGCGCCTACAACCAAAAACCTGTCGTCGACATGACCAATGTTGACCCTAGTACATATGAACAAGACTTTCTTTACTGCCAAGGCTATGCAGAAAATGTCGACAAATCAGAGGCAGCGAAATCTGAAGCCACTAATGGGGCAGTTACAGGCGCATTGATCGGCGCAGCTGCTGGTGCGCTAGAAGACGGATTAGGTGGAGCGGCTGTCGGTGCTGCTGCCGGCGGTGCTGTAGGAGCTGGAGCTGGTGCTTTGAGTGGAACAAATGATTCAACCAAAACCCAATCTCTCGTATTGCGTAAATGTCTCCAGAACAAAGGCTATACCGTCTACGATCTTGATTAAATAAGCACTTTTCTTAAATTATCGCGCGATGGATTCTATTCACAAATGTTTCACGCTGTAACGATTAATCTCGTTACCTCTCTGGGATATGTGTTCCATCCCAATGCTTAAATAGTAAGGTCATATTTTGAAGCCAGGTAAAACAGGTATACGCCGTGTCATGGATGCGACCGGCTATTCATTTCAAGGATTGAAAGCCGCATGGACACACGAAGCCGCTTTTAGACAAGAATTGATTCTCGCCTTGGTGCTTTCCGTCTATGCTTTTTTCCTTCCTGTCACCACATACGAAAGAGTGCTGATGATCAGTAGCCTGTTCTTGGTATTGATCGTCGAACTCATTAATTCCGCCGTAGAAGCGGTTGTCGACCGTGTTAGCGATGACTGGCACGAGCTCAGTGGTAGAGCCAAAGATATTGGTTCAGCAGCAGTATTTGTTGCGTTAACTCTTGCCCTTTTTATTTGGGCTTCGTTCTTGCTCTAATTTTTATTCAAGACACTCATTATGAAGACACATGATTTACAACAGAGAGGTATCTCTTACGTTACCTTTACTTTCCTGTTGGCGCTGTATTTCGCTCTCGTCGTAAACATCCCTATTTATAAAGAACTGATCGGCATCTTTACACACTTAGATAATGTCAAGATTGGATTTATTATCACAATACCAATTTTCTTTCTTGCCGCGCTCAATTTCCTTTTTAATTTATTTAGTTGGCCTTGGATCGGCAAGCCGTTCTTTATAATTTTAATCATTGTTTCAAGTATGGTGAGCTACGCAAGCTATAACTATGGCACACTTTTCGATTCTGGAATGATTGCCAATATTGTTGAAACCGATTCGAGCGAGGCGAGTTCTTACCTGAGTGCTCACTCTGTAATTTGGACGCTGATTATGGGAGTTATCCCAGCGATAATTATCTTTAAGGTCAAGCTGCAATCTCAACGTCACCAATTACTGTACTTCTCTGTTACCAAATTAGTATCGATGCTGTCGTCGCTAGCTGTCATCGCCGTCATTGCCAGCGTGTACTATCAAGACTACGCATCTGTAGGGCGCAACAATAGCCACCTAAAAAAAATCATCATACCCACCCAGTTCGTTTACAGCGCGACCGGGTATGTGAAGGAGAAATATTTCACCACGCCAGAGCCATATCGAGAAATCGGCACAGATGCAAAGCAGTCAGATAGCGCCGTACAGCAAGCACAGCGCAAACCAACACTACTGGTTTTTGTCGTAGGAGAAACCGCTCGAACGCAGAACTACCAACTCAATGGCTATACACGAGAGACAAATCCTTATACTAGTAAACTGGATGTTATCTCATTTCAAGACGTCGCGTCTTGTGGCACCGCGACTGCTGTATCTGTGCCTTGTATGTTTTCACAGCTCACGCGAAACGAGTTTGAACGCACCAAAGCGGATAACCAGGACAATGCTCTCGATATAATGCTGCGCGCTGGGGTTGACCTCATTTGGAAAGAAAATGACGGTGGGGATAAAGAAGTAGCCCACAAGATCAAGAAAATTGAAGTGGATCGAAAGCAAGTAAACCCTATGTGTAATGGCCAAACTTGTTACGACATGGCGCTATTAGATCATTTTGATCAGGAAGTCGCGGATATGCACGGTAACCGAGTGGTCGCCATGCACCTTATAGGAAGCCACGGTCCGACCTACTTTCAGCGTTACCCAAGAGACAACGCCTTCTTTAAACCAGACTGTCCACGTGCAGACATCGAAAACTGTAGCATCGAACAAATAGTGAACACATATGACAATACAATACGCTACACCGATCTTGTATTGGCAGAAACCATCAAAAAACTTAAAGCGTTAGAGTCTGAGTATAATACCGCGCTAATTTACATATCGGATCACGGTGAGTCACTAGGCGAAAACGGATTGTTCTTACATGGTATGCCTTATGGCCTTGCACCAGATTTCCAAAAACGTGTTCCTTTGATTATGTGGCTGTCTTCGGGCTTTAAACAAGCGAAGCAGATCAATACCGACTGTTTGTATAAACAAGCACAGAATGCAGGCCAATACTCACATGATAACGTGTTCCACTCTTTATTAGGCATTATGGATGTACAAACTCAAGCCTACGATAGCAAGTTAGATATATTCAAAGCCTGCCGAGCCGTTTCCTAAACCATTCAATAAAGCCTGGCTCAAAGTGTGAATCAGGCTTTTTCTAACAAGGTATTTAAACTCATCGCCGCGCCAAGCGTTATACTGACAGTCCGCGATCCATACATCGAGATAAGGACTAGGATGAAAATTGGTATTATTGGTCTAGGGGATATCGCTCAGAAAGCATACCTTCCTGTTATCACTCAGCTTCCAAATATCGAACTTGTATTTTGTACCCGCAACCCAAACACACTTGAGAGCCTGGCTAAGCAGTATCGAATCTCAGAGATCTGCCAAGACTACCAGCAACTTCTGCACTTTGGCGTCGATGCCGTCATGATTCATGCGGCAACAAGCGTACACCCTCAAATAGCGGCATTTTTTCTGCAGCATGGAATTCCAACCTTTGTCGACAAACCATTAGCGAATAGTGCTGATGACGTAGAAAAGCTGTACGACATTGCCGAAAAAGAGAGACAGCCACTCTATGTGGGCTTTAACCGTCGTCACATTCCACTTTACAACCAACATATGCCACAAGTGCAGCAAGGCAACATATCTGACTTAAAGTCGCTACGCTGGGAAAAGAACCGTCACCAACTACCGGGGGATGTTCGTACCTTTATATTTGATGATTTTATTCACCCATTAGACAGCGTTAACGTCACAGCCAAAGCCGATCTAAAAGATGCTTATGTAACTCATCAACTTGAAGGTAGTCAGTTGGCGCGTTTAGATATTCAGTGGCAACATGGAGATACTTTGCTCCACGCCTCGATGAATCGCCACTTCGGTATCACTACAGAGCGCGTTCAAGCTTGTTATGCAAACAAGGCAGTTGAGTTCGACTCCTTCGTTGAAGGCAAACTATGGCAAGCTAACCAAGAGCAAAAAATCAATTTGAAAGACTGGACGCCAATGCTAACGAGTAAAGGTTTCCATTCGATGTTGCTCGACTGGTTTGGCGTCGTTGAGTCTGGAAATATTGCTAATGAAGTAGTAAAACGCAACATTGCCAGCCATCGATTGGCAGAGCAAATTTGTCAATATATCGAGAAAGTTGTCTCTAGATAATGCGATTCTTGGCTATATGCTTGATTGAGTATTACGCTCTATACTAAAAAGACTTGCCTTAGGGAAGGCATTCATTCTCTGTTAAGACTACAGCGATTATTCTATCAATCAGGTCAATGAGGGCACAAAAGCACACATCGACAAAACAGACGGTTTAGATTTGTTTTACGCTGCTCTCAGGTATCTGAATCATCACATTCAAGAATAAAGGAAATAGAATGAGAACACTTGGTAACATCATTTGGTTTGTATTTGGTGGCGTATTTATGGGGTTGCTATGGTGGTTTTTTGGTATTTTGGCCTTTATTAGCATCATCGGAATACCTTGGGGGCGTGCGTGTATCGTTATGGGTAATTTTTCCTTTTTCCCATTCGGTAAAGAGGCCATCTCACGCGATGAATTGACCAATGAAATGGACATTGGCACGAGTCCGCTCGGCGTTATTGGTAACGTCCTTTGGTTTGTATTTGCAGGCCTTTGGTTAGCTATCGGTCACGTACTTTCTGCCGCAGCATGCTTTGTCACCATAATCGGCATTCCGTTTGCGCTCCAACACCTCAAGCTAGCGGTTATTTCACTCGCACCAATTGGTAAAACGGTTGTATCGTCAGAAGAAGCTGCAATGGCTCGATACAACATCAATCGTTAGCAAAAAGCTAATGCGCTTTCTATCCTCTGGGCAGTCATGCTCAGAGGGTAACGCCCGTCAAAAGTAAGCCTATAATCGCTATCGCATATTCAATAATGGCTGATTGTATATTCATACCGTCACCTTTACGTTGAAGTTTATCCTAGCTCAGCACTGCTTTACTTTTATAATTAATTAATACGCCCAATCGAGTTCAAGATGCTAGACTCATAGCGTCGTCACTGACTCAAACTCCAAGAACGACGTAACGAAAAAGCGAGCTATCCTATGCTCGAAATATGGATTCTTTCCCCCTCGAAGTAGAGTTCAACAACAAAAAGACGAACTATAATCATAGCCAAAATTAATGCTTTTCGACCTAAAATATCTCACATCAATCAAAGAAAGCTTCTAAGATTTTCTCTTTTTGAGTAAATATAGACAGTTACAGTAGCGAAATTCTTCTCGGTAAAACTCCCCACTCAATCTCATGATCAGTTTTTTAAAAAAACAACAAAAATTCGTTGTTATCTAGAGTAATTATTTTATTTGTCGCAGAGCAATTCCATCAATATCATTTGCGACATCGGAGTGCTAGAGCATTGAACTTTTTAGCATTTATCACAGGTATAGAACGTAAAAAACCTTTTATTACTTATTTTTCTTTTTACATATGTTCTAACTCAACGTCTATTCAGACAGGAATATACCGTGGATAAATATCAAGCAGCTTATGCTAAGCGTCTAGAGAAACTAAATGGGGATCCATCTCCTAAAACGATAGCCCGCCTTTCGGCTTGGGATGCGTTTTTTAACAAGGAGTACGAGCTCCAAGACTTGGAATACCAGCTATCGGACGCTGCGCACCAGCACTATGAACAGTCGCATGCGAAGAGCGACATTAGCTTCAAAGAATTCAAACGAGCGTTCTATAATGAATCCATCAAAATTTACAATTTAACTGATGGCGCTTCTATCCAGAAAGTATTCACCCCATTACTTTTGCTTACAACGCTCTGGATAGTGTTTGTATGCCTATTTAACAAGTGATCATCAAACTATTCCAACAACGATCAGTATGGGACTACAGGTATGGCTCTATGTAAGGGGGCTAATTCGCTCGGTCTCCTTCACTAAATTAGCGACTCAATTACCCGCAATTCCATAAGCTAAAAGTGACAAGGGCATCCGTTGATGCCCTTTTTATTCAAAGGAACGCAACCAATAGACCTTTGGCCCACTTGGGTATAAAACCATTATGCGTTAAGCTGCACGCTATTATCCGATTGATAAAGAGTGGAGCGAAGTGATGGAAAAAGTAGGCTCTCGAGC
Organism: Vibrio sp. Vb0888; assembly: GCF_033338835.1. Lineage (NCBI taxonomy): Bacteria > Pseudomonadati > Pseudomonadota > Gammaproteobacteria > Vibrionales > Vibrionaceae > Vibrio > Vibrio sp. Vb0888. The sequence goes on from NZ_JAWOTL010000001.1 coordinate 649,221, forward strand.
ATTGATTGTCGAAGGTGGAGCCATGCGAGGCGTATTTTCATGCGGCATACTCGATCATTTTCTTGCTAGCGAGTTCTCTCCATTTGATAGCTTTTGGGGAGTGTCTGCGGGTGCTAGCAACTTGGCTGCCTACTTAGCTAAAATGCCCGGACGTAACTTAAAAATCTACCTCGATTACAGCTTAAGAAAAGAATTTATCTCTCCATCTCAACTTCTACGTGGTGGTGATATGATGAACTTAGACTGGATGTGGAATGTCACCCTCGAAGAACTTGGAATCGATAAATCTGCGCTCAAAGCTGATTCACGACCTTTCTTTTTAGGCGTGACGCGTCAAGACAATGGGCAAGCGGAGTACCACCTTCCTGATGTCGACGACTTGGCAGAAACAATGAAAGCCAGCAGCGCACTGCCTGTACTTTACCGAAATGGCGTATCACTGAACGGAATTCAATACGTTGATGGTGGCGTCTCAGACGCACTTCCTGTTGCAGAAGCAATAAAGCGAGGAGCCAAAAAGATTATGGTTTTACGCAGTCAGCCCGCAAGCTATCAAAAGCCAAGAGGAAAATTCAGCGCCCTAACTAGGAGGATGTTGAAAGAAACGCCCGGATTAATTGAACCTATGTTGACACGTGAAGTTCGCTACAATCAGACCTTAGCGCTGATCAACAACCCACCACCTGGTATCGAAATCATTCAAGTGTGTCCTCCTGAAACATTCAAGTTGAAACGGCTGAGTCGATCGCCAGCACCACTGCGTCATGCTTATGAGTTAGGAATTGAAGCAGGAAAGGAAGCCATCATACGCTGGAGTCAGAAGTAGAAAAAAGCCACGTGGATTAAACGTGGCTAACGCAAATTCGATGGCAGTGGATTATCGTATTTGCTTCTGGTCGAGCCCAATATTCAGGCTCAAAACTGTTTTAATTTGCTCGCTAACTGAGAAAGCGAGTAGGCTGTCAAAACTAGTAAGTTTCAAACAACCCAGAGTTGTAGTCTTGGATGGCTTGTTCTATCTCTTCCATGCTATTCATGACAAAAGGGCCATAATGCACCACGGGTTCATTAATTGGCTCACCTATAAAGATCAGTGCACCACTCTCTTTTTCGGCCTGTAATTCAACCCATTCACCTTTCGATAAAATGGCCATTTCGCCTTGATTGATCTCACGACCTTTTAATTGAATACGACCTTTATAGACATAGAGCATCATGTTGTTGTCTTGATCCGTGTTCAAATTCAAAGCTTGACCACCCATCGCTCTCCAATCGGCTACCGTGGCAGCAACACCTGTCTCTGTTAGCGGCCCCTGAATTCGTTCGTTGTTTATAGTCATATGACCCGCAATCAAACGTACAACCCCCGTATTCGGAGTATCAAACTCAGTGATCGTTTCAGGTTGAAAGTCATGATATTGAGCTGGCTGCATCTTATTTTTCGCAGGCTGGTTAATCCAAATTTGGAAACCATGCAGTTCGCCTTCCTTCATAATAGGCATTTCGCTATGGATGACGCCTCTTCCTGCCGCCATCCACTGTGCACCACCGGAACGAAGCTCGCCAACATTATCCATATGATCACGATGCTGGAAATGACCTTTCAACATATAAGTAAGCGTCTCGATACCGCGGTGCGGATGCGGAGGGAAACCGCCGATATAGTCAGCACGGTCTTCTGATTTGAGTTCATCCATCATCAAAAATGGAGAAAAGCTAGCATGATTGAAACCCGCTACTCGGCGAATTTTCACTCCATCACCATCAGCAGTAGGTTGCGCAGGAATAAGCTGACGAATGTCTCTGAATGTACTCATACTAGTTCTCCTAGTTTATCTTTGTGACCGCTTGCAAATCGCATGTTCAATCTATGGCTATCGATAAGGTTCTATTTTAGGTTGATGAGCTAAAATTATGAGCCATACTATTCGTTCTACTTATTCAACTTTTTCGAACAATACAATTTATCGAGTTAATAATGAGCACATTTAATTTATCTAAAATAAATGTAGCTATTTTCTAAACAAGGTGTATAGTGTGCCTTGGCTCTTAGAAGAGAGCTGTTAATGCAACATTTAGTTTAAGTTTCCTCTCAGTAAAATCTTGAATCCCCAATTCAGACACCTGCGTACAACTTCCTCTTGATTGAACATTCAATAGCTTAGAAAAGATCCACAAAACAAATCATAATTTTAATGTTTAATTCAAAGGTATTTTTATGTCTAAAGTAACTGGTTCAGTAAAATGGTTTAACGAAACTAAAGGCTTCGGTTTTCTATCTCAAGACAACGGCGGCCAAGATGTATTCGTACACTTTAACGCTATCGTTTCTGACGGTTTCAAAACACTGACTGAAGGTCAGAAAGTAAGCTTCAATGTAGAGCAAGGTAAAAAAGGTCCTCAAGCGACTGAAGTAACTCCTCTATAAGACTGCTTTTCTTGGTGTAGCATGCCCATGCTGCACCAAACCTCTCTCCTTCAAAAATATTCTTTGATCAATCACTCAACCTAATTTTAGGCATTGCTTTGTGCTATCTAAAATAAACTGAATAGTACTGCTTAATTTATTATTTATAGGAAAAATCATGTCCTCAAAAAGAACTGGCCGTCAAAGGCATTGGTATCAATTACTTAACAAAGAGAAAATCACTAAAAAACAGGAGAATAAATGTTAGAAATTGAATTTAATTTAGAACAACCTCAAACCTCTTGGAACGCTAAAATACATCAATTAAATGGTGATATTTTACGAAGGCACGTATTACCGAAACTTCTTTCTCATAGCTTCATGATCGATTTTGAATATTGTGAGAAAACGCAATCTGGAACTATTCTCTGTGATTCAGGTTCAAAGTTAGGAAGTTTTACTGTTAACTGATTCAGTTTTCATGCATTAATGGATAATGCAACTAATTTGGAAGGTATCCAATGGCTAGAAAAAGTAAGAAGCAGTCAGAAAAAGACAAAAAAGAGTCTGAACAAAACGCGGCGGCGGTAAAGCAGAAAACTCGACGCCGCATAGAAGACATTATGGAACAAAGAGAATTTGATAAGTTATTCGATCTATAAATGCTCTCTAGTGCTTTCTCTGCCTTTATCGTTGTGCAAGGTACCGCCACCTACCTTTGCTCAAACGAATCTCCACTCTTTTAGACTACTCTTCTAATTACACGTGCCTCTCACACACGCAAAAACAACTGGCTCCTCTATACTCAAGTGACTTGCAAATAGTCGTTTCGCTCACAGGAAACCCCGTGACTAATGACAGCTAGGTTATTTGCGTATAGCCAAAGCGATATTTTTGCGTATAATCCCTCTCGTTTGCTTCGTATAACCCCAATGATATGGTTTGGGGGTCTCTACCAGTTCCCGCAAAGTGCTGATTACGAAGAGTTGAGATCATCGTGGGTCTTACTCTTTGTGATAGCGTTCGATTTATTTCTATCTATACCTATTCTTAGAGTAACTGCATCCACAATACACATAAGGTGGAATATGAACGCATTTATTCAAGGTCTTCCAAAAGTAGAGCTGCACTTACATATCGAAGGTTCACTTGAGCCGGAACTCTTATTCAAATTAGCAAAACGAAACGGCATCGAGATCCCTTACTCTTCTCCGAGTGAACTACGCAGCGCATATCAGTTCACAGACTTACAATCATTTCTCGACCTCTATTACCAAGGAGCGGGAGTTCTGCGTACGGAGCAAGATTTTTACGATCTCACTTGGGAATACTTACTGCACTGTAAAGAAGACAACGTTATTCATACCGAAATCTTTTTTGACCCTCAAACACACACAGAACGCGGCATAGACTTTGACACTGTTATCAATGGAATCGCTCGTGCGCTAAAAGATGGTCACGAAAAACTTGGCATTACTTCGCAAATTATTGCGTGTTTTCTCCGTCACCTTTCAGAAGAGAGCGCCATAGAGACCCTGCAGGCTATTCTGAAACACCGTGATAAGATCATTGGTGTTGGGCTAGATTCTTCAGAACAAGGTCATCCGCCAGCTAAATTCAAGCGCGTATTTAAACAAGCAGTAGAAGAAGGCTTACTTACCGTTGCTCACGCAGGTGAAGAAGGCCCCGCACAAAATATTAGCGATGCAATTGAAATGCTTTACGTGAGCCGTGTGGATCACGGTGTTCGCTGTGTTGATGATGAAGCATTAGTTGAATCCTTAATCGAAAGCCAAATGCCACTGACAGTGTGTCCGTTATCGAATCTTAAGCTATGTGTATTCGACGATATGAAAGATCACAATATTGTGGATTTGCTACGAAAAGGTGTCGCCGTAACGATTAACTCAGACGATCCTGTGTACTTTGGTGGCTACATGACGGATAACTTTCTGGCCGTCAACAACGCACATCCAATGAGTAAGAGTGAACTTGCCCAATTTACAATGAACGCGATTGATGCCAGCTTTATCGATAACGAGTTAAAGGCGAAATATCGTCACCTTGTTAGCCAATACGTAAACCAGCACGAAGCGTTGCAATAAAGGCATCAGTGCCACGCCTTAGGTCAAACGCGTAGGTATTAAAACCCTACAAAGACTCTGTGGTTAACCGCATTTATAAACGCTAGACTGAGAAAGCTAAACTAGCACACAAAAAGGAATAGAATCATGATTCAACAAGGCCAAGCTCTACCAGTTGCAACTCTTAGTGAGTTGACTGCCGATGGTATGGTTAACCACGACGTTACAGAACTGTTTGCGAACAAGAAAGTCGTACTATTTGCTGTACCTGGCGCATTCACCCCTACCTGTTCAGAAGCTCATCTACCAGGCTATGTGGTATTAGCTGATGAGCTAAAGGCAAAAGGTGTTGATTTAATTGCTTGCGTTTCTGTAAACGATGCATTTGTGATGCAAGCGTGGGGCGAAGCTCAAAACGCTTCTGAGATTCTGATGTTGGGTGATGGCGACGCTAGCTTTACTAAAGCATTGGGTCTTGAAATGGATACAGGCGGCTTTGGTGGTATTCGCTCACAACGTTACGCGATGATCATTGAAAACGGCACAGTGACTAAGCTTAACGTTGAAGAGCCAAAAGAGTTTGAAGCAAGCAAAGCAGAAACGATTTTAGCGGCGCTTTAAGCTTACTCCTAAATACAAAAACGGAAGCCATCGCTTCCGTTTTTTGTTGGCTAACGCATTCTCACAACACTCGTTTGTTGCTTACGCTGCATTTCCGCAAAAGTCAGCACAAACGGGGATGACTGCTTTACACGGCTTGGTAATGAAGAAAGCGCATTGTAGGCATCCTGTTTCGTTTTAAAATCACCAACAGTTACCGTATACCAACGCGTGCCTCGGCTGTTTTTCCAGTTAACCCAAACCGGATGCTTAGGATCGATATAGCGAATATAATCTTTCACATCTTTTTCTTGCTTTAGCGCGAGTACCTGCATCGTGTAATGGTTTGGGTTTAAATAACCATATGCATCCTGAGAGGTCATGACTCCAACACATTGGCCGCTATCGACCTCCTGCTGGTAAGGCATAGCGCAGCCCATGAGCGATAAAATCAATGTCAAAGATAAAATCTTGTGCACGTGTCACTCCATTCTTGTTCTAGTTTCTTTTCTCTCGCACCCAAAAACACAAAACGCTCTTGGTCAGGTAAAACACACCCTTACAAGAAGGCCTGCGTTTTAACGCAACGAGTATTCCAAAAACGTAAGGCGACCACGTTGGTCGCCTTAGTAAACTGATTTAATAGAAAATTAACAAGATAGAGTGATATAGACAGAAGTTCGCTACTGTTTAGAACCAGCTAGCGACCAATTGCTTAAACCAGTCTAAAATTCGCTTGAATAAACTGCCTTCCTCCACGGACTCCAATGCAACGAGCTCGGCTTCATTTACGACCTTACCGTCGACTTTGTAAAGCACTTTACCAACCACTTGTTGCTCAGAAATTGGCGCAACTAAATCACCGTTGTATTCAACATCCGCTTGCAGATTTTTTACATCTCCTTTTGGCAAAGTGAGATAAACATCGTTAGCTACGCCGACAGTAAGCTCGTCTTTTTCGCCCATCCAAACTCGAGCTTTCGCAAGTTCCGCACCCGCCTCAGTCGGCATTACCGTATCGTAAAAGCGGAAGCCATAACTCAACAGCTGCTTGCTTTCTGATTCACGAACATTCTCACTCTTCGCTCCCATCACTACGGCAATCAAACGCATATCACCTTGTGTTGCAGAAGTCGCTAGACTATAACCCGCGCCGCTTGTATAACCAGTTTTCATGCCATCGACATTCATACTACGATCACGAAGCAAGCCATTACGGTTGTATTGAGTGATGCCATTGTAAGTAAACGAGGTTTCGCTATACAGCGGATAGATATCAGGTAAGTCACGAATAATCGCTTGGCCCAACTTGGCAATATCATAAGGTGTCGAATATAAACCGTCACTGTCTAGGCCGTGAGGGTTGGTGAATGCCGTGTTAGACAATTCAAGCTTGGCGGCCCAACTATTCATCAAACTCACAAACCCTGATTCACTTCCCGCAACATGCTCAGCAATAGCGACACTGGCATCGTTACCAGATTGAACAATCAGACCACGGTATAAGTCAGACAAAGAAACGGAAGTATTGACTTCAATAAACATTTTTGAAGAATCTGGGAAATTTTTTGCCCAAGCATTTCGGCTGATGACAACCTCATCATTCAACGTAATATTGCCTGTATTAATTTCTTGACCAGCTACATAAGCAGTCATCAACTTCGTTAAACTCGCGGGGTTTAAACGTTTGTGGGCATCACGTTCAACCAGTACTTTCCCCGTATGGAAGTCCATCAAAACATAACCACGAGAACTGAGTTCCGGCGCATTTGGCACAACTGAAGGCGCAGCATAAGCCAACGAGGATACAGCAGCGAACCCTGTAATTAACACTGTGTGTAATATAGTACTTTTTCTCATCATGACATCTTATCTTATTAGCATTTAAGGCTTACAAACGGTACCCGAATGAATTCAAAGCGCGGGATTACCTAGTTAAAAAACGAGTATATTGAAACGGCGCTCAGTTACAGCCACCTTGTTACGATTGGTTACTTTTACTCAATGTTTGTCGAAAATAATGAGAGGTAGGTAGAGCTTTCGTCTTGAAGAATGAAACAGGAGCGAAAATAATTCCGTAACGCTATGTTTTTTGAGAGGAGAGAAAAAGCGCACAAGTCAATTCAGGGAGTAAGTTGGTATAGGAAAAGTAGTTGAGCTTTTATCCATATCTAAATAGGAAACAACAAAAACAACCAACAATAAGTCCAGTTAATTACTTACCAAGAAAACATATTAAAAACGCATCATAAAATCGCAATTAATTATCGATAAATTTAAAAACCTCAGATTATCATTTATGTAAATTTCATTTATTATTAAATCGGAGAAAAATACAGCTTTCCTTTCTTAAAACTAAGAGACGATTTTTTCGATGTTTTTAGGTTTATCTCATCAGAGAACTTGGTATAACAGTGAGGGATAAGGCATCCGGACTTAGCGCGAAAGGATAACCCACTGTTATTTAAGTTCACACGCTGCTTTTTAATGACTAGAGACTTTAAACTGCGGTTACCTTCGGTTTGTGCGGCTATCCTTTGACGTATCCCAACCCAGTACGACTCAAACGACGACATCATACATATCCTCTTTCATGATATAAGTATTAATAATTAAACATCGCTAAAAGCTAAGCTTGTCATAAATAAAAGTATTAGAAATTAATTTTATCTCATCAAAAAAAATCAACCCGCACATTCCACACAAAATTAGTGGTTATGTCAAATATTAATTATCATTAATTTTATTTATAATGGATATAAAATCAGTTTATAATTTTTAAATAATTTAATTATTAGAAAGCAGTATAACCAGTCCATATTTAACATGGAAATATGAGCTTTGTTTTGCATCATAATATATAAATACATTAAAGATTCATCTACGAACTAAATGCTCTTCAAGAGGTGATATAAATTAGCATTTCGAGACTAAATGAGAATAAAAATAGCGCACCGTATATGGTGCGCTATAGATTTGATTAAGGTCACTGTATAAGCATAGATAAAACTAAACTCATTTGACGTAGCTAGGCCAAGATTGCTTATGGTTTAAGTTTCAATACTTTATCAATATCTTCTGCGCTGTGGCGCTCAGGTAACTGCTCCCATTCTTCACCCCATGAACGGTTCACAATTCGACCACGTTTTACCGCTTCACGCTCATCAATTACTTTTGCCCAACGCACAACGTTTTTGTAGCTTTCTACGTCTAAGAATTCAGCCGCATCGTAAGCACGACCCAACACAAGGTTGCCGTACCATGGCCATGTTGCGATATCAGCGATGCTGTACTCATCGCCACCTAGGAATTCATTGTTCGCAAGACGCTTGTCTAATACATCTAACTGACGTTTTGCTTCCATTGTAAAGCGGTTGATTGGGTACTCGAACTTCTCTGGTGCGTACGCGTAGAAGTGACCAAAACCACCGCCTAGATATGGCGCAGAACCTTGCAGCCAGAATAACCAGTTCATTACCTCAGCACGCTTAGCGCCTTCTTTTGGTAAGAAATGATCAAACTTCTCTGCTAGATAAAACAAGATGTTGCCAGATTCAAACACGTTCACTGGCTCAGAACCCGAACGGTCAACCAATGCCGGAATTTTAGAGTTTGGGTTAACAGCCACAAAGCCAGAGCCAAACTGGTCGCCATCGCCAATCTTAATCAGGTATGCATCGTATTCTGCTGCCGTTACGCCAGCCGCCAAAAGCTCTTCAAACATGATCGTCACTTTCTGACCATTTGGGGTACCCATTGAGTAAAGTTGGAATGGGTGCTCACCAACTGGAAGCTCTTGCTCATGACGTGCGCCAGAATCCGGACGGTTGATGCTCGCCCACTGACCGCCGTTTTCATTATCGTTTGTCCAAACTTTTGGTGGAATGTATTCGTTAGCCATTGTTTTCCCTTATTGTGTTTGAATGCATCTTCAAACTGACGGGTCTTACGCGCCAGCAAGCATTATTAACATCACCTCTTCGCCAAGTGCGATTAGGCATACTCAAGATATTAGGTCGAATTCGCTAAATAAAAGTCCTGCAATCTCTTTTAGTTAGAACCTTTGGTTATGGGATTTTCTTTCACGCTATAAGTAAAAACGTCACGGTAATGTGAACTAGGTTCGAGATGCCAACGATGAGTAAGCTACACTCGGCGGCGCACCTCTATTTGTGGATTTAGAACAACCGCTAAACTTCAAAGTCACCAAGAGTGAAGTTGTTCTGGATACCCTAGTTCAAACCACTTACGTACGTGAAAGGTAATCTACCTAGGTAATTTGAACAAAAGAAAAACGCCCTTCACTAAATCAATGAAGGGCGTTTTAATGTATTCGAAACCGTTACTTAGCTGATTCAAACAAACCCGTTATACCTTTCAAAGGGAAAAGCCTTGCTTGTTCCAACCCTATCAACGTTACTTTACTAAGGTCATCAATAAAGAAACGACTGGTCATCGTGTGTTTGCCATCATTAATGAAAATCTCGATGACAGAATTGTCGATATATATATCAATCGTCTGCTTAGCGTCCAATCTTGGTGCTTTTCGAATACCACCAAATTCTTCTGCGTACAAATGAGACATGTGACGACGGTCCAGCATAAACTCGTGCTTTGTCGCACTAAAGACGATGTTGTCACCTTTGAGGTTACTCAGCTCAAGTTCAAAGCCATCGCCCTCAAGGTCTAATTGGATCAAACAACTTGTGCTTTCCAGTGTATGGGACTGTGCAAAGACCACCTCTTCTTTTCTTAAACTCTCCAATTCAGGGAGTGGAGTTTGAACAAGAAAACCATCTTTCAACGTTAGTTCTCTAGGAAGAGACAACATTCCTGCCCACTGGTGTGTGACCGATGGTGTGTCGATTTCTGGCAACCCTATCCATGCAATAAGAATGCGACGCCCATTCTCATCTAAATAGGTTTGTGGGGCGTAGAAATCAAACCCATAATCTGGCTGCAAAATATCTTGGTGGTTTTCTAAAATCATCGACTCTAGGTTCAACTGATCACCCACGATATATGCGACAGAATAGATGTTTTTGAAATCATAAGGATTACTACTGCTCACGCCCTGTGGAGAAAACAGCATCACCGATTGACCATGAATCTCAAAGAAATCAGGACACTCCCACATGTACCCAAGGTCAGAAAACTTGGTCTTGATAGGACCTTTATGCTGCCACGTTTTCAAATCTTTGCTTTGATAGAGCGCCATTGAACCATGCTCGGTTTTGGTTTGAGCACCCACCACCATCAAATAGTCGTCGCCTTTCTTCCAAACTTTTGGATCACGAAAGTGCTCCGTGTAATGTTCGTTCTCAATGACCACACCATGCTTTTCAATGTTGCCATCTGAATCCATGGTGGCAAAGCACTGTGTTGGAATTCGATTCCAGTTTTGGTCACGCTTATTACCAGTAAAAAACAGCAAAGCCTTGTTGTTTTCCACCAAAGCACCGCCCGAATAGACACCATGTGAATCGTAGTCTTGGTCGGGATGAAGACCCACACCATGATCAGTAAAATGGATGAAGTCTTTAGTAGAAAGGTGGTACCAATACTTCATTCCATGGACTGGTCCCACAGGCGTCCACTGGTAAAAGATGTGGTGCTCACCATTGAAATAGCACAACCCATTTGGGTCATTTAACAGCCCAAATCTAGGGGCGATATGAAAACTAGGAAAGCCTTTATCTTGCTGACGTGAAAGTGTCATTTCTTCGATATCACACTGAGGGATTTGCTCAAGTCGGCGATATCTTTGCTCTACAGTCCAACGGTTGTTTAAGCTCATAATTTTTCTCAACTGAAACTGGATCTGGAGATCATTGCCCAATAAATTGCAGCAATTCTGTCTGGGTCGGAAGCGCGGTCATTGCGCCTTTTTGCGTCGTCGCTAATGCACCACAGCCATTTGCCCATTGAATCGCAGAGCTAACAACAGGATGATTTTTCCAATCGTCATACCTAGACAGGCATGCCAGTAGCCCTCCGACAAAAGCATCACCCGCACCTGTGGTATCAATCGGACTAACGACTTGACCTGTGATCAGTTCACTCTGACTTTCAAAGACGCGCCAAACACCTTTCGCACCTTGTGTCACCAAGACCAAAGCAATATTCAAAGCGGCTATTTGTTTTAAACCTTGCGCCATCGATGTTGAGTCAGTTAAGAACAAAAGCTCTTCTTCAGAGAACTTAACCACATCGGCCATCGCTACAGCCTTCATCACGACAGCTTGGATTTCTGATTGATCTTGCCACACTTCATCACGCAAGTTAGGGTCAAAGCTAATGAAACCACCAGCGGCTTTTGCTCTTTTGATCGCCTCAAATGTGCTGCTTCGACTTGGCTCATTTGCCAGTGAAATCGAGCAGACATGCAGCCAATCACCTTGCTTAAAGTTTGGGATGTCTTCAACAGACATAAACTGATCAGCGCTCGGTTTTACCATAAACGTAAAGCTGCGCTCACCTTGCTCGTCTAAATCCACCACCACTGTTGATGTTCTTTGCTCAGGATCATTAACGAGAAACTCCGTGCTCACGCCCTCTTGATCGAGCGTTGATTGCATGAAGCGACCAAATGGGTCATCACCTACACGTCCAAAAAACGCACTCTTACCAGATAGACGAGCAATAGCTACGGCGACATTCGCTGGTGCACCACCGGGACATTTGAGTAAAGAAGTCTCAGATTCCGGTATTAGATCGACAACAGCATCACCAGTTACCCACACTTGATTCATCTTGCTTACCTTGAAATTAAAGCCCTGATAGTCCAACGTGTTGAACACCTTCACTACCAAGTAAAAATTGAAAAAGGCTAGCCAAGCCATTAGTGCTTGGCTAGCACCCCAAACATTTAGGAAAAGAAGTGGATTTTGGGGGACTCCACCCCTAAGGAGTTCAGATTAAGCCGCTGCTTTTCTACCGGCTTTAGCGCGGTCACGCATACCTAGAACAATGGTGAGAACAAATGCGGTCAAGAACGCGATCACCATACCCGCGATGTAGTACCCAATCTTCTCTGGCGTAATGGAAATGATGCCTGGAAGACCAGCTGCGCCCAATGCCTGAGCTTTCACATTAAACATTGTGATGAACGCACTTGATAACGCCGCAGCGCAAACTGCCGCAATAAATGGGTAACGTAGTTTTAAGTTAACACCAAACATAGCCGGTTCTGTAATACCCAGCAAACCCGTAACACCCGATGGAATCGCAATACCTTTCATCTTCTTATCTTTGCTCATCACGCCCACCGCCAACGCTGCCGCTCCTTGAGAAACGTTAGACATCGCCGCAATAGGAAAGATAAAGGTGCCGCCCGTCGTCGCAATATCCGCAAGAAGTTGAGTTTCAATCGCAATGAAGCTGTGATGCATACCAGTAATAACAAACGGAGCATAAATAAGACCAAATACCGCACCACCAACAAAGCCAGCAGTGTTGTATAGCCAGTTCAGACCATCACCCAATAGGAAACCGATATCACGCGTGAACGGACCGACGACAGTAAACGTCAGCAAACCCGCTATGAAAATCGCCAGTAATGGCGTTAAAAGGTTGTCTAAAACAGAAGGTATGACTTTACGTAAGCCTAGCTCAACCTTCGCAAGAATGAATGCCGATACCAAAACCGGTAACACCGAACCTTGGTAACCCACTTTTTGGATTTCAAAGCCAAGAATATTCCAAACCGGAATGTTGCCAGACACAGATGCGCCGCCGAATCCCCAACCATTCAGCAAGTCAGGGTGAACCATCAACATACCTAGCGCCGCCCCTAAATATGGGTTACCGCCAAACTTCTTACTGGCTGAAAATGCCAGCAGAATAGGCAGGTAAACAAACGGCGCGTTTGCAAACGTGTTGATCATGTTCGCCAAGTCTGTCAGTCCTGGGTTGGCATCAATCAAAGATTTTCCATCAATGAACAAGCCTTGAGCAGTCAATAGGTTATAGATACCCATCAACAAACCGCCAGCGACGATTGCGGGAATGATTGGGACGAAAATATCAGACAGCCCTTTCACCGCGCGCTGAACGATGTTTTGTTTCTCTGCGCCAGCAGACGCAACGTCGTTGGTGGACATTTCACTCATACCCGTCAACTTCGCCATTTCTGCATAAACTTGGTTTACGATGCCTGATCCAAAAATGATTTGGTACTGACCCGCAACTTTGAACTGCCCTTTGACCCCTTCAAGGTTATCAATCGCTTGTTCATCTATTTTTTGCTCATCTGCAACGGCAAGGCGTAAGCGTGTCGCACAATGCGCAAGTGCGGTGATGTTGCTTTTACCACCTAATAGAGTTAACAACTCTTTTGCTACTGCCGGATAATTCATTTCATACCCCATTGGATTATTATCTGAGCTTGCGAAATTTTCGGGAACGTTTGCAAAACAGATTTTTGCCCAATAAAACCAAATGATCAAAGATAAAGCAGAGAGAATGTGAGAATGATCGTCAAATTCTCTCCCTAAGAGCAGTATAGGAGGTTAGAATCGCTACTTATCAAAGAGCTTTTCATCTTCTCTTTGCAAACAATCCCAAAAACGAAAAACAGAATGGATAGGAACAATGGCGAGTCTGCATGATGTCGCCCGTCTGGCTGGCGTATCAAAATCAACAGTGTCACGGGTTATAAACGATGAATATGGCGTAAAAGAAGCGACAAAACTGAAGGTCCGCCAAGCAGTAGCGGAGTGTGGCTATGTGCCAAACCAAGTCGCTAAAGATCTAAAATCTCAAAAGACCAATCTGGTTGGTGTCATTGTTCCTCGGGTTTCCTCTCATGCCACATCCCAAGGTGTCGATGGATTAACAGATGTCCTTGAAAAAGCAGGGAAACATGTCTTACTTGCTAGCACTCACCAAGCCCACGAAAAAGAACTGGAATACATTCAGATCTTTAACCAAAAACGGGTTGAAGGGATCATTCTTTACGCCACCCACCTCGATTCCAAGCTGGTAAAAGCAATTCAAAACTCAGCCGTCCCAGTTGTGCTCGTCGGTCAAGATGGTTCCATGTTTAATATTCCAAGCATCATTCATGATGACGCACGAGTAGGGTTTGAAGCAGGAAATAGACTGGTTGCAAAAGGTTGCCAAACCATGGGTTTTATTGGTGTGCAAGGTGACGATATCGCGGTAGATAAGCAACGCTCTGAAGGATTTGTTCAAGCGCTGCAACACCATGGTTTTGAGATCGCCTTCCATGCTCGTGGTGACTTTACAATCGATTCTGGCTATTCATTGGCAAAACAACACTTAACAAAGAACCCTAAGCTAGATGGCTTGTTCTGTGCGACAGACCGTATTGCTATCGGTGCGATGAGAGCGATTCAAGAGCTCGGGTTAACACCGGGTAAAGACGTTTTAGTGCTAGGAGTTGGTGATGATGAGCTCGCATCAGTGTGCACCCCAACCTTATCAACATTTAACTATGCATTTGATAAAGCAGGTGAAAATGGTGCGAAACTGCTACTAGATAGAATTGCCAACAGAAGTTTTGAAATGAGTAAGATGGTACTAACCTTCAAAACAATTGAGCGTCAGTCCTGTTAATGAAAAAGCGCCAACTGAAATCAGTTGGCGCTTTTCTTATTACTCTTTGTCGGTTAGATCCCTTTAGAACCAAGTTTCCATTTGCAGTGCAAACAAAACTTCACCACCATCACCCATCGTTGCAGCACCCGCATCCTGGCTAATCGAGTAGCCATTCAAGTCTTCGCTCCAATCAACGTAGCTAACTGCAAAACGTAGCTCCGGACGGTCAAAGAAACCTGCAGCGGTAGACATCTTAAGCGTTGGTGCGATTGTCGCTTTGTAAAAACTGCCACTTGCTTTATCAATCGCATTGTCTAGGTCCATGTATTGGTATGAGCCTTCATAAACCATCTCAAAGTTCTGCGTAAACTCTTGCGCTAAGCGGATGTTGAACGATGCCCACGTAAATTCATCATTTTCAGCAAAGCGATCTTGGCTGTGTTCTGCTAGCAACGCAGGTGCTACACGCCAGTTGTCGCCGATGCGTGTTACACCATAGCTGAACAAGCGTACGGCTTTTGCGTCTTCTAACAAATCTCCGTTTGAACCGATGCCTTTAAGTTCCGCACCCAGTCCATCACCCATCAAAATACCGGTTTTAGAGAAGCCTTCACTCATGCCAAAGAAGTTATCGCCATGGTAAGCAAACATCGCATGTAAACCTTTGTCCGCTGAGCCTTCTACGCGATCATTGTTATCAGCTGACGTCATGCCGCTCAGCATCAATTGCCAACTACCGAAGCGGTTGTTCATTGTCGCGATATAGTTTTCAACATCCGTTGACGAGCTATCAATCTCACCAAAATCACGACCATAGATCGAGAAGTTTGCTTTCCACGAATCGCTCATTTGGACGTCATACACGCCAGCACCAGTGCCAGATAAGAAAACGATATCCGAGTCAAAGAAGTGAATGTCAAAGTTATCACTGTCAAATCGTTTACCTGCCCAAAACGTTGCGTCAGCAAACGCACTTGATTCAGAGAACATGCTCAACTTGTTTAGCTCAGCATATATCTGACGAACGTTTAATTGACTCTCACTCGCTGTCCATTCGTTATTGGTTTCCGTACTATCTGCCAACATGATTCGGAACAATGCGCTGGAACCATCATCTGCAAAGCGTTTGTGAATAAGGTTTGCTTCCACATAATGATCATCCTCAACCCCTAATCGTCCAATTGGCGCGCCAATAGCACCAGCTGCCGTCATGTAAGGACCAGTACCCACTGCACCATTCAGATCATCATTAATGAGCAGCCCGGAACGAGCGTAGCCATGAAACTCAAAGCTTGAGGCTTTCTCATTTGCTTCTGTGGATGCTTTTTCTGTCTGCTCAAGTCTCTGTTCTAATTCATTAATTCGCTTTTCAAGAGCGTCAACATCTGTTGCTGCGAATACAGGTGCAGTAACCAGTCCAAGCGCTACTGCCATCGTCAAAGTGTGTAGTTTCATTTCCATAGTCTCACGTAAATTTATACTTAGGCATATTGCAAACGTTCCCAAGAAAAATCGCAAACTTATGGTGACTTTAAATGTCCATCTAAAGCCTGAATTTCAGAGCGCTCGTACTCAGAGCGTCTCTACTACTTATATCAATGAGGGCGATAATATATAAACTTTTCGGGAACGTTACCGCAAAGAGGTAATTTTGTTACTTCTATCACGTTCAATTGTGTTACTTACAGAAAAATCATTAACCAGCGCACATTTGAATTAATTGTTAGCGCTAGAGGAAGTAGTTTGAAGGTGACAGGCTACAAAGAAGGGGTTTAGTGTTCATTTGAGAGAATAGTGCTCACTCGCTTCCCTATGCTACTTGATGGTAACTCATCTCTATTTGTTGATGAAAAGTAGCAGCTAAGGTTGAACGTAACTAGGAGCGAAGCGGATCTCGATACCTCATTTCAAACAACTTGAAAGGCAGTTAAGACGAGATAAACACCCTTCACCTTCTGTGAATAGCGCTTTGTTATTCTAATTCAAGCTAACGAAACTCATTTTTGGACAAAAATGAGTTTCGGAAAAGCAAACATTAGCAAACCATAAATAACTACATGTATGACAAAGTGAAAAAGCCCACTGTTAGGTTAGATGAACGTGGGCTAAGGTTGTACAGGTTAAGGCATGGAAAATCGGCAGTTTCAATGACTAAGGTGTATTATCCGTAAATGGTTTGTCTGAGACCTCACCTCTGCCTTCATAAAGAACAACCACAGTTGAGTTCTTATGCTTGCTATACGGTGCTACTTGAACCCATCCATTAGGGTCTGCTCCCTCTCTGACCGTGCAGTCATCGTTTATTTCTGGAGTACAGCCGTAAGCGTACAAAAGTAAGACCCTATCATTATTTACAAGAAGCTTCATGACTGGGTTTGCATGATGGTTCTTGTAGTAATGGTTCATTGTTTCAATTTTTTTCTTGGCAAGCTCACTATCTATCGCATCATCAATTCGAAACCATTTAGTATCATAATTCTCATCGAAATTACCCCATTCGGGCTTCCAACGCTTTTGCCACTTTTCACGGGATGAGCCGCCACCAACTCCATTTTCCCATTTACCTTTTATGGCGCTAGGGATACCAATGCCAATGCTTGCGCTAGCACAACAGCCCTGAACGCTCCCATACGCAAAGTTTGCACCTCCACCATATATATCACTGACCCACATATCACGAATAAAATGAGGACCGCTTAAAGACCCTGCATTGCCAATGCTCGCAACTGAAACTGGCTTACTCTCAAAGCAACCATTAAGCAAAAAGCACATGCTTACAGCAATTAAAAATCTATACTTCATTATCAAATACCACTCGTTTGAGTTGGTTTCCTTCTTTCGTTACCGCGTTAACAAGATTGTCCATAGCAGTCTCACACCCCGCGTTGATTAGTGCATCATGAGGCCGATGTATCCATTCCTTTCCATACTGGCTAATCTCACCCTGCCAATGTGTTGGTGCAATGCTTCCTAACGGTTGAGCTAATAACTTTTCATTCAAGGTTTTTAAAGCCACATCATTTCCTGTCAATTGACTAAAATCTTGTTGATAGGCGAGCTTTTCGTCATCCCAATTAACACCTGCAACCTCTGCCTGCTGTTTCATTCTTTCTAATGGCAAAGCCGAAAGAGCATTGCTAATAGGCTGTAACTCGTAATAATAAAGGATGCCATTCACCAGTGTCACAACACCATATATACCCTTAGTTCTGCATTCCAAATTCCAAGCATCTTGAGCTTGCTTGTGTAGGCGCTCACTGTATGCGGCGGCTCCATAAACATTCTGTTGTGCTTGTATATCTTCCCTTATGGATTCTGTTTTTATTAACTCACGATTATAAGTTGCAGACAGAGGCATTCCATACCTTTCAGGTAAACCTTGCTTTGCATACTGCTCTTTTGAAGGATAACCGCCACCAATGTCTGTGTGACAGCCAGCAAACACCTCCTCATAAAAGTTAGAAGGTAGAATGCTATCGCTAGGTAGCAGTGACGTTAGAGGGAAGTTTTTCCTGTATTCGTGATGGGCGCTTATCTGGAATACACGCTCCGCACAACTAGTATCAAGTCCTAGTTCAAAATTGCCTTCATCGTTGTTTCCTGCTAGATAGAACGAGCCTACGGTATCGAACAACCCAACAAAGCGAACACTACAGGTACGTGTCTCGTCAGGATAATAACCATGTTTAAGCTGGCTACTGATATCATTTTGGTGTGTTAATAAGTTTGGGAAAACTTCACCGAATGACTCTCCATCACGCGGCTTATTATAATCAGGTAACCCATCTTTAACGGCATTAACAAAGTGACGAGCTAAAGCCGCTCCGCGACTAAAACCAAATACATCGAACTCAATATGTGTTATAGCTTGGTATTTTTGCTGGCGGATCAAATCAGTGATAATTCCATAAAATTGTTTTGTCCAATTTTGCCACTTATAAAATGCCCCAGTATCGTCAGCGACAAGGTTATAAGCCCTATCAATGAACGTCCATGTTTTCTCTAAATTATTGGGGCTGACACCAAACGCCTGAGCTAGATCGACCTCATCTTTTCCTTCATCTATCAAGGCTGGGGTTTGCCACGCTCCATCCACAGTCCCGACCCCTGCAATATAAATTTTATTGGTATCATCATCTAATGGGTAAATTTCAAATAGCCGTGCCACATTAGTGCGTGATTTTACTCCACGTGTTTCTTTGTAGAGATCATTCAGATGGTTTTGCCCAGTTCCATCAAAGAAAACCCCAATCCGTAGTACTTTTTCTTCGACTTTTTTTACATTGAGGACTGGTGTTGTCTGAGAAACACCTTGAAGCTCAAAGATGTGTTTCATTGACGGAGAAAGCAGTGGCTGATTGTACTTCCCCCATGTATTACCTAATACATAGCTCTCGCCAACTTTTATCTCCGTTAACGGTGAGGGAGATTCTTTG
The DNA here is from genome assembly GCF_033338835.1 of Vibrio sp. Vb0888. Taxonomy (NCBI): domain Bacteria; kingdom Pseudomonadati; phylum Pseudomonadota; class Gammaproteobacteria; order Vibrionales; family Vibrionaceae; genus Vibrio; species Vibrio sp. Vb0888. The sequence continues at coordinate 668,309 of NZ_JAWOTL010000001.1, forward strand.
GTTTCTTGAGCTTCATCGACAACATCCGATTTTTCAACAATAAGAACATCGCCAGCTCTCAAAGCCATCGGATCTTGTTCGAATGATGAGTTTAATTTGAGGAGTTCTTTCGGGCTAAGGTCGTAATACCCTGCAATGTCACTCCAACTTTCATGCTGTCCATTATCCTTCATATTCACTTTATGGGTTTGAATTTCTTTGGCAGCGGTATCGTTGATATCAGAAGGTGTTTCTCTTGGTAGAAGATGCTGTTGTAAAGAAGAAACAAGAAGAGCCGTATCAATCAGTGTCGCATTTTCGTCGAGCCAAGCCATACTCACTTCGCCCAGTTGTTCGTTGGTCAACTTAGCACGGGAATAGAGTATGTGTTGTTTCCCTGGTTCTTTTCCTTCAATTTTCACTGGAACCAGTAGAGAATTAAAAATCTGATTGCTTGCGAGGGTGTTAGATATGCCATCAGATGAAGATTGAGTAATATGCCAACCCCACTTGCCGTCTCCTAGTATATCGAGTTCATACAACAACTTACCTTCGTAGAAGTAGTAATAGAAGCCATGCAAAGACCAACCTAATTTAGACTCGCTCTCTAGAGATGGCAACAAGGGGATAAACTCAGCATTAAAGTACCCTGAGCCGACAGATCTTGGCGTAACGTCAAAGGATGTGCTGATGCCAAAATTCTGATGAAACTCATGAGTCAGCTTTTTTGATTCTTCGACATGGCACTCTCCTGTGAGCACGGTATACTTTGCCGAGTCTAACGCCTCTTCAGAGTGCCAGCGTTTAATGCTCTCCTCATTATCAGATTTACTAAGAGAGAAGACACCTAATTTCAGGCTAGAGAGATCGGACTTTGGTGCATAGATCTTAATACGGCACTCAAACCCTGCTACAGGCTCAGGTTCGAGCGCTGGGGTTGGAGTTGGGGGAGCGAGAGGGGTATCCTCCTGAACTGGGGCATATCCAGCACTTGTTAACCGTTTCGGCTTAGGGAATTCTATTGGCATATCATATACTTTCATTTCAAAAGTACATTTTACCAACAGTGCATAGATCACACAGTAAGCAAGTGAATTGTTTTGCTATGCAATATGCTTGATTTCTTAGGTATTTTAACTAAAAAGACAAGCTCTGTGCACATTTACAGAATGTTTGATGGTCTTTAATCCCTAAATAGCCTTGGTACAAAGACGATATCAATTCAAAACCACCTTTTAATGAAAAATCTTTGCCTCTTCACATTAGCAATATTTGTGCAAAACTCGGCTAACTATGACCGTAGGCTTTTTGACGACACCAATAAAGGGGCAAAGGTGTGTTTCAGTTCTTAAATGGGGAAGTGTTTTCCTCATATTCCTCAACCAATACAGCTAGCCTTTCAAGTTTACAAATTAGTCTTATATTTGCTTTATCGAAAGGCATTGAGGTTACTTACCTTGGCGCGAGATTTTTTAAAGTGCTCAATACCGTGTTGTATGCGACATTCAACACTTGTACTGTTTCCCTAACGCCAGAGCTATTCATTGACATATCAACAATTTTTTCTTTTACATCTGGCTTGCGGGCTTCGTAAACTTAATCAAGTTAAAGCTCTTTCGACACTCGATACATCTGGAGCGAGGAGAGCCAGAATGCCCTTTTCCATGTTCACGAACGGGCTCTGTTTTATTACAGAAACGATATTGAACTTGGATAGTAACCATGAGTTAAAAACATCAGAAATCAGGTGGCTATATTAACATCTATCAACCGATTTGAGTTATGACCAATAAAAGGATAGTTAGGTTTTTATTGCGTAAATTATCGGTAAGATGAAGTCATATAACAGGCAATATGTCAGGTGTGTAGAATTATTCTATTTTAGGGATTTTGCTCTAAGTCTAAATGAATCTTTGCATTTCAATTTCAATAAAGCTTGGTTATTGATCATGTTTCTGAGTATGCGAATTATTATCAGTTATGCATATGATTGCTCATTGTCTAGTTTGACTTGTGTAACGTCACTTCAGCACGCACTACGCTGATTGTCTGTGTTTTCGTGTTGACAGTTTGGTACTAGGTAAAAATCAACAAGACTATGATTTCAAGGAACATTTTATGTTAAAGAAACTACTAAGTTGTTGTATCACCTCCGCGCTCTGTTTTCATTCTTCTCTCGCTTTTTCGCAACCCAATGAGATTGCGGACAGTGCAGAGTTACAACAAGCTCCCGACACATTGCCTGCCACTTTGATGCTTGCACCGGACGACATCGCCATTGCAGATCGCTATATTGTGGTATTTCAACAGCCGCAAATGATGGTGAGCAATTCAACGGAATTCGAGCAATTCACGCAACAATCCGTAGACCGCATGTCTGGTTTGTATTCGATACAAGTGGAGTCGGTTTTTGACCACTCGATAAGTGGATTTGTCGCTAACTTGAGTCCTGAGCAACTAAAAGATCTGCGTTCTGATCCTCGTGTGGACTACATTGAGCAAGACAGAATCCTATCGCTTGACCCAATAGTCTCGGCAGACGCAAATCAAACCAATGCCATTTGGGGACTAGACCGAATCGACCAACGAAACTTGCCACTCGATAACAACTACAGTGCCAACTTTGATGGGACTGGGGTAACGGCTTATGTTATCGATACGGGTGTGAATAACGCGCATGTTGAGTTCGGTGGTCGCTCAGTTTCAGGGTATGACTTTGTCGATAACGATGCAGATGCAAGTGACTGTAATGGACACGGCACACACGTAGCTGGCACCATTGGCGGCAGCTTGTATGGTGTTGCAAAAAACGTCAACCTTGTCGGCGTGAGAGTATTGAGCTGTACCGGATCGGGTTCTACTTCTGGTGTTATTGCCGGTGTGGACTGGGTGGCTGCGAATGCTTCCGGACCTTCAGTCGCCAACATGAGTTTAGGTGGCGGTCAATCTGTCGCTCTCGATAGTGCGGTGCAAAGTGCGGTTCAATCGGGTGTCAGCTTTATGCTTGCAGCAGGTAACTCCAACGCCGATGCGTGTAACTATTCTCCAGCGCGCGTTGCTACTGGTGTCACTGTCGGCTCGACCACCAGCACGGATGCACGTTCGAGTTTTTCAAACTGGGGCAGTTGTGTGGATGTATTTGCGCCAGGCTCACAAATCAAATCTGCATGGTATGACGGTGGTTACAAAACCATTAGTGGTACTTCGATGGCGACGCCACATGTAGCGGGTGTAGCAGCACTGTATCTTCAAGAAAACAGTTCGTTGTCGCCAAGCCAAGTGGAAGCCTTGATCGTTAGCCGTGCAACAAGCGGAAAGGTGACGGATACAAGAGGCAGCGTGAACAAGCTACTTTATAGCTTAACCGATGCTGATTGTGGGCAAGACTGTGGTGGCCCTGATCCAACACCGGACCCAGAAGGCAAATTAACCTCGGGCGTGCCAGTAAGTGGTTTAAGTGGTTCAACTGGTCAAGTAGCGTATTACTATGTTGATGTAGAAGCTGGGCAGCGCTTAACCGTACAAATGTATGGTGGCAGTGGCGATGCGGATTTGTATCTCCGTTTTGGAGCAAAACCAGCACTGAATGCATGGGACTGCCGACCTTTCAAATACGGTAACAATGAAACATGTACGGTCAGTGCGACGCAAAGTGGACGTTATCACGTCATGATTCAAGGTTACTCAAACTATAGCGGTGTCAGCATTCAAGCGAGCTACTAGTTATTTTTCTCGTTATTAGAAGAGAACAAAGCCCGCTTTTCGGTGGGCTTTTCTTTTGGGAATACTGTGCTTTAGGGAATGCAGTGTTTAAGAGGAGACGCTATTCAAACGTATTGGCCTTTTGCTTCAAAAACTCAACTCGAAGCGGCATCGAAGCTTTCTATTAGTAGTTAGTAGTACTCACATAAGTCGGGTTCCTCAAACAAAAACGCCCTTCATATAAGTAAAGGGCGTTTGTTATTTGACGTTTTGATTAGCGAGCTATAATACCAACCCACCGTCAATCTTGAGCACTTGGCCTGTGATGTAGGCGCTCTTGTCTGAGGTTAGGAAAGAGACGCCATTGGCAATATCTTGAACTGAGCCCATGCGCCCTAATGGGGTTTTGCCTTCCATCATTTGAATGACTTTCTCTGGCAGGTTCTTGGTCATATCGGTGGCGATAAAGCCTGGCGCGACACAGTTGACGCGTATCTGTGCACCCTTTCTTGACAGCTCTTTCGCCCAGCCTTTGCTCATTGAGATGACGCCGCCTTTACTTGCGCCATAGTTGCTCTGGCCGATGTTACCATCCGTTCCCACTATAGAAGAAATACTGACAATACTACCTGCACCCTGCTCTAGCATGACAGGAGCAACACGTTGGGTGAGTAAGAACACCGCTTTTAGGTTCACGTCGATCACGCTGTCCCAGTCTTGCTCTAACATATCTGGCAACAATGCATCTCGAGTGATGCCCGCGTTGTTAACCAGAGCATCGATTCTTCCGTGCTGCTCTACAACACTTTCTACTACTTCACTGACGGCTTCGGCATCACACAAGTTGACTTGATAACTGCTTAGCTGCGCCGACTGACTCCATTCCACGGGAGATATGTCTAGCCCGATTACGTGGAATCCATCCTCCAGTAATTGCTCACAAATCGCTTGGCCAATACCACGAGCCGCACCAGTGACTACTGCTACTTTTTCCGGTTTCATCTTGGTCTTCCTTAAATGTTGAGATTACAAATTCGCTTGTATCCCTAGCGTTTTTTGTTTTTATGCCTAGTCGCGTTACAGCTGCGCTTCTCATACGCAGGGTCTTTTATATCTTATAAAAACTATAGAAACAGTCTGGGAGTCGGATGTGAACTAATCAAGGCAACTTGATGACTATGGCAAGATCAACGTAAGAAAGTGTGTTGGAAGGCGCAAAGTTACGCGATTGGAGGACTTGGATAGAAAAGTATTGGTCTGATTAATCAAATACTACTTCATCAGACCAATATTACTTGTCTCTTAATCTCTTACAAAAGCTGGTTTTGTTATTTTCACCAGAAAAGGCTGAAGCAAGAGATTAAACAACATGCCAGCAATAAACAGGGTGATCACAATACTCGCACCACTCGGTAAGTCATAGCGAGCCGATGCGGCAATACCCGATAAGATCCCAACAATACCAATGCTGATACTAGCGACAAAGAATCGAGTTCCCTTCAATGCTGCCGCACATAAAGCTGGAATCACCAACAAAGCAAATTCTAAATAAATGCCGGTTAACTTGACCGTAATGGGCATCAGGATTGCAAAGATCAGATAAAAACCACTACCGCGCATAAACGCAGGTTTTAACCAAACCAATAGCAACATCGCAGCGGTAATGAGTGCCAGAGGCCAAACGTCTGCCCAAGTCGCCCATAACAATTGCCCATTAAGAATGCCTTGAATAAAGTCTCCGCCGTGTGGGTCTTTACTCACCAGCAGGATCGCCAGCGATGCAGACACGACAAACAAGCTGCCAATCATGGGCTCTAAATGTTGCTGGTATCGTTTCTCCATTAAGGCAATCAAACCGCAAAGCATCAAAGACATCACCCAAGGGCCAATCATTTCGCCAAAGAATGAGCCTGAGAACAGCGCGTATTGGCTCAACCAGTAGTGGCTTAGTGCTGCCCCCAATGCCGCAACTTGCGCCACCGCCAAATCTATAAAGATGATCTGACGATTAAGAACTTGTTGCCCCAGAACGATGTTGCCAACCAACGCAATTAAACCACACAAAACCGCAGGTAAAAGCCATGCATAATCCGCCATACTTAGATCCTCACAGGAACGGGCGGCACTAACACATCCAGTAAATCATCAATGACCTGATCGTACATCTCATCCAAGCTTTCACCCTCAGAAACGGTCAATGGCAGTTGAATCACAGGTTTGTCAGTATGATCTTGCAACCAGTTCGCTGGACGCTGATCCTGATGAGAGGAGTAAACAATCGCATCAAAACTGTCGGCATTTAACTTGGTGAGTGATTGCAGGTGAGATGTGGTCGGTGAAATGCCCGGTTTAGGTTCGAGATCGGCAATCTGCTTCATTCCGAGCCAATCGTACAAATAACGATACGTCGCGTGATAACCGACAACTTGCTTACCCTTTAAAGCAGCCCCTTTCTCATTCCATTCTTTAAGCTTTTTACGCCAATGAGCACGAAACTTCATACCATTCACTTGGTAACTTTGTGCGTTGTCGGGATCAATCGCTTTTAGGCGCTCCGTGACTTTACGAGATAATGGAATCATGTCATTTGCCGCAAATTGAACATGTGGGTTACCGTGAGCGTGTATATCTCCCATGCTACGGTCAACGTGAGCATGAGTATCTAACATGCGCACGAAGTCCGTCGCGTAGATCATGCTCGGCGCACCATTTTGCACCGCCGCATTGCTGCTACGAACTTGCAGCATAGGTAACCACCCCACCTCTAGCTCTGCGCCCGAACACATTGCCATGTCCGCTTGGCGCATCTTCGCAATCAAAGAAGGACGAGCTTGTACGTAATGTGGGTCTTGCTTAGCCGTTGTCGCTGAATAAATACTGGCATCTGGCGCGTGGCTTTCAAGAAAGGCTTTCCATTCTGGCTCACAAACGAAAATGTTTAGAGCCGAAGCAGGCGAAGCAATGATGGCAGCTCCTGCCGCCATCATCACCAAACTGCATTTATTTAATGTCAGCTTAGAACGCATGAGCACCGTGCGCTCCAAATGTCATCACGTATTGCAGAGTGAACACGTTGTCTGTCTCACTGTCTTGGTTATCAATGCGAGTGTATTGCGCACGGATAGTACCGAAGTGAGAAGAATCCCATGCGATCATCGCATCCATTTCTTTATCATTCAGCTCAGTAAAATGCATGTGGTCGCCATGTGCATGACCATCGTAGCTTTCTGCTTCGCCGTAACGTAGACCTGCTGACCAGCTTGGGTTGAAGCGATAAACACCCGAAACATAGTAAGCGCTTAAGTTGTTTGGTGACTCTGCATCGTTTTTATATTTGCTATCTACCACACCGTCTAACAGCATGTATTCAGCCGATAGCGTGAAGTTGCTGTATTTGTAATTACCGTCTGGTGCCCATTTCCAAACAAAATCAGCACCGTAAAGGTTCGCACCTGTCACTGCTGCGCCATGATGGTGATCGTGCTCATGCTCTTCTTCATGACCGTGGTCGTGATCTTCGAATTCTTTAACCTTGCCGTTTTCGTTACGCAGGTAACTTAAACCAAACTGCCAACTTGAAGATTCGGAGAAGTCACTACCAAGCTTCAGCGTCGTGGTGTACACGCCAACTTCAGAACCATCTTCGACAGAAGACATTTTGCTACCACTGAGCGCTTCTACACCAAGTTTTACATAAAGGTCGGTTGGCAACACGATGTTTGCACGTACACCATCATCGTAGTAGTGCGAGCCAAGGAAAGTACGATAAGCAATTGGACGCTCAACAAAGCTATCGGTGTGCATGTGTTGGTTGTTCAGGTAACCAAAGTCAGATAGGAATCGGCCAGCGCGCACGTTTACACCATATGGCAATGCCAAAGTTTCGATGAATGCCTCTTCAAGCTCTAATTCTGTCTCATCACCATGACTTTCAAGAACCGCGGTCAATGCGCCGTAAAACTTGTCGTCGATATTTGATGAGAAGTTTAATTCCGTATGGCCTAGACCAAAGCCTTCTTCGCGCTCAGAATTATGACGTTGGCCATCTTGGTAGTAGCCATCAACAACAACACCAATCTGTGGGTTCGATAGTGTGTCGGCAAAAACAGGGGATGCAAAAATGCTACCGATCACGAGAGACACCAATTTCTTATTCACTACTTTTTCCTTTTTGTTATGTTATAACATTTAATTTTGCGATGTTATAATATAACAATTCTCATTACACAAGCAGAAATTTAAATTAGGTTCCGATTTCCTGTTCGTACTCAATCCATGAATTGGGCTATCAACAAATGAATCAATTGATGTTTTTTATACGTATACTAATGAGAATTAGTAATTAAATAAGTAACGGAATTTCAATATGTTGAATATGGATTTTTCAAAAAGAATCGTGATAGATACTGCTCAACAGGAATGGATAGCCAGCCCTTCCAAAGGTGTGTGGCGCAAACCTTTGGAACGAGAAGCCAAAGAATCAGGGCATACCACCAGCGTCGTTAAGTACGAGCCAAATTCGCAGTTTTCGACTCATCCTCACCCTCAAGGAGAAGAAATATTGGTGCTCGAGGGGGTATTCTCTGACGAATACGGTGACTACCCTGCCGGCACTTACCTTCGTAACCCTCCAGGAAGTCAACACGCACCATTTAGCGAAGAAGGCTGTGTGATTTTAGTTAAACTAAATCAGTTCGAATCTGAGGATCTTGAAACAGTTCGCATTAATACAAACCAAGCGAGCTGGCAGAGTGGTGTCGGTGGGTTGCAAGTCATGCCGCTGCATAATTTTGAGCACGAACATGTCGCGTTGGTTAAATGGCCAAAAGGTGAGAAGTTTCAACCACACCGTCACTTTGGTGGTGAAGAAATTTTCGTATTGTCAGGAGAGTTTAGAGACGAGCTCGGTACCTATCCCGCTCTCTCTTGGATCCGAAGCCCACATATGAGTGAGCATTTTCCTTTTGTAGAGCAAGAAACGATCATTTGGGTAAAAACAGGCCACCTGCCACTCCAAGCTCCTGCTCAGCAATCCTAATGTTTGCACACTGGCATCGTCCATTGGAACTAAAATCGGCCCGCAATTTACGAGCCGATGATCATTTCGTCACTAAGAACCCATTATTCGCGAGTGGAGCCAGTCTTTGAGCTCAGCCCGGTTATGTTTTAACACGTTCATTTCGTGATCATCAATCGGGCTTCCTTGAAGTTCTAGTACGCGGATTTCCTTATCTAAAGCATTGTAGTTTTTAACGGTTTCAGCAAATGATGCATCGTTTTCGGTAAGCTGAGTAATGGTATCCAAATGTTCTGGGAATTCATGAGTTAATGAGTGATTTTCACCTAACATAGAGACCTCTTGGCTATTATTTGAGTACAAACTAGTGCCTAATTTTCGAGCACCACATGTATAACCGTAGCATCTAATGAGACGTTAATTCGTCGCACCGCCCACAAAAAGAACAACAAAGTTATTTTCAATTTTTCCTAGAAAGTGTTTTCTTTTTAGTCTCAATAGTCGAATGCAATAGATGCCACTATGATCGTTCTATAATAACCCTCAACAATGAGAGCGATCATGCGAAAGACAATTCTAGTTACTGGATCTACTGACGGTATTGGTTTAGAAACCGCGAAAATGTTAATTAACCGTGAACAACACGTAATAATCCATGGCCGGAATATAGAGAAAGTTCAACAAGTTGAGCAAAGTTTGAGGGAGATGAAAAGTGGTAAAGTTGAAAGCCTTGTTGCTGATTTATCCTCTCCCAATGCGGTAAAACAGATAGTGATGGAGATAACAGAACGGTTCAATCATTTAGACGTCATCATTAACAATGCTGGTGTGTACGCAACACCAAATCCAAGAACTAAAGAGGGTCTTGATGTACGCTTCGCAGTCAACACCATTGCTCCCTACTTACTCACTAGAGAGCTATTGCCGTTGCTCGGAGATACGGGTCGTGTGGTTAATTTGTCTTCAGCTGCACAAACAACAGTGAACACTAGCGCTTTAGTCGGTAATAAACCATTGTCAGATGGCGAAGCATATGCCCAAAGCAAATTGGCATTAACGATGTGGTCACGAGCAATCGGACTAAAGCTTAAGAACACTGGCCCTATGTTGGTATCAGTAAACCCAAAATCATTCCTAGGTAGTAAGATGGTTAAAGATGCTTATGGGGTTGCTGGTGGTGATATCCGCTTAGGGGCAGATATTCTAACTCGCGCTGCGCTATCAGAAGAGTTTGCTCAAGCGCATGGTATGTACTTCGATAATGACATTGAAGCATTCGCGCCCCCACACCCTGATGCATTAGATCAAAGCAAAACACAGCAGATAATTGATACTATTGAATTAATCTTAAGCAAACTCTATTAATAACAATTAAGAATTATCTTGAGGTTCGTTTTTATTCGGACCTTAAAAACAATGTATTCGATAAGTGAAACTTGTTATCACTTTTCCGCAAACTCCCAATAAGGTGGCGTGCCATAGTATTCAGCAAAGTAATCAATAAAGGCACGCACCTTAGGCGCAATTAAACGAGAGCTTGGGTACACAGCCCAAATCCCAGCATCCATCGCTAAAGGGTGATCTTCGAGTACTTCCACTAGCTGACCACTTTGTAATTCTTGATAAACACTCCAAACCGAGTTGATAGAAATACCTAACCCGTTTACCGTCGCGTCTCTCATCGCATCACCATTATCGGTTTTAAAACGACCAGAAGTTCTTACATTGAACATTCCATCTTTTGTATTGAATGACCAATTATTCATTCCAACTAAGTTAATACACTCATGATTCGTCAAGTCTTGGGGCTTGTTGGGTCTCCCAAATTGTTCAATATAATCTGGTGATGCAACGATAATACGACGATCTGGCGCAAGCTTTCTTGCGACCAATGAAGAATCTTTCAACTCAGCGACACGAATGGCGACATCAAAACCTCCCTCAACCAGATCCATAATGGAATCAGAAAATCGGCAGTCCACGGTTAACCCTGGGTAACGCGCCATAAAACCTTTTAATGCGGGCACAATATGCAAGCGACCAAAAGTTGCAGAGGCGGTTATACGTAATACTCCCGTTGGCGCGCTCTGCCCTGAGCCAACAGCTCCCCTTGCTGCCTCCACTGTTGCAAGGACCTCCTCCGCGTGAGGTAAAAATGCCTGCCCCTCTTCAGTTAAGGAAACTTTGCGTGTGGTGCGATGAACTAAACGAACTCCTAAGCTGTCCTCAAGTTTATTGATGTGTGCGCTAGCGACAGCAGGAGAAAGTCCAAGCTCCTGACCAGCCATGCTGATGTTGTGTGTCGAAGCCAAACGGACAAATAGCTTTACATGATCGATGTTCATTTAATTTTCAATTATTTGTAAAAAATCACCATATAGAGCTTAGCATTTTCTTCCTTACGGATAGTAAATAAATACTCCAGTTAGAAAAAGCTGATGGGCAGATAGAAGTCCAGCTCAAACGCCTCATCATGGCTGAGGAAATGGTTTTTATGATAGTGAACATAAGCGGGAGTAGAACGCTGCTTAAAGCCTGAATTCGGCAACCACTTTTCTAACACCATACTCAATTGAGGAAGAAGCTCTCCATATACCCCTGTTAAGCGAAAAACAGCATGCAAACCACCCGGAATCGTCATTTGATTCACGACACCGCGTACTTTAAGCGGCTTATCAATCGCCATACAAGCCACATAGCGACACTTATCGAGCTCAACCCAAGCGGGGTTGGAGTGATGCAAACCGTATTGAACCGAAAAGTCCCGATTCTCAGAGCTTGCCCACGCCTTCAAAATCAGCCACGCATTGCGAATAGAACGGCTATAACCCTCATGTCGCACATAAGCCGCAAAGCGTTGTGGAACCTCCATAATTTTAGGTTCTGGCAACTCGCGTTTAGCAACCCGATGATAACCCGCAGCCACTTCCGGATCTTTTAGATACGGCTTTTCTGCGACTTGTAAATCATGCTTTCGCCACGCGCCAGGAGACATAGCGAACGTTGCTTTAAATGCTCGGCTAAAAGAAGATACCGAGCTAAAGCCGCACTTGTTAGCAATGTCTAACACCGACGAGCTGGTATCAAACATCAGTTGATTGGCGGCGTATTCCATTCTTGTGCGACGGATATATTGATGGACAGACTCCCCTACCACATCTTTAAAAATACGATGGAAGTGCTGTTCAGAATAGGCTGCTACATCTGCTAGCTCTTTAGCCGATAAATCTCTGCTAATGTCCTGGTGAATGTAAAACAGCACGTCATTGATCCTAGAAACTTGTTGGTGGCTCACGGAGTAAATTTTCGCTTAAATAGCATAAATGGACATGTTTAACAGCATAAATGGACACACCAAGCTTGGCAATTTACCTATACTATTTCTGACATAAAAAAGACAATTACGAGAAGCACAGCACATGGAAATCGCACAGTCATTACAACAAACTAAGTCATCCTACATCCGAGAAATCCTCGCAGCAGCGAGCGATAAGAACGTCATTTCTCTTGCAGGTGGCTTACCGGACGAAAAAACCTTCCCGATCGACTTAATGAAACCGACGCTCGAAAACCTCGCTAATATGCCAGAGGTGTTTCAATACGGCGCAACAGCAGGCTACGCCCCGCTACTTAACTTTTTTACCGATTATTACCAGCTGCCAGAATCTCATTTGGCGATGATCACAACGGGCTCTCAGCAAGGGCTAGATTTGATTGCGCGTGCGTACGTGAATCCGGGCGATAAAGTGGTGATGGAAGCACCGAGCTACCTTGGTGCTATGCAAGTATTCGGTCTAGTGCAAGCCAACATCGTGACCGTTTCACAAACCGAGTGTGGCCCAAACCTTGAAGAACTCGAACAATGCTTTGCCACGCAGCAACCAAAAATGTTCTACGCCGTACCCGATTTTCACAACCCAACGGGCGTATGCTGGGCGCTAGAGACTCGCCAAAAAGTTGCCGAGCTTTGTATACAATACGACGTGGCGTTCATTGAAGACGCACCATACCGCGAGCTGCGTTTTTCTGGTGAAGCGCTTCCACTGGTTTCGGACTTCTGCCCACAGCACTCCATCGTATTGCGCTCTTTCTCCAAAATAGCTTCACCAGGCTTGCGTATTGGTGTAGTTACGGGCAAAAGCAGCTACCTTGAGCCACTTATCAAAATTAAACAAGGTGCCGATCTGCACTCTAGTATTCCTATGCAAGCTTTGCTGTATGGCCTGCTGCAACATGACAACTTCGAAACGCACATTTCAACCATCTGTGCGCTTTACAAATCACGTTACGATGTCATGTTTGCTGAGCTGCAAAAACAGCTGCCAGAAAGTTGCGTAGTCAAACCCGTCGATGGTGGCATGTTCGTTTGGGTCGAGATTCCAGAATGCGACACCTTCGAACTGGCGAAAAACCTTCTCGCAAACAGGGTTGCTGTAGTGCCGAGCCCGGTCTTTTATCCAGAAGGTTCAAAGGTAAAAGCCGCTCTGCGTCTTAACTTTACCAATGCCACACCAGAAGAACTGACGACAGCTGTCTCTCGACTCGCGGATGTCCTCAACACGTTGTAATTGAACGCGAGTGTAAGAACCTGCCTTTGAGATTCGAAAAAGTCTCAAAGGCAGCATCAAAAAAGTTCCCCAAAAAATTTATATTTTTCCTTCAAATCAACTCTCTACAGTAAGTGCCTGTTTTCTCTTGAACCTCTCACTCATATAAAAATGAGAACTCAATCACGTATTTGATGGTTAGAAAAGTTACGTCTATCTTTCAGTCAAAGACATCAACTTCGCAGCGTTAATGCTCTCAATTTCAGACACTTTATCAATCGTGGCTTAGCGGTTGATAAACGACTAAAAAAGCATCTGTGGGCAGACCCACTACGAAGGGTTGACCAGAACCATTCTGAATGTCGCGAGCCAATCTTTTGATTGGCAATTACGTCAGTGAATCGCACCAAATGACAGAGGGGTTATCAGGATGAATACTCGAACCACGACAGGACTCGTCACCATCGGCTGGTCCGTTACACTTTCACTTTTTACCGCATTCGCCGTGTATGCCAATACGTCGCCAAACTGTAGTGACGTATTAGCGGGCAACACAACCGCCGCATCGCAAAAAATGATGGTTTTATTGGGCGAAGACATCACCAAATCCAACCGTATAACTACGGTGATTCCAGCCGAAAACAATCCATTTGTGACCGAAGAACTGGTTTCGGTTTCTAACGACGTATCGCCAAACGGTCGTCTTTCACAAAAGAGTTTGGAAGAGATTCGGAAAGTCCGCTCAAATCTAGAGAAAGCAGCACAGGAAGTAAGCCGATTACAAGGCACTTTTGAAGTGGCTTTCATCAGTTTGATTGATGGTTACTGCCAATTTTCTAATCATAAACGTACTCAACATGCCAAAATCGACTTTGACCATTTGGAAGGCCTCACTTTGTATTCAATCCCCGCTTTAATAGCAATGGTCGATCAGTCGTACTACATGGCAAAGAATCGAATCGCTAATGAGCAGAAACAGTTAAGCGACATTGAAAAAGAGAAACAGCGGCAGAAACAACAAGCAACTGCGGCAGCAGCCGCTCGTTACCAAGACGGTAACGTACTCGTAAGAGTCGAGAACTTTGATGGCGCTAATGTGACATTTTCCGTTACTAACATTGGATCACAAGGATCGTTACAACCAAATTTCAACACGTTTAATGCATATCGCACAGAAAGTGGAGAATTAATCTACAAGTCAGAATCTTTATTACACCTGGCGGATACTGCAGGTAACACACTTGAAACAATGGGTATCGCTGAGCTCTCATCACAAGGTGGAAGTGACATATCGATCTCTCCTGGAGAAACCCGAAAATTCGTTACTAGCATTGCTTCAGAAGTCGCGCCACATACGCAGTTGAGCTTAGAGTTTCCAGCCAAAGTGCTTAATACCGAACGAGACTTTACATTGTCGTTTTCTGATACATCAGCGGTGGCGACAGCAAACGTCAATTAACGCAAAGTCTCCAGTATTTGTAGAGCGCATCAAAGACAGGCGAGCAGCGCCTGTCTTTCAATTATGATCAAGCCAATAGCTACTGTTTGCACTTGTAAGCATTTGCAAACATCGTCACTGACGTAGAAAAGCTCAACGGTTGATATAAGTACAAGGTATCTGCGCCTAAATCTGCCGCCTTGAGGCGCATTTGGTTTAACGTACCCCAAACCATGTCTTTATCGGCGTGAAGCCAATAGTCGTAAAAGTGTCCTTCTGAGCCGATCACGGTACCCATTAGTTCACAGTTTTCAATCGCATTCACATTGTCCCAAAGCACCTGTACTTGCTCAGATTCTTGAGTTGGGAACGTCACACATCCCGTTAATGATGCCGCTAACGCGAGAGTCATCACTCGCTTTTTCATACTTATATCGCCAAAAATTTTCATAGATGGCAGATTTTATGAATGGCTGATGTGATGACTAGCAAAAACTTTTTATCGCGTGTTCAAGCAGAATTAATGGACAACGGAAAAGATCCAAAAGGTGATCATGCAGCTAGCGAGCAAAAGCCTAATCACTCAGACCTAGCAATAAAGCTGTATCTGAGATACAACAGTAACGATTAAATAGCCGCGAGGGATAGAGTTTGGTTGCTAAAAATAAGCTAATTCGCTACACAGCTACGGAAGTCGCTGATGCATTTGACAAAGAAGATGAGCTCATTAAACAAGTTCAGTCCAACCAACTCTCGCAAGTGCTATTGCTTTGGCAAGTAAAAAGTCCAACGCTCGTGCTTCCCGCGGGTAAGAAATGGCCAGTGTCTAATGAGTTAGAACATGCGTTAAATACGTCTGGCTGGAAGCTCTTTTCTCGTAAAACCGGTGGTGCCCCAGTCCCTCAGGTGCCAGGTATTATCAATCTATCCCACATTTACCACTGGCCAGAAGGCGAGCCTTACAACATCAAAAAAGCGTATCTCGATTTATGTGCAATATTAACGGTTTTCTTTAAACAGCTCGGCGTGAAAGTGGATGTTCATGCTACGCCTTATTCCTACTGCGATGGCGAGTACAACCTCAACATTGGCGGGCAAAAAGTCGTGGGAACCGCGCAGCGTGTTTTACTTAAAAAAGGCGGCGGACAAGTGGTATTGTCACAAGCATGCATTCTGATTGATGCCGACGTCGAGAAGATTGTCGAACCAGTACGAATGTGTAATCAGCTTTGCGGTCACAGCGATGATATTCGTGGTGATGTCCACACACCGCTCTTCCATCATGTATCCGACCGCCCATCGGTAGATTCGCTCTTTCAGCAATTGACGAGTGCGTTTTTAACGCATGCAAAAGCGGAGTAATGAAAGGAGCAAGCCTCCCCCACACTCCGAACAGCATTTGATAAACTAAAACTGCATACCGTGATAGCGATGTAAGAATGGGCATCGCCAACGTAAAACCATTCAATCGATCGACCAAACCAGTTATCAGTTTTGCCTGCCAAAAAGAAATGAGATCCAGTTCAAATATTTATCCATGACGGAATTAGTTGAAGCCTGCGCGTAAAAGCCTCAGAATGTCGCACTTTTCGCACCGATTTGTTTTCGGCGCGTTGTTATCTAACTCTACAATTGAGAATCATACATATGGGTTTTACCTCGTTAGGTCTATCTGCTCCAATCCTTAAAGCTATTCAAGAGAAAGGCTACGACACCCCTTCGCCAATTCAGGCAAAAGCAATTCCTGCTATTTTGGAAGGGAAAGACGTAATGGCAGCAGCGCAGACTGGTACAGGTAAAACTGCAGGCTTTACGCTACCGATTCTTGAGCGTTTATCGAACGGCCCTCGCGTTCGTGCTAACCAAGTTCGTGCACTTATCCTGACGCCAACGCGTGAACTTGCGGCTCAGGTGCAAGAAAACGTGTTTATGTACGGCCGTCATCTTCCACTAAGCAGTGCGGTTGTTTTTGGTGGTGTGAAGATCAACCCGCAAATGCTGCGTCTTCGCAAAGGTGCGGATGTGTTGGTAGCAACACCAGGCCGCCTGATGGATTTGTACAACCAAAATGCGGTGAAGTTCGACCAACTAGAAGTACTGGTACTGGACGAAGCAGACCGCATGCTGGACATGGGCTTTATCCGCGATATTCGCAAAATCCTAGCCCTGCTACCAAAACAGCGTCAGAACCTACTTTTCTCGGCGACTTTCTCGGATGAAATCCGCGACCTTGCGAAAGGCTTGGTGAACAACCCGGTTGAGATTTCAGTGAACCCGGCGAACTCGACAGCGAGAACGGTTGAGCAAAGCATCTACCCAGCAGACGTGAAGAAGAAAGCACCGATGTTGGTTAAACTGATCAAAGACGGCGATTGGAAGCAAGTGCTGGTGTTTACGAAAACGAAACACGGCGCAAACCGTCTGGCGAAGTTCCTGATCGAACAAAATCTACCGGCTGCTGCCATCCACGGCAACAAGAGCCAAGGCGCACGTACCAAAGCACTGGCGGATTTCAAATCGGGTGAAATTCGTGTGTTGGTCGCGACGGACATTGCTGCGCGCGGTATCGATATTCCTCAATTGCCGCAAGTGGTGAACTTTGAGCTACCTAAAGTGGCGGAAGACTACGTTCACCGTATTGGTCGTACTGGCCGCGCGGGCGAAGTAGGTAAAGCGATTTCACTCGTGTGTGCGCTAGAAGCATCTGAGTTGTTTGCGATTGAACGTTTGATTCAAGAAGTACTACCACGTAAAGAGCTGGAAGGTTTTGCGCCAACCAATGTGGTGCCAGAATCTAAACTGGATACGCGCCCAATCAAACCGAAAAAACCTAAGAAGCCGAAAAAACCAAAAGCGCCAAATGCTGCGGGTGAAAACGCTCCAGCAACCGAAAAGAAAGCAGGCAATGGTGCAAACAAACCTAAACGTCGCTTCAACGGTGGTAACAACGGCAACAAAAACAGCACCAACCAAGGCGGTGCGGGTAAGCCTAAAGGCAACCGTGAAGGCCAAGGTCGCGCAAACAGCAAACCAGATGACCGTAAACCTAACGGCAATAAACCGAATGGAAATAAACCAAACGGTAATAAGAGTGGCAACGCTGGTAAACCGTCTGGTAACCGCAAGCCAAACAATGCTAAGCCAGCAGGAAACAAACCATCAGGTCAGCGCCGTAAACCTCGTCCGCAGGCGGCAAACTAATCTGTAAACGGCCCCGATAGCAAATACAACAAAGCCGCTGATAATCTCAGCGGCTTTGTTTTTCTTAGAACACAGTTTTTTAGAACACAGCTTTATTAAAACAGCCTACATTATAGGTGTGATTCGAATATCTGCGATTTGCGCTTCGTTCTTTTCACCCTCAATACCACCAGCGTAGATGTAGGTTTCATTCGATGTGAGGTAACTCATATTGAAATGATCCTTCAGCGCGATCTGATAGGTTTTCCCCTGCTCCAACGCCACTTCAATTGGCGTTGAGTAACGCATACCTTGGTTTTCACCAATATGGCCCATCTGCAAGTAACCTTGACCAACCACTTTACCTGCATCATCCAATACCTCTAACAATTTCACGGTGTTCGTGATGCCAGTATTAAGTTGCCCTAGGTTATTGTTGTACCAAGCATCGAACTGGTAAGTGCCCGTTACAGGAGCTGTAAACGACTCTGCACCTTTTACGATACCACTGTCTTTGCTCACCGTAACCACTGAGACATTGTCTTTGAGTGGCTGATATTCGCCATCAAGTTTGATGCGGATCTCTTCACCGACACAAACCGGTTGGCTTGGGTTAGAACGGAAGCCTTTATCGTTAATGCTTTCAGCCAAATAACAAGCAAAACCAGTTGGCGTATCGGAATAAGATTGAGCAATCACGTTCTTTTGAATCAGCTCGCCATTGCGATACAAGTTCACGTTGTACTTGCTCGTCACGTCAATCGAAACCGAATTATCAACGCTTTTTACTACCAGTTTTGGCTCTTGCGGAGAATAAACGCGGCTGTCTTCACTCACATACGGTTTCACACCAGAAACTAAAGTAATGCTGCTATCTACATTCACAAGCGCGCCCAGTGTCACGTGGAAATGCCCCTCTTCGTCCATCGTGACATTTTCAACTGGGTAGTAGCCTGTTTCATCTTTGCTTACTTCAGGCAAGTCAATCGTTACCGAGTAGTTCTTTCCTTTGAAGGCAAAGTTTTCCAACGTGATTTGTTCAGACTGAGCCAACAAGTTATTGCGCACCCAACTTGTGATAAATGGCTTCACTTCCAACTTACCTGTTTCGGTATGGATGCCAAATAGGGTCTCTACCACCATGTTCAAGTAGCCACCCACAGACCAAAGCTGACGCTGAGAGTTAATCACTGGGCCATCCAAGCTCGGATCTTCGCCATGATCACTATGGATGATGAATGACTTACCAGAAAGCCACTCTAAGTTTTCCATGTTGGATAAATTGGTCGCTGTACCACGAACCAACGATTGAATGGCATTGTTCGCCGCAGCCACGTTTTGTGTTTGATGCGCGGCGCGCAAGCTGTACGCGGTAACAAATGGCCAAATTGCGCGGTTATGGTACACAGGCACATCCGGTTGTTGAGGGAAGTAAACCGGCACGCCAAACTCACTGTGTGGGTAATTGGCCATGATTTGTTTCGCCTGCGCATCACTTGCCACGCCACTGATGATCGCCAACGCTTCACCCAACATGTCGTATTTGTCGACCGCGATGTCTTTGCCATTGTCAAACAAATAGCTTACGTACATACCGCGTTCGGCATTCCAAAACTGGTCGTTGATAGCGGTTTTTAACTGCTCAGCCCACTCGGTGTATTTGACCGCGTTGGTTGAATCGAACTTCTCTGCCAACTTAGCCGCGAGCTGAATCGCGCGGTAGTGAACCACGTTTGTCGATAACGCTTTGCTGCTACCAATCGCATTGACATCGTTTGGCGTCCACGTTGAGTAAGTTTGCTCACGCCAATCGAGGAATGATTGCTCACCAGTGTATAAACCGGATTTCGCATCAAAAGCCGCCAGGCGATCGGCTTCAAGTGTATTACTGATAGCGTTATATGCGCGCTCAGCAAACTGGTTGTACTCTTCTCCATCCAATGCCGAAAGTAAGCGTTCTGCACCAAGCGCCCAAGTCGTGCGGTCGGTACTGATTGGCCAGCTGCCGCCAGTGCCCGTGTCTTGCACAATCTGCTCGCCATCGTATTGCTGATCGGTCGTGTCGCGGAAAGCGGACAATTTGAAATTCAAACCATTTTGCACGCGAGTTGGATTCATCAATGCAAGCGAAAGGTCTGCTGCGTACGCCAAATCACGCGTCCATACGTAATGCCACTTCGCGCCCGTCTCAAAAACTTCCGCTTTGATTGGGTTGTTGTAGTTGTAATTGCCGTCTTTGATTTCAGAAACAGCAAGCTGGTCTAGCTCTTTCATCGTCAACGCAAACAACGCGTCAAACGCGACATCACCCGATACCACTCGCGGCCCTGTTTGTTCATTAATCACTAAGCCTTGGTCGAGCGCATCACGCAATTCTGTCGTCGTTGAAATACCAAATTCACGCAGCTCAGCTTTAGGATCTTTCACCGAGAAAATCACGGTATCACTCGAGTCATCGTAATTGGCGAACAGTTTCACTTCTTTACTCTGATGCCCTTGATGCACCATTGCAGGGTCGAGAATCGCATCAGAGTAGTATTTTTCCGCTTCTTCTTGCGTTGCTTTCGTCACAGTCATTGTCGCGCGACTTTCATCGGCAAAGCTCACAGAAAACTTGTAATACCCTTTGTCTTCAAACGTGATCTCAGAGTTGCAATCATCGTTCATACACGCTTCATTCGTGTCCGGTTTTGGCAGGTACTCTTGAGCTTTATCGAACGCCGCGGGCTCCTCAAAATAGGTGTATTGGATCTGCCACCCCGGATCAGCAATCTTGAACTGATTGCTACCTCGAGCGACGCGCAGTACGGTTTCGTACTCGTTATTACCCAAATAGTTTAGCTTGGCATGCTCTGCCGTGCCCCAATCCCCATTTAAACCACGTAAATATAAGTCGGCTGAAATAATTGGTTTGTCGACCGGCACTGGCGCATCAGAAGAATCTGACCCACATCCAGCAAGACCAATACAAGACGCGACAGCAAGCGCAATAAAACTCGGTTTCATGTTCATCCCTTAGATTGTTGTTTTGGCGACAGTCTAAAGAACACCCTTTTGAGGGGAAAATAGGAAGTCAGGAGCGAGCTATAGATAACATCTATACGTCAAACCCCAACAGTGATGTAGATCTATGAAATGCGCATAATTTCAATCAAATGAGATTACAGATTTGTGATTTATAAATGAAATTGTGCAAAATACCCCTCGTTCTTAGAGGGGAAAGAAAATGGACAAATCTCTGCAGCAATTTTTACTGGTTGCACGCTGCCAAAGCATCAGTGCTGCGGCAAGAATGGCAGGGTTAAGCCAGCCAACGGTAACAAGCAATTTAAAGAAGCTGGAAGAGAATCTCGGCGTGACGCTGTTTGAACGTCATCCTAATGGCATGGTGTTGACCGAATACGGACGCATCCTCTATCGCCATAGCAACGCGATGCAGCATGAATACAACCAAATGATGCAAAGCATTGATGAACGGAAACAGTATCAAGTCGGAAAAATTAAAATGGGTACTGGCGATGCGTGGTGGCCGCTGTTCGTCAAACAAGCACTCAATGAACATCTGACCAAGCAGCCATCGGCATCTACACACGTCGAATTTGGCAACCACTTAGGCTTGATGGATTCATTAATCAACGAACAGATTGAATTCTTCATCGGCCACGAGATTGTCGGCTTGTCGTCTAAATGCGATGTTACGTTTATTCCGTTATTTCAAACGGTTGATGCCTATTTTGTTTCCCCAAATCATCCACTGCTAGGTAAAACCGTCACCGAAGAGATGCTGCACGAATACCCCGCTCTTTCGGTCACTTATGACGCTAAGAAATTCGCTCACGTCATCGATAACCCAATCCCGAAACAAAATGAACGCGAAAGGCAGCAACTGGATGACAGACCGACTTACGAAGTGGATTCTCTGCTCGCCAGCATTGATGTACTGAAAGAAAGCGTCGCGGTGATGTCTTATACTCGCCATCTGCAACCGTATTTGGAATCCTTTGGCTTACGATGCTTAACCATGGAAAAAGAACCAAACCCTGGCACCGTCGGGATTTATCGCCACCGCCGAGAAACCTCTGAATCGCATCTAGAGCTGATTGCTGGCATCACTCAGCGCGCTAAATTGCTCAACTAGAAAGTCCAAAAACAGGCGAACTCTTTTCGGTTGATATTGACGGCTCTGATAAATGACATGCAGATCCGCTTCAGCGCCTTGCGAGAAGGCGCTGAAGTTTTTCATATACCCATCCAAAACCGTTACTAAACGTTGTTGTTTGAGGTCTTGCTGAATATCTAAAATCGATTTCAACGCAATCCCCGCACCGTCCAACGCCCATTGTCGAATCACTTCACCATCATCAGAAAAGCGCTTCGGCGTGACCGTGATCGTTTGGTGAGACTCTTCATCTTTAAAGTGCCACGTTTTTAATTCTTCATTGCTGCGCACCATGGCTAAGCAGCGATGAACCGCGAGATCTTGTGGGCAGTTTGGGACACCTTGCTTCGCCAAGTAATCAGGTGACGCGCACAGCACGCGTTGACTCGACGCCAGCTTGCGCGAAATGAGATTACTGTCCGCTAACTCACCGTAACGAATCACTAAATCGAGCCCCGATTCAGCCAAGTTCGATAAATTGTCATTAAGATAAAGATAAGGCGTCACATCCGGATATTGCTCAGAAAAAGCCGATACCATCGGCGAAATAATTTGTTTGCCAATATCTCGTGGAGCTGAAATTTTCAACGTTCCGCGCACTTCCGAAATACCCGTTTGCAGTAAGTTTTCCGTCTCTTTCACGCTATCAATGATGTTCAGACAAGCTTGATGGTACATTGCCCCTGCGTCCGTGAGTGATACGTGGCGTGTGCTTCGGTTGAGCAGCTTTACGCCATAGCGTTCTTCTATCGCTTGCAGTCTTGCCGTTACCGTAGCCGGAGATAAACCTAACTCCCTTCCCGCCGCTGCCAGACCTTGATGTTTAACGATGCTAACAAACAACGTCATATCCGAAAACTTATCCACCTTCGTGCCCTTATTATTTGGAAAAACTGAATAATCAATTCAGATATAACCCAATTATCAAATTAAGTCGAATCCATATACTGACCCTATCGACATTGTTTAGACCCAGAACGTTATGTGACAGGGTAAAGTTAAACGCCGTAACGCTGTTCAACGCACAACAACACGCCCTACCCAGCCAAGAGATAGGAAACAAAAAATGAAACTGTACATTTATGAACATTGCCCCTTTAGCGCACGCGTCCGTTTTGTTGCAGGCATACTGAATATTCAGCTCGACGTCATCAACATTGCTTATGACGACGAGAGCACCACCACAAACATCATCGGCGCAAAACAAGTTCCTCTTTTGATCAAAGACGATGGTGAAGCGATGGCGGAAAGCTTAGACATCATCAACTACTTCCTTGAATTGGCATCTTCAAATGAAAGCAGCCAACCCTCAGCACCGGTTTTAGACTGGCAAAAACAAGCGTTTTTACCGCTACAAAAAGTCGGATATCCGCGTTGGTCAAACATGACGTTACCGGAATTTACAACAGAAACCGCTAAACAAGCATGGCGTGCAAAAAAAGAAACCGAAGCGTTAAATTTTGAAGCCTTGATTAACGATACACCTGCGATTGCGAAAGAAGTCGCCGCTTTGATAGAACAAACCAAACCCTTGCTCAACCTAAGTTCAGAAAAGCAAACGTCACTGGTTGATCAAGCCATTATGTTTTCCATTCTACGCGGCTTTTTCAGTGCGCCCGAAGTGCAATGGGATCCAGCCGTACTTCACTGGATGGCAACCGCTCGTAAAGCGACCAACGTGCCTGTACTTATCTGAGGAGCGCAACATGCAACAAAGAACAAATAAGCTGTTTGAACCAGCTCAACTAAAAGCGTTGTCACTACAAAACCGTATTGTCATGGCACCAATGACTCGCGCACGCACCACTCAGCCGGGCAACATCCCGAATGAGATGATGGCAACGTATTATCAACAGCGCGCTTCTGCCGGGCTGATCATTTCCGAAGCCACGCAAATTTCGGACGATTCTCAAGGCTATTCGTTCACCCCTGGCGTTTACACCGATGCGCAAGTGGCGGGCTGGCAAGGTGTGACCCAAGCGGTCAAATCACAAGGCGCAGCGATGTTTTGTCAGCTATGGCATGTGGGCAGAGTGTCTCACCCAACATTCCAAAATGGTGAACAGCCTATCGCACCATCTGCGCTCGCTCCGGTAGAGACGCAAGTTTGGATTGCAGATGAACAAGGCAACGGCAATATGGTCGATTGTGTTGAGCCTCGCGCCATGACACAAGCGGATATCAACCGAGTTGTCGGTGATTTCGCGAACGCAGCCAAACGCGCCATTGAATCGGGTTTTGATGGTGTAGAAATCCACGGCGGGAATGGGTATCTGATCGATCAGTTCTTAAGAACTAATTCAAACCACCGAACAGACAACTACGGCGGTTCACGAGAAAATCGTATCCGTTTTCTTATCGAAGTAGTGGAGGCAGTTATCGCCGCTGTTGGTGCGCATCGAGTTGGAGTGAGATTGGCACCATTTATTACGTTTAAAGATATGGACTGCCCAGATATCGTGCCAACAATCTTGGAAGCATCAAAACAACTGCAGGATCGTGACATCGCCTACTTGCACTTGTCCGAGGCTGATTGGGCCGATGCACCAACGATTCCAGAGACGTTCCGAATCGAACTTAGAAAGCGCTTTCGCAACGCTATCATTGTCGCAGGTCGCTACGATCCTCAACGAGCAAACGAAGTGTTAGAGAAAGGCTACGCGGATCTTGTCGCATTCGGACGGCCATTCGTAGCAAACCCAGACTTAGTCTCTCGCTTACAACATCACCATCCGTTGGCAGAACTCGATGGCTCAACGTTGTTTGGCGGAAACGAACGAGGCTACACCGATTACCCTGCTCTGCAACGGGAATGCGCAGAACAAGCCTAACAAAAAAAGCCCCAACCTAGCTGCTACGGTTGGGGCTGTCACCAAACTAAAATTGGTTTTAGCTAGCTTAATCTGGCTAAGAGTTAAATCACTTCTAACGCGCCGCAGCGCCAAGGTTCAATAACGACTTTGATGTGGTCATTTGGCGTCATTAACTGTGTAAATGCGTCTTCGACACCGTCGATTCCCACTTTGGCGGTGAGCATTTTCTGCCAAGGCAACTTATGTTCGGCAATCGCTTGTAGGCATTGCTCAAACTCGTGCGGTTGGTAGTAGTAAGAGAATCTCAAGTCGAGCTCTTTTACCGTCGCGTACGCGTAGTTAATGATTGCGGGTGTCGTATGGATACCCGAGATGACGATTCGCGCTCGGGCAGGGGCGCGGCGCATAAAATCGTCAATCAAGGTATGCTTGCCCACACATTCATAAATGACCAGACGTGAGTTCATCGCGTACTGCTCACCAACGGCGATCTCGTCTTCCTTGGTCGGGTTGATCAATCGATTTGCGCCAAACTCGCTGGCAAGTTGCAGCTTTTCTTCCTGAAGATCGACCGCAAGAATATTGCTGACGCCACGTTGTTTCAGTGCAGCAATCACAGCCAGCCCTATAGGACCGCAACCGACAACCAGCGCTGTTTCTTCCGTCTCGATTTCACTGCGATTGACCGCGTGCAAACCGACCGCCAGTGGTTCAGTCAGTGCCGCCGCCTCAGATGGCATTCCGTCTGGGACAGGTAGCAATAACGCTTCATCAAGCAGGAAGTACTCAGAGTAAGCGCCATAAGTACCCGGAGTAACACCAACGCCCGCGCCATTTTGGCTGAGCAACATCGGCACTGAGGTGACTCGGCTACCAACGGACAACGTTTGCTGCGTATCGGCACCGTATTCGATAATTTCCGCGCAGAACTCATGCCCCAACATCACTTGAGCGTGCTCACCGGCTTCATCAGGCATCAACCCGAGCTGGTGGAATACATCAAATACCTCATCCGCGTGTCGAGTAATGTGAAGGTCGGAGCCACAAATGCCACAGGCGAGACTACGAACCAACACTTGTCCCGCTGCAGGTTGAGGGATTGCGACTTGCTTCAGGCGGACACTACCATCCTGCATTATGATACTGTTCATCTGTTGCATGGGGTTACTCCGCTAGCTCATCGCTTAGGCCAGCAATCGCACCCGGTTTGATGTAGCGCGCAGTGAAGCCTTGTGCTTTCGCTGTTGCAATAACAACTTGCTCAATCCAACCTGCATCCATGATGTTGATGAAGTTACCCTCGTCGTCAAAGTTAATGTTCGCACCTTGGATCACCATAAAGCCATCTGCACCACCCGACTCTTCTGGACAGTGAAAGGTATGAATCGAACCACCTGGCTCATACAAATAACTACCAGCGGTTTGGACTTGTTTTGGGTATTCAATGTAGTGCCAAGCGCCACTCAGTGTATAGAAATGCACCACACCAGTGTGGAAGTGCTTAGGTAAAGTCACGCCCGGTTTGAACTTGGCGCGAATCACCCAAGTCCCGTTTTCTGGATCAAGAAACAGGGGATAAACATCCACACCCGGTAATGCGTCTTTGATGATCGACTCTTCATTGGTATTAAGAGTTAATAAGAAATCTTGGTGCTGAATAACTTCTGGTAATGACATAACTTACATCCTCGCTATTGCTGTAATGTGGCGTACTCGCCTATCCCATAAGTGGGTACTTAAAATTCTCGAAACCGTCAGATGCGCTGATGGTACAACCGTTGATACAGTTGGCTTTCTCGCTGACCAGAAACGCCACCACATCAGCAATCTCTTCTGGTTGTGTGAAGTTTTGACGCATCTGTTCTTTGCGGATGTGGTCCCACAGGCCAATCTCTTCGTATTGCCTTAACATCTGAGTATCAACGCGTCCCGGAGCGACAGCGCAAACACGAATACCCAATGGTGCGAGTTCTAATGCGGCGCATTTGGTCATCATATCGACTGCGGCTTTACTGACGTTGTAGGTAAAGGTCATCTCAGACGCCATTCGTGCGTAAACAGAAGAAGTATTGAGGATCACGCCCGGCGTGCCTTGCGCTTGGAATTGTCTTCCAGAGGCAAGAATGCCGTAGTAGACGCCATTTTGGTTGACCTTAGAGATCGGCTCAAAATCGGCAATTGGGTCGTGGTCAAGCAGAGGTTTCGGCGCGCCAATGCCTGCGTTGTTGACCATGATGTCAAGCGAGCCAAACTGTTCGACCGCGCACTTCACCATAGCTTCAACTTGTTGGTAATCGGTGACGTCCGCGACAAAGGTTCCCAACTGCTTTGGGTCAAAACTTGTGTACATTTGCAGTGATTGTTCCGAAATATCGACAGCAAGCACTTTGGCTCCTTGCTCTCTCAGCTTTGCAATGATGGCTTGGCCAATTCCACCAGCCGCCCCAGTCACAATGGCCGTTTTATTGATAAGTTCCATACTGCTTCTCATCCATGCGTTGTTGTTATCAAAATGTAACTTAAATCAACTCACTGACACTCACTTGACCTTTTGCGAAGTAAATTTGATATATTGCGATTTACAACTTGTTAACATTTAAAAATCGAGACATGCATATCGTAAGAAGTGGCGCCGCCGATAAATTTGATAGCTTGGTTTCCGAACTAGGGCAGAATCCGGTTGAGATTATGGCTGCCGTCGGGCTGTCTGCGGCGCAATTTCGCGATCCCGATACCTATCTCGCTTATCCAAGGTTGGCTGAATTGCTGGAGGAAGCGGCTGCTCGTTGTCAGCAACCGTTGTTTGGTGCGTTACTCGCCGAGCGCCAAAACCTGCAAAGTTTGGGCGATTTGCCGATGTTGGTTTCTCGCGCAGAAACGGTTGGTGATGCCTTGGCGCGGGTGAATGATTTTCTCTATCTGCATTCGTCAGGGGTCACTCTCAACATGACGCCACAAGATGATTGGGTACGGTTGTCGCTCAATATTGATGTGCACAGCGAACGAGGTATCGCACAGCTGATGCAGCTCAGTGTGTCGCATCTGGCGATGTTTATTGCCAGTCTGCTTGATATTGAAGCGAGCCACTTCTCTTTACACCTGACCCAACACGCAAGCTTCGAGGCAGAACAGAGCGAATTTGCCCAGCAGAACAAACTGCGTTTCGGTGATAAATTTGACGGTATCCTACTTAAAGCGAGTCTACTTAACGCTAAGAACCACCAAGATGAAGACGCACTAGAGCGACATTTTCAACAGCACCTCAAAGAGCTTCAAACCCGTTACCCCAACAATCTCAGTGACCAAGCGGCAAACATGATTGGTCGTTTGCTATCGACTGGAGAATGCAGCGTTGAGCGCGTTGCAAGAGCATTGGACCTGCATCCGAGAATGCTGCAAAACAAGCTGAAACAACAGGGCACAAATTATCGGCAGCTTTTACAACAAGTGCGTCAGGATTTCGCCGAACAGCGATTGCATGAGAATACTCAGAGTATTACCGATATCGCGTTGCAACTGGGCTATGCAGAAACTGCGGTCTTCAGCCGCCACTTTCGCCGTTGGACGGGGAAATCGCCGAGACAATGGCGACAAGAAAAAACTCAGTTACAAACGTTTAAGCCCATCAGATAAAAGCATAGATAACCTATCGCTCAGACCAAAAAGTGTGAGGTGGGAGGGTTGGTATCGAGAATTTCAGCAATCACAGATAACCCGTGTTTGATGTAGCCTCGGTTTGTTTCTGCTCCCAAGCTGATTCGCACGTAAGGCATTGGCTGATTTGTATCGAGAACAAACGGTTTATATCCAGTGATCTGCACCCCTGAACGCTTAGCCGAAGCAACCAGATCATCGCTATTCCACTGCTCGGGTAGTCTCAACCAAATGTGCTGTCCATTCGGGTGCGAGCTATAAACATGCCCTTCTAAAGCGGCTTTTGCTATTCGCTGTCGCTTGGCAAACTCATTGACTTGAAAGCGAATAAGTCGATTTAACATACCGTTCTCGATCCACAAATGAGCAACTTCAAATGGTAATGGAGTCGCAGACCAACTCGTTGCGGCTAAACGACCAATCGCGTGCTGCAAAAAATGACGTGGGACCGTCAGATAGCCAGTGCGCATGCCTGGCGCTACAACTTTGGTTAAACTGGTTACATAGAAAGCTTGTTCGGGTAACAATGTGGCAAGGGGTGGGACACGGTTAGGTTCTAGTGCTCCATACACGTCATCTTCAATGACATAGATGTCGTATTGCTGCGCAATATTCGCTATCGCCTCTCGGCGTGCAAGATCCATATGCGCACTAGTCGGGTTAGCCATGCTAGGTGTGCAACACAATACCTTGATTGGTTTGTGTTTACATGCCCATTCAAATGCATCCGGCGTTATACCAAACTCATCCATTTCAAGTGGTTGCAACTTAAATCCAAGCATTCTCGAGCGAGAGATCAAGCCATGATCAACCAAGTGACCACAAGCAACTAAATCACCGTGTTCAACAACTGTGCTTAAAGCCAACGTTAAACCATGGCATGCTCCATTTGTGAGTAATATTTGATCGGCACCCACATCCAGCCCTTGGCTACTTAGAAATCGTGCTCCTGACTCAATATGATGAGGCTGACCTGTTACCGGCTTTGCTTTACTGATCAAACCACGATTGTTTGTTTGCCCAGCAATCTCCATTAACGCCTGATTAAAAAGCGTAATGTGGCGGTCGGTCACCACTGGATGTGCAATCGACATATCAATTTCATCCGGCGTTTCTTTCATCTCTTGTGTCAGCATGAACTCCGTGTCCGTACTTTCATCCACAAAACCTGATTTGACAAAAGTACCATTCCCAACCCAAGACTCGATCGCCCCTTTTTTCTCTGCATAACCATATGCATGGCTCACCGTTTGTACGCTGACGCCAATTTGCTCTGCAAACTCACGATGTGTGGGTAATCGAGTCCCCGGTTTTAGATAACCACTGCGGACACATTCGACAAGATAGTTACCAATGGAGATATATTTAGCGGTGCCTGGCCGAATGATCGGGTTCAAAGAAATTGTCATGACACAATATTTTAATTGATTCATTTTTAACGCTCATTGTAACTTCCATTTAACAAATGGCGAACTTTAACTCACAAAACGAGGTGAAATGCACAAAAATAAACCACAATTGTAATGATTGACATGAAATGTATGGGTTAAACAAACATGTTAAACAGCATCGTTCAATCCAAATACAACCCCAGAGGTAAATTGCAATCATTTTTAACGCAGATCTGGCTAGCTGGTAGAAGGTAGAAATACCTCAGCGTCTCCGAAGGCCCATAAGGCGTCGGATTTCTAACAAGGAGAAAATATGAGAGGCGTTGCTTTGCATTTTACACTGGATGAGTTCCAGGATCGGTTAACGAAAGTTCGGCAATCGATGGAAGAAAGAGAATTGGATGTCCTTATCATTCATGACCCTTCTAACATGGCGTGGCTGACAGGCTATGATGGGTGGTCTTTTTACGTGCCACAATGTGCCGTTGTTGGTCCATCTGATGAACCCGTTTGGTTTGGACGCTGCCAAGATGCCAACGGAGCATACAGGACTGCGTATATGTCGGCAGAAAACATCACCTACTATCCAGACCATTATGTAATGAATCCGCCGCTACACCCGATGGATTTCCTGGTCGAAGCCGTACTGGCTCCGCGCCTTTGGGATCGTGGTCGTATCGGTGTAGAAAAAGATAACTATTACTTTAGCGCCACCGCTTACGAATCACTCACTACGCACCTACCGAATGCTCAACTTCTCGATGCAACTGGACTAGTCAACTGGTGCCGCGCCGTTAAATCCGATCAAGAACTGGCATACATGTACCGTGCCGCTCGCATTGTTGAAAACATGCACCGTGTCGCGTTCGACATGATTGAACCAGGATTACCGAAACACCACCTTGTTGCCGAGATTAACCGCCAAGCCGTGCTCGGGCACGAAGACCACTTTGGCGATTACACCGCGATTGTGCCGCTTTTGCCATCAGGTTCTGATGCTTCCGCACCTCACCTGACTTGGGATGACAGACCCTTCAAGAAAGGCGAAGGGACGTTTTTTGAAATCGCAGGGGCGCACCGCCGTTACCATTGCCCACTCTCACGCACTATTTTTCTTGGCGAGCCTGACGACAAGTTTAAACGAGCCGACGAAGCCCTAACTCTAGGACTTGAAGCGGGCTTGAAAGTGGCAAAGCCCGGAAATACCTGCGCCGACATCGCCAATGCACTAAACCAGGTTCTCGATAAAGCGGGATTCTCACGCGAAGGTGCCCGTTGTGGCTACCCAATAGGTTTGAGCTACCCACCAGATTGGGGGGAACGAACCATGAGTTTGCGAGACACCGATAAAACCATCTTGAGAGAAGGCATGACATTCCATTTTATGCCGGGGCTGTGGTTCAAAGATTGGGGGTTAGAAACAACGGAAAGTATCGTCATTACCCATGATGGAGCAAAAACATTGTGTGATTTTCCACGCCACTTATTTGTTAAACACTAATTTTTCAAACCTTAAGCTCTGTTGAGCCAGGTCTGAGAACTAAAAGGACTTGATATGCAAAAAAGCTCGATCACAGCCACCATAGACTTTGACCGAGAAGGTGTACAGCACGGCTTTTTAACGCTGCCCTATTCACATGACGACTCCGCTTGGGGCAGTATTATGATACCTATCACCGTGATCAAAAATGGTCACGGACCAACCGCACTGCTTACTGGCGGTAATCACGGAGACGAATACGAAGGCATCACCAGCCTGCTAAAATTGGCAAACTCGCTGCAAGCAGAGCAAATACAAGGTCGCGTCATTATTGTGCCAATGATGAACTTACCTGCGGTACAAAATGCCTCACGTACGTCGTTTATCGATAAAGGGAATTTAAATCGCAGCTTTCCCGGCAATCCCATAGGCACAGTGACTGAGAAAATTGCGGATTATTTTACTCGTTACCTAGTTCCTAAGTGCGATTTTGCGTTAGACATTCACTCAGGTGGTAAAACGTTAGATATCGTGCCGTTCGCCGCTGCCCATCGTCTCGACAATCTCGATCAAGAAGAAGCCTGCATATTAGGTGCAAAACTGTTTGGCGCACCTTACACCATGATCTTGCTCGAAATGGACGCCACCAGCCTGTATGACACTGCCGTGGAGTCTCAGGGAAAAATCTTTGTTACCACCGAACTAAGAGGAGGCGGAACCAGCACTCCAGAAACCATCGCTTATTCCGACCGTGGCATTCGCAACTTCTTACGCTTCTCAGGCAACTTGCCCGGTGACTACGAACAACCAACCCAACCAACTAAGTTATTAGATATGCCTGATGCAAGTTGTTATGTGCAAAGCCAACACCACGGCATCACAGAATACTTATTTGATCTTGGCGATACCGTCAAAAAGGGCGATGTATTAGTGAGAATCTTCTCGACCGAGCGCACAGGTACCGCCCCCGTTGAGTACAAGTCACAGCTCAATGGTATTTTCGCGGCGCGTCGTTTTCCTGCTATGGTGAATATCGGTGACACTATCGCAGTTATAGCCGAAGACTGCGGCGAGATAGGCTGATTGAAAAGCCAACTAAAGAAATCAAAACAAATGGCATACCAGAAGCAAACTGGAAAGCACCTTATAACAGCGACCAGTCATCAGCCTTTATGAAATGATTAGTATTCAACAGGGAGACTCATAATGCGCCTCGATCGCTACGACGTAAAAATTCTACAAATACTTCATGATAATGGTCGTATCACCAAATCTCACCTTGCCGAGGCCATCAACCTATCCGTGAGCCCTTGCTGGGAGCGCGTCAAAAAACTGGAAGAAGCAGGCATCATTGAAGGTTACGGAGCAAAAGTAAATACCGATATTTTGTTCAAACGAACGTCGGTTATGGTTGAAGTTACGCTCAAAGAACACAACGCCCAAGCGTTCAAACGCTTCGAGCAACTGGTTCAACATTCACCAGAAGTCACTGATTGCTATGCCACGGGCGGTGGTATCGATTACATCCTTAAAATTCAGTCAGAAGATATCGACCAATATCAGCGGCTTATCGACAACTGGTTAGACTCAGATGTGGGCATTGAGCGCTACTTTACTTACATTGTGACAAAAACAATCAAACGTGATGCGAGCACATTCGAAGTAAACCAAAACGCTTTGTTATAAAAGGGAAAATGCGTATCAGGCGTGAACAGAAAAAACACCATATTTAACGGCACTAAAAAGAAAGTTCTGACGTTTTAAACCTCGGTATCAGAAATTACTTCGGTCACTTCTCCATTACAGTTTCATTATGGACAACGATGCTGGGAGAAGGACTCATGACAGCACTGCACAGCTTACACGCTGAAGAATTAAAAGCCTCGCACGACATGATGGCGATAATGAAAGACGTACGTTTGGTGAGAGGTTTAGCGTACGTGAATGGCAAATGGGTAAGTGGTGATCAATTTCATCCGGTGGATAATCCAGCAGATGGCACGGTCATCGGTTACATCACTAAGCTATCTCAGCAACAACTCTATCAAGCGATTGATGAAGCCGACCAAGCCTTTCGTCAATGGCGAAAAATGCAAGCAGAAGAGCGCGCTGAAATTCTCATGCGTTGGCACGACCTGATTCTAGAATCAAAGCAAGACCTTGCTCATTTGATGGTGATGGAGCAAGGAAAAACACTAGGTGATGCTGTAGGTGAGATTGACTACGGCGCATCCTTTGTTCGTTGGTTTGCCGAAGAAGCACGCCGCTGTTATGGCGAAACCATCCCAAGTCATATTCCGAATGCGCAGCTATCAACGGTGCGCGAGCCAATTGGTGTCGCAGCACTGATTACGCCATGGAACTTTCCTAATGCCATGATCACACGCAAAGCCGCAGCCGCACTAGCAATAGGCTGTCCGGTGCTCATTAAGCCAGCCAGTGAAACGCCTTTTTCTGCGTTAGCGTTGGCAGAGTTAGCAGATCGAGCTGGCTTTCCACCTGGTGTGTTTAACGTGATCACTGGCGATGCGGTGATGGTGTCACAAACCTTGTGTCACTCCGATAAAGTCAAAGCGCTCTCGTTCACAGGCTCAACTCGAGTAGGCAAACTATTGCTACGCGACGCGGCACAAACCGTGAAGAAGTGCAGTATGGAACTCGGTGGTAACGCCCCTTTCATCGTGCTGCCAGATATGGATGTCGAGCAAGCAGCCAAAGCCGCCGTGGATGCGAAGTTTCAAACCGCAGGACAAGACTGCTTGGCCGCAAACCGTATTTTCGTCCCTGACGATAAGTACGAAGCGTTTTTGGAAGCGTTTGCCAAAGAAATGAGCCACATCGTTTTGGGCAATGGCTTAGACGAAAAAACCACCATGGGACCACTTATTAATCGCACTGCGGTGGATAAAGCGCATGATTTGGTGCGTGACGCGCTCGACAAAGGCGCGCGATTGGTAGCGGGATACCACCAGCCCGTACCAGGCGAAAACTTCTTCGCGCCGACATTGCTAGCCGATGTAACCCCTGAAATGGCGGTGTATCGCGAAGAGAATTTTTGTCCTGTGGCAGGCGTATTGCCTTACCAAGACTTAGATACCGTGATTGAAATGAGCAACGACACTGAGTACGGCTTAGCTGCCTATGCTTATGGTCACGATATTCACCAAATTTGGCACTGCATGCGCGGTTTGGAGTTTGGCATGGTGAGCGTGAACTCCGTCAAAATGACAGGGCACCCTATCCCATTCGGCGGTGTGAAACAGTCTGGTCTTGGACGAGAAGGAAGCCGTCACGGATTTGAAGAATACAGCGAAATCAAATACTGCTGCTTAGGCGCTTTACCAACCGTCAGTGGCAGTTGAGACACGAAATATGGATATCCAATTATTCGAGGAGAAGGATCATGAGTAACAAAACCCAACAACTTTTAGAGATCGATCGTCAGAGAGTATTTCATGCCTCAACCCACCTGAAGCAGTATGCGGCCGGGGAGCTTCCGGGAAGAATTATCTCGAGCGGAAGCGGAATACGCATCACCGATTCAGAAGGCATCGAGCTGATAGACGGCTTTGCCGGGTTGTATTGTGTAAACATTGGCTATGGCAGGACCGAAATGGCCGATGCGATTTATGAGCAAGCCAAAGAACTGGCGTACTACCACACGTACGTCGGTCATACGAACGAAGCGCTCGTGACACTGTCAGATCGCATCATCAAAATGGCGCCTGAAGGCATGAGCAAAGTTTACTACGGCATGTCAGGCAGCGACGCGAACGAAACTCAACTTAAGTTGGTATGGTATTACAACAATGCTCGTGGTCTACCAGAGAAGAAAAAAATCATTTCGCGTGACCGCGGCTACCATGGTTCAAGTATCGCGTCCGGTTCAATGACAGGTTTGCCGCTGTTCCACGCCCATTTTGATTTACCACTTGAGCGTATCAAACACACCATCGCGCCATATTATTATCGCCGTGAAGACGAGAGTATGTCTGAGCTCGAATTCTCTCAATATTGCGCAGATCAACTCGAAGCGATGATCTTGGAAGAAGGCCCAGAAACGATAGCAGCAATGATTGCAGAACCAGTGCTCGGTACTGGCGGTATTGTGCCACCACCAGCAGGGTACTGGCAGGCGATTCGCAAAGTGCTCGACAAATACGATGTACTCTTGATTGCGGATGAAGTGGTGTGTGGCTTTGGTCGCCTCGGCTCCGATTTTGGCTCACTGCACTACGACATGAAACCAGATCTCATCACGGTAGCGAAAGGGTTAACCTCAGCGTATCAACCGCTGTCTGGCGTGATCGTCGGTGAACGAGTTTGGAGTGTGCTAGAAAACGGCACCGACCAATGGGGCGCTATCGGACACGGTTATACCTACTCTGGTCACCCAATGGGAGCGGCAGCCGCGAACTGCAACCTCGATATCATTGAACGTGAAGGCTTGGTAAAAAACGCGGCCGAAGTCGGCGCTTACTTGCAGCAACGCATGGCGGAGACGTTTAGCGATCATCCATTGGTCGGTGATACTCGTGGCGTTGGCTTGTTGCATGCGTTGGAGTTTTCTTCAGACAAGCTCCGCCGTGCACACTTTGATCCAAACTTGAAAGTAGGCCCGCAAATCGCGGCGGCCTGTTTAGAGCAAGGCTTAATCGCTCGCGCTATGCCACATGGTGACATCCTCGGTTTTGCTCCACCGCTTATCGCGAATCGTAACGATATAGACACCATTGTCGACAAAGCGCATCAAGCGGTAAACAAAGTGATGGATAACCTCGTCACATCTAAACAGTGGCAGCCATAACCCACCTAGATTTCAGTAATGCTCGCGGGCTTTGGAGAAGGCCCGCTTTGCACTTTCCATTAAAGAGACAACAAGCCAACCAAACATTTTAGACCCATAGAAAGCACTATTATTTACTACAAGTGGCAATAGTGGGTAAAATGCCCAAAATTGCGCACTAACTGGATGAAACATGGCAAAACTTACCCTTCAAGAACAAATGCTGAAAGCTGGCTTAGTTAATGAAAAGAAACTAAAGAAAGCGAAGAAAGGCTCAAAAAAATCACGCGTTCAAGCACGCGAAGTAAAAGCGGCGGTTGAAGAGAATAAACGCCAACAGTTAGAGCGTGATAAACAATTGAGCGAGCAGCAAAATGCTGAGCGATTAAACAAAGAGATCAAAGCGCAGATCAATCAATTGATTGAGATGAACAAGATCGACTTAAAAGATGGCGACATCAAATACAACTTCACTCACGGTACGCTAGTGAAATCACTTTATGTAGATTCACTTATCCGCGAGCAGTTGATCAAAGGTATTTTGGCAATCGCAATTTTTGGTGAAAGCTATGTTGTCATTCCACGTGGAGTAGCGAATAAAATTGCTCAACGTGATGAGTCCGTCATCATCGAACAAAAAGAACCTGAATCGGACATTCCAGCAGAAGACGATCCATACGCAGATTTCGTCGTGCCTGACGATTTGATGTGGTAACAATAAATAATCGATGCATCAACGAAAAGAGCCGCTGATGTAACATCAGCGGCTCTTTTTATAGAAAAATAATCTACGGAGATGATGTGTTGTTATTGCTTACTTAGTAGCAAATTCGCACCTGATGCGGCTAAAAACAACGAACATCCGCGATTGAAACGTTTCGCCATTTTTGGATTTGAAAACCAGTGCCTCAAGTACAAACCAAAGATGGCATAGATTGAAATGGCGACCATTTCTAATATCAAAAACGTCGAGCCAAGGGCAAAAAACTGCTCTTGAACGTTGGCATTGGCATCAACAAATTGCGGCAAGAATGCAGTAAAAATAAGTATCGCTTTCGGGTTGCCAGCAGCAAGCGTAAATTCTTGCTTCGCAAGTCCTGCGTAATTGCGCGAATTGTCCAAGTCAGAGATCGGGCTGGACTCTGAACGCCAAAGGTTAAACGCAATCCACAGTAGATACAGCGCTCCTACCAACTTTATTGCCAAAAATAGCATTTCTGACGTATACAAAATCACAGCCAGACCTGATGCAGACAACGCAATCATCGCTGAAAAAGCAGCAATTCTGCCTAAACTGGCCGTAAACGCGGCCCTAAAGCCGTAACAACGCGCATTATTCATTGCCAATAAATTGTTTGGGCCTGGAGCCATATTTAGAGCGAAGCAAGCAGGAATAAAAAGGAGAAGCTGCCAAATATCCATAATAAAATGGTCTTAGTGAGTGATTTTGATCGGTACCCTAACATCTGTTAATAAAGTGAGTAAACCACAAACCGATCTTAAAGCAACTCAGCACCAAATCGTACCGTGCGAGCTTGAACTAACGTGCAGTTCGTTTCAGCCATCAGCTCCGCTAGGGTGATGTTTGGGTTTTGTCTCACCAAACGTATCAACTTCACGTCCAAAGGTTCCAATTTGTCTTGGTGAGCAAGTAGAGCTTGTTCGATCTTGTTGATCGCAAATCGCATCGTCTCTGCTTCTTCGTTTTTGAGATCCTCTAAAAACGCTTTTACATCCAAAGCCTCGCCCGAGATTTGCCAGTGACGAGATCGTCTAATTCGCTTAAGATCGCACTGTTTTTCTGCTGCGAGTGTTTTCGCTCGCTTGGCATGGTCGCCCCCAATACGGTGAATCAAGGATGGGAGCGAAATCGTAATCTTCGTCTCTTTCATGGCCTTTTCTTTCATCGCCTTAGCCCTCAACCACCGACACATTCTCGCCAACCCAAGCCAACAACTGTTTTGCCGCTTTGGATAACACCTGATTTTGACGCACGATGTAGCCGAAATCAGTGTTTGGAAAACTTGGCAAAGGCGTAACTTCTCGAGAAAGCTTTAATCTCGGATCGAGCGAAAAATCCGGCACAATAGCAGTCCCAAACCCCGCTTCCGCCCAGTCGATTTGTGCTTCCACACTGCCCACTTCCATCACGCGATGCTTAGGCAGATTTAGTTCAGGTAAAGACGCATCAATCAGCTCTCGGGTTCGAGTATCGTGCCCTAGCAGGATCAGCGTCTGGCTCTCTTTTCGATTGTCTTGCCACTCAAAAATGTTATCGCCAAACGCACACCAGTGAATTTGCGTGAGAGGCGTAAAATGCAGCGGTTGACTCTCTTTTTGTGCGATAACAAAGCCGATATCGGCACGCGCACTTTTCACCAAATCCACCGCTTGAGAAGATGTGGTATTGAACAATGCCAAGTCGATCCCCGGATATTCACTTTTGAACTGCTGAAATGGTTTGATAAGCAGTAAACGTGAAACAATATCGCTCGCCGCAATAGAAAGCGTCCCCTGCGTAAGATCGTTGATGGCATTGAGATCCGACTGACAAATTTGCAGCTCATTAAGCATCCGCTGCGCCGTAGCTAACAAACGCTTCCCCGCTTGCGTCAACTGCACGGGATTTCGCTCAATCAATTTCGTGCGCGTGGCTTGCTCCAACTGCTTGATATGCAAACTTACGTTCGGC
The DNA here is from genome assembly GCF_033338835.1 of Vibrio sp. Vb0888. Taxonomy (NCBI): domain Bacteria; kingdom Pseudomonadati; phylum Pseudomonadota; class Gammaproteobacteria; order Vibrionales; family Vibrionaceae; genus Vibrio; species Vibrio sp. Vb0888. The sequence goes on from NZ_JAWOTL010000001.1 coordinate 707,147, forward strand.
TGCGTCATGTGCAGTTCCGTCGCTGTTTTACCAAAGTGTTTTACCTCTGCAAGAGTTACGAAGGTTCGCAGCCAGTTCAAATCTAACATTGCCAATTCCGATATGAAATTCTTATCAAGTTAATGAGTATAATTAATTTCTCTTATTATGGCGAACACCTTAAGATTTTTGCATCTGTTTTTGGAGATTAAATTATGTCGTCTATCGTTGTTGTGGGTGCAAACTGGGGTGATGAAGGCAAAGGCCGCATCGTTGACTTTTTGGCAGAGCAAGCTTCTGCGAGCATTCGTTTCCAAGGTGGTAACAACGCGGGTCACACCGTGGTTAACGATCTAGGTACGTTCAAGCTGCACCAGCTTCCAAGTGGCGTATTCAACCCTGACTGTTTGGCAGTGTTAGGTCCGGGTATGGTTATCAGCCCTGCGTTGCTGTCTCAGGAGATTGCGGAAGTTGAAGAAGCGGGCGTAAAAGTGAATATGTGCATCTCTGATCGCGCAACACTGTGTCTACCTCTACACGCACTAGAAGATACGCTAGAAGAACAACGTTTAGGCGACAAAGCATACGGTTCAACTCGTCAAGGTATTGCACCTGCTTACGGTGACCGCGTAATGAAGAAAGGCATCCTAGTTGGTTGGTTGAAGCAACCAGAAGTATTGGTTGAACGCCTTCAATTCATGATGGATTGGAAACTGCCGCAACTGCGTGCACTTTACCCGACGTTCGAGTTTGAACAAACCGCTGAAGAACTGGCGAACTGGCTGCTAGAAGTGTCTGCACCTTGGCGCGATTCAATTTGCAACGTAACGCTTCCTCTAAAAGAACTACAAGCGAAAGACAAAACTCTCTTGTTCGAAGCGCAGCTTGGCGCGGGTCGTGACCTTGTTTACGGTGAGTACCCTTGGACAACATCTTCTAATGTTGTATCAATGTACGCGGGTATCGGTAGTGGCCTTCCGGCACTTCGTCCTGAACGCGTTATTGCGGTTGCAAAAGCCTTCAGCTCATCAGTGGGTACTGGTACGTTGATCACTGCAATGGAAGAGCAAGACGCTTTCCGCGAACTTGCTGGCGAGTTCGGTGCAACTACGGGTCGTCCACGCGATATGGGCTACTTTGACGCAGTCGCTACGAAGAATGGCGTTGAACTGCAAGCCGCAACTGAAATTGCACTAACGAAAGTAGACTGTTTGACTGGCCTTAACGATCTGAAAATCTGTGTTGGCTACGAAGGCGACCACAGCGAAAACCCAATCTGGCCTCAAACTGCCTCTCTTGCGCCAATCTACGAGAAGATGGAAAGCTGGAGCGAGGACATCACAGGTTGTCGTAAGTTTGAAGAGCTTCCAGTAGCAGCACAGAAATACGTTCTACGCATTGAGGAACTGATGGGCGTACCAGTAAAAATGGTGTCTGTGGGTCCTGGTCGTGAACAAATGATTATGCGATAAGATGTGAATTAACACATCATTGGCAAGCGGCTTTTATCTGTTCCGGGGTAAAGCCGCTTTTTTTACACTGTAAACTTTGGAAAATTGCACGGCTAAATTCATGTTTAATAACCTCATCACGAGACTCCTACCTCCTTTATTTATAAATCAATAAATTATAGGACTTAACACGTTGTGCACGTTACTAGCACATCTCACTTGTTAAAGAAGCACGTTAATTAGGTTAACTGGTTGATTTGATATTCTTTAAGTGATTAGTTGATCACGATTTTCATATGCAATTTGTTGATCTTGTGCTCAAAAATTCTCCCGTTCTGTTTTTAGGATAGAGGTTGTTCCCCAACCAACATCTAACCTAAAAGCAGGTGATTCCCATGACAAAAAATCTTTTCCGCCTCAGTACGATAACCCTCGGTTTATGCATCAGTTCGTTCTCTTTTGCGCAATCCGATCTTCCGAACATTAAAATTCTTGCCACTGGTGGCACCATAGCAGGCGCAGGTCAATCTGCAACAGAATCAAACTACACAGCAGGTAAAGTCGGCGTTGAATCATTGATTTCTGCGGTGCCGAGTATGACCAAGATTGCCGATATTTCTGGAGAGCAAGTGGTCAGTATCGGTTCACAAGATATGAATGATGAAGTGTGGCTAAAATTATCGAAAAGAGTTAATGAGCTACTCGATCAAGATGATGTTGACGGCATCGTCATTACTCATGGTACGGATACGTTAGAGGAAACCGCTTACTTCCTTGATCTGACCGTCAAGAGCAAAAAGCCTGTCGTGATCGTCGGTGCAATGCGTCCTTCCACCGCAATGAGTGCTGATGGACCAGTCAACTTATACAATGCAGTCGTAACAGCCACCGATGAAGATTCAGAAGGACGTGGCGTGCTAGTCGCAATGAATGACACGATTTTCGATGCGCGAGATGTGACAAAAACCAATACAACCTCCGTCAGCACTTTCCAGTCACCCAACTTTGGTGCTATCGGCTACATTCATAATAGCGATGCCAAATATCAACGAAGCCCAGAACGTAAACATACGACAGAAACCCCATTCGATGTATCAAAGCTTACTAAGTTGCCTAAGGTCGGTATTGTTTATAACTATGCAAATGCCTCCAGTTTGCCGGTGAAAGCCTTTGTGGATGCGAAGTTTGACGGCATCGTAAGTGCTGGTGTCGGTAATGGTAACTTGTACCACACTGTGTTTGATGAGCTAGAGAAAGCGAGTAAAGATGGCGTTGTTGTTGTAAGAAGCTCCCGAACGCCTAGCGGCTCAACGACTTTGGATGCTGAAATTGATGACGACAAATATGGCTTTGTTGCCGCAGGTACATTGAACCCACAAAAAGCACGTATCTTACTGATGCTGTCACTGACTCAGACGAAAAACTATCAAGACATCCAAAAGATGTTCCAATACTATTAATTCTGTCTAAGGCTCATTCGATAGAGGAGGTACACACCTTACCTCCTCTTACACATAGCGACATGAGCGTCTCTTGTTAGCCAAACAAGCGACGCTTCATTCCTGCTTTTTCCAGAATACGCGTAGTAATTTCCTCAACAGACAGAGAGGACGTATTGATATATGGGATCGCCTCTCTTCTAAACAACGCCTCAACAGTGTCTAGCTCCAGCTTGCACTGCTCTGTGCTAGCGTAATCACTTCCAGACAAACGATTTTCACGGATTTCAGTCAAGCGCTCGGGATCGATCGTCAGCCCAAACAACTTATGACGATGGATCTCAAACTCAGGCAACAAACGCATCATCTTCACATCTTCCGCAATGAACGGATAGTTCACAACACGTAAACCAAATTGCATCGCCATGTACAAGCTAGTCGGCGTTTTTCCGCTGCGCGATACTCCCAGCAGGATAATATCGGCTTGTTCCAACCCTTTTAGCGTGATGCCATCATCATGCGCCAATGTGTATTCAATAGCCGCAATACGGTCAAAATAGGTGTCGGAATCTTTCCCCACGCTGCGAGAACGCTGCAACTTAGGCTTTGGTGCCATCTGAATGTCGTCTTGCACTTTCTGCACAATACTCTCCAACACATCGTAACTGTATGCCGGCGCTTCAAGCAGCATTTCACGTACTTCTGGAACGACAATTGAGAAAAAGACCAGAGGTTTGACGCCATTGCGCTGGTAGGAAGTTTCAATTTCTTTGACTACGTCAGTAGCTTTGTCCTGGCTTTCTACAAACGGAAAGGTTTTTTCGTTAGGAATGAACGGAAATTGACCGAGAACAACATGCCCTAATGTCTCACATGTTATCGCCGTACCGTCAGAAACATAGAACACATCACGACTTTGGTTATTTATTTGCATTTCTGTTTAATTTTTCAAAATCTTTTGAGTAGGATGGTACACATAATATTAATAAATCAGTTTGGCTTTCAGTTAGGTTCACCACAGCTTTAAAAATTCTTTTGAATTTTTTTCAGCCAGAACGTAATCGTTTGCCTTTGATATCAATCTAAATGAAGCAATGTATGGTCAACGTGTAATAACAGCCAACATGCGATTGTTTAGATCGATTTAAGTCCCCCTACTAAGCTGCAATGTTTCTGGAGAAAGACATGCAAAAGAACACCCTCTGGTTCAATGGCCTATCCATGGATGATGTCGACAAAGTCGGCGGTAAGAATGCTTCACTTGGCGAAATGGTTTCTAACCTAGCAAACGCAGGCGTTTCTGTACCAAATGGTTTTGCGACAACCTCATACGCGTTTAACCAATTCCTTGACCACGAAGGTTTGGATGAGCGTATTCACCAATTACTCGATGAACTAGACGTTGAAGATGTAGAAGCTCTGCGTAAGACAGGTGCAAACATTCGTCAATGGGTATTAGAGGCCCCTTTCCCTGCGGACCTTGAACAAGAAATTCGTGAAAATTACCAAGAACTGATCGAAGGCAATCCTGAGCTTTCAGTCGCAGTTCGTTCATCTGCTACGGCAGAAGACCTACCTGATGCTTCTTTTGCTGGTCAGCAAGAAACGTTTTTGAACGTGAAAGGCATCGACGCAGTACTAGAAGCAACTAAGCACGTTTACGCTTCTCTATTTAACGACCGTGCGATTTCTTACCGCGTTCACCAAGGGTTCGACCACCGTGGCATCTCGCTATCTGCGGGTATCCAACGTATGGTGCGTTCAGATAAAGCCTCGTCGGGTGTTATGTTTACACTAGACACTGAATCGGGTTTCGACCAAGTTGTCTTCATCACCTCTTCATGGGGTCTAGGCGAGATGGTCGTTCAAGGTGCAGTAAACCCTGACGAGTTCTACGTTCACAAGCCAATGCTTGAAGCAGGCGAACACCCAATCGTTAAGAAAACATTTGGTTCTAAGTTGATCAAAATGATCTACTCAGATAACCAAGAAATCGGCAAACAAGTTGATATCGTTGATACTTCTGATGAAGAGCGCAACACGTTCTCATTGAACGACGACGAGATCAAAGAGCTCGCAAAACAAGCAATGATCATCGAAAAGCACTATCAGCGTCCAATGGACATTGAATGGGCAAAAGATGGCATTGATGGCAAGCTGTACATTGTTCAAGCGCGTCCTGAAACCGTATGTTCACAAACGGAACAAAACGTGATTGAGCGCTACGAGCTACAAAACAAAGCGGATGTTTTGGTTGAAGGTCGTGCAATCGGTCAGCGCATCGGTAAAGGCGTGGTTCGCTTGGTTGACTCTCTGGACCAAATGTCTTTAGTCCAAGAAGGTGACGTGCTAGTTACAGACATGACTGACCCAGATTGGGAACCAGTGATGAAAAAAGCATCTGCAATCGTAACCAACCGTGGTGGCCGTACTTGCCACGCTGCCATCATCGCTCGTGAGCTTGGTATTCCTGCAATCGTTGGCTGTGGCGATGCGACAAGCAAGTTAACCGATGGCGCAACCGTGACCGTATCTTGTTCAGAAGGTGAAACGGGCTACGTTTACCAAGGTGAACTTGAGTTTGACGTAAAACGCTCTTCTGTTGATGAACTGCCACTGCTACCAACAAAAGTGATGATGAACGTGGGTAACCCTGATCGCGCGTTTGACTTCGCACAAATTCCAAATGAAGGTGTTGGTCTTGCTCGTCTTGAATTCATCATCAATAAGATGATTGGTATCCACCCGAAAGCATTACTTAACTTTGATGCACAAAGCGATGAGCTAAAAGCAGAAATCACTCAGCGTATTCGTGGTTACAAAGATCCTATCGATTTCTACGTAAGCAAGCTGACAGAAGGTATCGCAACCATTGCTGCGGCATTTTGGCCGAAACGCGTTATTGTTCGTATGTCTGACTTTAAGTCTAACGAATACAGCAACTTGGTTGGCGGTAAAGCATACGAACCGCATGAAGAAAACCCAATGCTTGGCTTCCGTGGCGCGTCTCGTTACATTTCTCCAGTGTTTGAAGACTGCTTCGAGCTAGAAACTCAAGCAATCAAACGCGTTCGTAACGAAATGGGTCTGAAAAACGTTGAAATCATGATCCCATTTGTTCGTACACCAAGCGAAGCAGCATCAGTGATTGATTTGCTAGCGAAGTTTGATCTGCGCCGTGGCGATCAGGGTCTTAAAGTCATCATGATGTGCGAACTGCCATCCAACGCGGTCCTTGCCGATGAGTTCTTGAAGTACTTTGATGGCTTCTCGATTGGCTCAAACGACATGACTCAGCTAACGCTTGGTCTTGACCGTGACTCTGGCGATGTCGCACATCTATTTGATGAGCGCAACCCAGCGGTTAAGGTGATGCTTCAAATGGCGATTGATGCGGCAACAAAAGCAGGCAAATACGTTGGTATTTGTGGTCAAGGCCCATCAGACCACGACGACTTAGCGGAATGGCTAATGGATCAAGGTATTAGCTCTGTATCACTAAACCCAGATACGGTTATCGATACTTGGTTAAAACTCGGTAAAGTTAGCAGCAAGTAACACACGATAAACTCTAGCCCTCACACTCCCCTTGTGAGGGCTTTGTTATTCACACGTCATTTCACAATCAGTTCGTGATTCCTCTCTCAAGTTCGTCATTTAGTCAATTTCATTATCAAAGTCTGATGACCTAAAATGAATGGTATATCGATAACTCCAGAGAGAATTTGATGAAAAAGCCTATCGCACTCCTTACTACATTGATGCTCCTGGCATCCCCTGCTTATGCCGATTGGGATGAAATTTCCAATAAAATGTCTGAGCTTGGCGACGCAGTTTCTGATACTGCACAAGATGCTTGGGACGACACCAAAGCGTTTTCAAAACAAGCGTGGCAAGATTTCACGAACTGGTCCGAGGAAGCGATCAATACCGCAGGCGAATGGACGGAAGCCAGCATCGAGAAAAGCAAAGAATGGATAGATGCTGCCGACAAAAAAATTGATGAGCTGATGGAAGGCGATACGCCAGAAGAAGCTCGCCAAGCCGTGGACTTAATGGCAGATAGCGCTTTGCTCAAGTTATTTAATGAAAAGCCGGAGGCAAAAGCTATTTACGACAACGCGTACGGCTACGCGGTCTTTGATTCTCGTAAATTATCTTTGCTGTTTCACACCAACTCAGGGTCAGGAGTCGCAGTGAATAAGGAAACAGAAGAACGCACTTATATGAATATGTTTGGTTTGGGCGTTGCACTTGGGGCTGGCGGCAAATTTTACCAACAAGTGGTTCTGTTTGAGAGCAAAGAAGACTTTGATACGTTCGTCAACGAAGGATGGGAGGCCACAAGTGAAGCCTCTGCTGTTGCGGGCGAAGATTCAGAGCAACTTTCAAAACAATTTAACAGCGGCGTCGCCGTCTATCAGTTGAACGCTAAAGGTTTGCTCATCGATGCTAACGTGTCTGGTTCTAAATATTGGGTTAACGAAGAGCTCACTAACTCGCAGTAATGCATAGCAACTAATCGCTTAAATAAAACCGTTGTTATGCACCCTTATCAATAAGTTAACGGGGATATGATTCCTCAAAACTGAGCACTTACGCAACTTTCTCTATGGAAGTCACCAGAAGATGGCGACTTCCCTTTCTCGTTGGATTGCTTTTGGTTATGCTTGCGCAAAACCACCTGCAATTCGGTATCCCATGCCTGACAATAACTTTAATAATCTGCTAGCAGAAGCAATTTCTGCTCTTAACACGCCTAACTTTACTCCTAAACTTATGCGTGTCATTCGCACTCTTTTTCATTTTGATTGCGCAGTTATTTTAGGTTACCGAGAAGGTAAACATCCTATTTATCTCTACGACTCAATTGAGAACGAGCGAGAGTTACTTTTTCAACGCTACCTTACTGACTCATTTCAAAATGACCCTTTTTTTCTCAAACTAAACGAGACAAAGCAACAAGGCGTATTTACGCTCAAAGACGTGGCGCGTAAAGGCGTTGACTTCACCTCATACTGCGAGCAGTTCTATCATCAAACAGGGTGGAAAGACGAGCTTAGCATGCTAGTCGAAGTTGAATCTGGCCGTTGGGTCATGCTGTACTTCGGATATATGACTGATGGAAAATACTTTTCTCAGCCACAAATCAATAAGCTAAAGCCCTATTTCCCGATAATTCAGTCGCTTTGTCAGCAGCATTGGAAACAAACGGAATTTACCTTTTCTGAGCCTGTTTTTGCACAGAGTGCTTATTCTGGCAGTATGCGATTAGCCATTGAGCAAGCTTTAGCAACGTTTGGCGTAGAATCACTCACCCGTCGCGAACAAGAGGTGGCTTCGCTTCTCGCTCAAGGGTTTGACACCAAAGAAATTGCCGCGCGGTTACACTTAGTTCAAGGCACGGTCAAAAATCATCGAAAGCGAATTTACTCGCAATTAAATGTGTCTTCATTGAGTGAGTTATTCCAGCTTTTCCTCAATCACCTCATTCTCCATTCAAGATAAAAAACTGTCCCTTAAGGGATATATCGAGAAAAGGTGTCGCGTTTTAGTCTGAATGTAACAACCACTAAAACAGACAAAAAGAATGACAACACCATTACTGCAAGATTTACAAGATCGTGGCTTGATTGCACAAGCCAGCGATTTGGAAGAAATTCAGACACTTCTCTCACAGCCACAAACCGTTTACTGCGGCTTCGATCCTACAGCTGGCAGCTTGCATATCGGCCACCTCGTGCCTTTGATTATGCTTAAGCGCTTTCAAGATGCCGGACACCAAGCTGTTGCCTTGATTGGCGGTGCAACGGGCATGATTGGCGACCCAAGCTTTAAAGCGACTGAGCGCAGTCTGAACTCAGAGGAAATCGTCTCAGGCTGGGTTAACGATCTTTCTAATCAAATTCAGCAGTTGATGAACCTCCAACTGACCAAGCCGATGATCATGGTGAACAACGCTGACTGGATGAAAGCGATCAATGTGATCGACTTCTTCCGCGATGTGGGTAAGCACTTCTCGATCAATACTATGGTCAACCGAGACTCGGTAAAACAACGCCTGCAACGACCTGACCAAGGTATCTCCTTCACCGAATTTAGCTACGCCCTACTGCAATCGTACGATTTTGCCGAGCTAAACCGTCGATACGGTTGCCGTTTGCAAATCGGTGGCAATGACCAATGGGGAAACATCGTCAGCGGGATCGATTTAACTCGCCGTCAAAATGGTGAGCAAGTATTTGGCTTAACTCTGCCGCTGATCACCAAATCCGATGGTACCAAATTTGGCAAAACCGAAGGCGGCGCAGTATGGCTAGATCCTAGCAAAACCTCTCCTTACGCGTTCTACCAGTTCTGGCTTGGCGCAGAAGACGCCGACGTTTACCACTTCCTGCGTTACTACACGTTCTTGAGCTGCGAAGAAATTGCCAGCATTGAGGCGCAAGACCAAACAAGCCAAGGTAAACCGCAAGCACAACGTATTCTCGCTGAGGAAATGACGCGATTTGTTCATGGCGAAGAAGGCCTAGCTAGCGCCGAGCGCATCACTCAAGCTTTATTCAGCGGTAATGTGCAACAACTGAGTTTGGGTGAATTAAAACAATTGGAGTTGGATGGTTTACCAAGCATTGAGAGCGCACAACAAGATTTGGTTGAGCTGTTGGTTGAGTCGGGTTTAGCAAGTTCGAAGCGTGTTGCACGCGAACACATCAGCAACAACGCCATTAGTGTAAACGGTGAAAAAGTGTCGGCTGATAACCCAAGTTTGAGCTTCCCACTGTTCGATCAATACTGGTTACTGCAACGCGGTAAAAAGCACTTCTGCCTCGTAAAGCGTGCCGCGTAGTAACACTCGCAGTACAAAGCCTGTAAAAAATTCTCCTCACCACTTTCGTGATGAGGGGAATCCAAATTTGAACGATTTTAAGCCTAAAAATAGGTAAAGACGTCGCTTATTGCGTTCTTAAACGTTGCCAGTACTTTTCGTAAATCGCTAACGTTTCTGCGCCAACATCATTAATGAACTCGCCTTTTTTCATGTCTTCTGATGAAGGGAAAATAGTACGGTTGTTTTTCAACTCTTCTGGCAATTTGTCACGCCCAGCGTTTGTTGCCGACGCATAACCCAAACTGGTCACGATTTCCGCTTGGTTCTCTGATTGGTACATAAAGTTAATAAATTTATGCGCCAATGCTTTGTTTTTACTGCCAGACGGAATAGTGAAGTTGTCCATCCACAATACCGCGCCCTCTTCCGGCATCACGAACTTCAGCTCAGGCATTTCAACCTGCCCTTGGAATGCGTTGCCGTTCCATTGCATGCCGACCGATGTTTCACCGGACACGTAAGGGACTTGAGGTGCATCTGAGTTGTACAGCAATACGTTATTTTTCAGTGCCACTAAAGAATCGAAAGCCTGTTTGATTTCTGCTTCGTCTTTGGTGTTCACACTATGGCCATTTTTCTTCAGCGCCATACCGAACACATCGCGAACGTCATCAATCAGCATGACTTGTTGTTCGTATTGTGACTCCCATAAGTCAGCCCATTTTGTCACTGGTTGCTCAACCATGGATTCATTGTAGCTGATCCCGGTAATGCCCCAAATATAAGGCAATGAGTAATCATTTTTCGGATCGTGCGCTTGGCCAAGTAAGCCGTCCATTGTGTCTTGCATGTTTGGCACTTGAGCGTGATCTATTTTCGAAAGCAGTCCTTCTCGACCCATTTTTTCAATGAAGTACGCAGAAGCAAAAACCACATCGTAACCAGAACCTTTTAGCAATTTTAGCTTGGTATACATTGATTCATTATTCTCAAAGGTCGAATAATTAATCGTAACGCCTTCTTGTTTTTCAAACGCTTTTAACGATGCTTCCGGCAAATAGCCACCCCATGCATAAACGTTCAACGTTTTGCTATCTGCATGAGCAAACATGCTGAGCACAAGAGCACTCAGCCCCAATCCTTTGATGATTAATTTCATGGTATGCAATCCAACCAGTCCAGCGACGCGCTGGGATTCGGGTGCATAATTAGGTAATTGTTACCCAATTGAAAGAAAATTTAATTAATCTTTAACAGCAAAAATATTTATCGAATTTATAAAATTAACGCATGTTTTTAATAGCGACTGTGCATACCAAAATGATGAGACATTCCATCTTCCATTCGACCTCCTTTCCAGCCACCAGAGCCGAGTAAATTAAACACATCTTGAGCGGTATAATCGACACCAGCGAAGAAGTCATGCGCTACATCAGAGCGGATGGCTTGCAACTCTGGTTGATTTTCCAAATCAAGATCTTGCGGATTCGCATACAACGCCAACGCAATTTTTTGTTGGCACGCGCTTAACTCGCTGGTGCTCGTCTTTACCTGACCAACCGAAAAGTACTCACGACTGCCGTATCCCACCACCAATCTGGTACTCATTAGTTTAATCACTTTCTTAATGCGGCGACGTTGTATAAATCTCAACATGTTTTGTTATTCCTGTATTAAGTTGGCTATGGTCGTATTCTTTTGTTCGAATTAAAACACTCTGTTTTATCCGCGAAATTTCTCTAGCGCTTTTCGCGATGATCGGTTGTATAATACGATCCTGAAATATTTTGTTACGTTACCTCGGTAACCCCTGAGACTGCAACATGAACAACAGCAGATGGGTCGGCTTTATAGGCGGCACGATTGTCTTACTTAGTACCTTTATCCTCTTTGGATCTTCCGTCCACTCTGCTTGGTACCGAATCCCTGCGGAAGCCATTCATGGTATCGCCTTCACTCTGGCTTTTGGTTTAGGGTTAAACAGCCTACTGGCGTACGCGACGGCAATGATTACTCTTGCTGCACTATTCTACATTGGCTTTGTCGTTAGCTATCGGGTCCATCAGAAACTTAAATAGTCTTCTGTCTCAACCTGAGCTTAATAACGGATACTTGGTAACTAAAAAGGGAGCAAACGCTCCCTTTTTAGTTGTCAGCATGTAGATGTTCTATACCCGCTTTAATCATTAAGGTGGTATACCCTCAACGACTGCTGCATACCTGAAACATCATCACCTAAATACTCAACCGTCATTGGAACGTTGACCAACAGAGTAAAACTGGAGTCACTGAACCTTCCATCAGCATCACTCTCCAAATGAACAAAAAACGCAGGCTTATCCGCAATCAATGTAATTCGCCTCCCTTCAATAGAGACATCTATATTGGCTTTCGCTATCGGCAAGGTTTTTAGCTCGTGAGTACTAAACCATGTGTTGCTTATTCTGTCTTCACCGATTTGCGCTTCAACATAGAAGAAGCCTGACGTAAGTTCATCCTTCTCGATCAATTCATCCAACTGCCACAAAATCGTATTGCTGTCTGCTATGACTGTTTGTTCTAAGCTCCAACATTGCTTTTCTTCCCCTTGCCAATCTACCCACTTGAGCAATGCGTTGACGCTTGCGGACTCTTTCGCATCATTGAGCAAATGTAGGCTCAACTTGCCTGTATGCTCGGAAAATACCAAATACTGCGGCGCAAAAAAGCGTTTTGCATGGTAGTGCAACTGCTTCCATCGACCACTGTATTCCAAACTAGACCAAGAGCTGACAGGCCAGTTATCGTTGAGTTGCCAGTACAGCATGCCGCGACAAACTGGAGAAATGGCACGCCAATGATCGCATGCAGTTTTGATCGCGATTGCCTGCTGAACTTGACTTAAATACAGCATGCTCTCAAATCCAGAGGGAAAACGAAAATAGCGCGTGAACATCTCTGTGATAATACTATTACCACGCGGGTTCTTCTGATGTTGTTCGAAAGTTGGGGATGTAATATTCCAGTCTTGCTCAGGGACAAACCGCTTAACTTCAGCAAAAGATGGCCAAGATTGAAAACCAAACTCAGAGCAAAAACGAGGATTCACGTCAAGGTAGGCACTGAATGATTTTCCTGAATGCCAAACGTCCCAAAAGTGCATATCGCCTTTACTATCATCATGCCACGCATCACCGAAATCCAGTTCACCATTACATGGGGAACTTGGCCAGAAACGGCGAGTGCTATCTTGCTCGGTAATCTCCTTCTCAATCATGCGGTTGAGGCGATCGTAGTTAACCGTGTATTTGACTTTACTGCGCTTAGATTCGTCATACCAACCAATAGCTCCAATCACTTCATTGTCACCACACCAAAGTGCGATTGATGGGTGCTCCTTGAGCCTCGGGATTTGGAATCTAAGTTCTTCTTCTACCTCTTTTAAAAACTCGTCGTTTGATGGGTACAACGAGCAGGCGAACATCATGTCTTGCCACACCAACAAGCCAAGTTCATCACAAAGGTTATAAAAGATTTCACTCTCGTACTGACCACCGCCCCATACGCGAATCATGTTCATGTTGGCGTCAACCGCACTTTGCAAAAGGTTGCGATAACGTGTTTCGCACTCTCGCCCCGGCATTGCGTCAATAGGGATCCAGTTGGCACCTTTAGCATTAATCGGTACGCCATTGACGATAAATTCCATTGCAGAGCCGTGCTCATCAGCTTGATTATTTAGAGTTAGCTGACGCAAACCAATGTTGTGCGTTAACTTTTGCTCTCTGCAAGAAATGGTAATGGGATAGAGATACGCTTCGCCATAACCCGATGGCCACCAGCGTTGAGGCTCCAAAATGTGGAACTGGCAATGATAGTGACCACTTCCTTTTGTTTGAATACATTGACGCTCACCATTAAATTCAACCATCATTTCATGGCGTTGACTGTCCGTTTCCACTTCAACTACTACATCAAGAAACACACTCCCATCGGCTTGCCATTGCTGCTCTGTCGAGAAGCCTTTGAGCCAAAGCTCATTCACAATGTCGATTTGAATGGGGTCGTAAATACCCGATACCATCAAGCAAATGCCCCAGTCCCATCCGGAATGGCACTGTGTTTTGCGGATCAAGTTCATGTGTGGAATTTGGTTGTTGCCCATTGCCGATGGAATAGGAAATGGCAGTTTTTTTGCTCTTGCGATACCTTCTAAATCCACCCGAGCAAACTCAACCCGAATCGTGTTAGTACCTTGCTTTAAATGCGGTTTAATATCCACACGTTGCTGGGTAAACATGTTGCTGCAAGTTTGTGCTAACTCACCATTAACATAGAAGGTTGCCAATGTATCGACACGAGTTAGCGTCATCCAAATTTGCTTGGCAGACAACGTAAACGCGTCGACGTCAAACTCACGTGAGATATGCCACTCACACTCTTCAATCCATCGAACTTTGTTTTCATTATCGGCAAAATAAGGATCTGGAATCTGCTCTGTTTGTAAAAGCGCCGACACATTATCGCCCGGAATAAACATTGGAATTTCAAGATTGGGACGCTGTGGCGAGGTAAGCATCCACTGCCCGTTAAGTTCGAAGTGAGCCATCGAGTTAAACCTTAGCTTGGGAAAAACATGTTTTCTCAATGTAATCCTGACAATCCCATGCAAAAACAAGGGAAATGTTAATTACATACGAAATGCGGTGCATTTCACGTAAAAACTCTTTCTTTTGATCTCTACCCAAAAATCAGCAACTTGGCTAACCTGTTAAAAATTAATCGAAATCTAAGGTTATATTTGCAACTTCGACATGTTAACATCATCAGCTTTTTGAACATCCTCACACTTTTCGTTGAAACGATGTGAGGGGAAATGCACGGCTTCATAGCCCTAAAAAGCGAAGTAATTATGTCAAATATGACGAATGCCGCCTCCCACACAGCGCCTATTCAGGATGCTGACTATTCTGCTATTCATCCCCCATCTTTACTCAAGCGCCTCGAACTCACCAATCCTGTCTTTTGGTTAAGTGGTAGCTTCCTCACTCTATTCGTTTTACTTGCTCTAACGAATACCGACTCTCTAACCGCAATGGTTAACACCGGCTTCGGCTTTGCTACTAAATATTTCGGAGCTTACTGGCAAGTACTGCTTCTTCTGAATTTCCTAATTGGTTTGGCTCTTGCGTTTGGTCGCACTGGTTATGTGCGCCTAGGTGGTCTAGCGAAACCTGATATTGATAACTTTAAGTGGTTGTCAATCGTACTCTGTACTCTACTTGCAGGTGGTGGTGTGTTCTGGGCCGCAGCTGAGCCTATCGCGCACTTTGTGACTGCTCCGCCTCTATACGGGGAAGCCTCACCGAAAACTGCCGCAATCAATGCCCTATCTCAGTCTTTTATGCACTGGGGCTTCTTAGCTTGGGCGATCCTTGGTGGTCTATCTTCCATTGTCTTAATGCACTTGCATTACGATAAAGGCCTGCCTCTTAAGCCGCGTACTCTGCTTTACCCTGTTTTTGGTGATAAAGCCATTAAAGGCTGGATTGGTGATGTTGCTGACGCATGTAGCATCATTGCAGTAGCAGCAGGAACCATCGGTCCTATCGGCTTCTTAGGTTTACAAATTAGCTACGCGCTAAACTCATTGTTTGGCCTGCCAGATACGTTCGTAACGCAAAGCATGGTTATCATGGCGGCGATCCTGATGTATACCCTTTCCGCACTGAGCGGTTTGAGCAAGGGTATTCAAATCGTCAGTCGTTACAACATCATTTTGTCTGTACTATTAATTGGTTACATCCTGTTCTTCGGGCCGACAAGCTTTATCGTTGATGGCTACGTGCAAGGCGTTGGTCGTATGGTGGATAACTTCTTCCCTATGGCACTTTACCGTGGTGATACAGGCTGGCTAAGTTGGTGGACAGTATTCTTCTGGGGTTGGTTTATCGGTTATGGCCCAATGATGGCGATCTTTATTGCTCGTATCTCTCGTGGTCGTACAATTCGCCAATTAATCATGTCTATTAGCATCGCGGCACCGCTGATTACTTGCTTCTGGTTTAGTATCGTTGGTGGCAGTGGCCTTGCGTTTGAACTTGATAACCCTGGTTTGATTTCATCTGCGTTTGAAGGCTTTAACTTGCCTGCAGCACTGCTAGCGATTACTGGTGAATTACCTTACCCAATGATCATTTCGGTTCTGTTCCTGATCTTAACGACAACATTTATCGTGACGACGGGTGACTCGATGACTTACACAATCAGTGTAGTGATGACGGGCTCAACAGAACCAAACGCAGTGATTCGCTCGTTCTGGGGTCTGATTATGGGTATTGTCGCTATTGCGCTCATCTCAATGGGCTCTGGTGGTATTTCTGCATTGCAGTCTTTCATTGTAATTACTGCCGTACCTGTGTCTTTCATTTTGCTGCCAAGCATTTGGAAAGCACCCGGCATTGCAAGCAGAATGGCGAAAGAGCAAGGCCTCGTTTAAACCGCCTCTCTAACCAATATGCGAAAAAGAGCCCTTCATTGGGCTCTTTTTAATTCTGCGCTTTATCCTACGCTATCAATGCGAATCATCACTGCGTCTGGACGCCAATACTCGAATTCGCAGTCCATTAAATGCCCATCTTGTTTGTAGTTTACCCGCCGAATTTTCAGAACGGGTTGTCCTTCAGCTAGGTTCAACGCCTTAGCGACATGAGCAGGAGCTGACGTGGGAATCACATCAAAACGAGAGCGCTTTGTCTCGTAACCATACTTCTCACGATAAATGCCTGTCAGGGACATGGTGAGGTTCTCAGACAATATACCCTCAAACAGTGCCGCTTTGAGCACGTTCTCAACAAACAATACCGCTCGCCCATCAATAAAACGTAACCGTTCAATTACATAAATTGGGGTAATTCGCTCAACCTCTAACGATTTGGCATACTCACCTGCGGCCATTTCACTTCGCACGTTGAGTAGCTTAGTTTCTGCAATACGATGCTGCTCTCGAATCATCTGATGGAAGTGAGAACGAGACAACGGGTTGTAACAGATACGCTCAGGAGATACATACCAACCCCGGCGCTCTTCTCGATAAATAAGACCTTCCGTTTCCAAAGACACCAACGCATCTTTGATAGTGATTCGAGTCGTAGAAAACAGCTCACTGAGCTCTCTCTCTGACGGCAGTTTTTGTCCTTCCGACATGATGCCGGAAAGAATCTGCTGTTTTAAGCTGCTTCTAATTTTTCCTAATTGGGTACCAAATTGTCCGGTGCCTGTCGCTCTCATTCTGATCTAGTCCAACGATAATTTGACGAATAACATAAGGCGTTTACGTAACAAAAATATGACATTAATCAACAGAACACATACTGAACGTATGAAATATAAGTGCCATATAAAATCAGCAAAACTGTCAAATTACTTGCGCTAAATCGTCACATTCCATCCATAGCATACAAAGCGAACTTACTGACCTAGTCCAGAAGGATGGAGACAATGAAAACTTTGCTAAGTCGTTCAATTACCGCACCAGCGGCAATCATTGCGGTAACGCTCGCTACGCCAACAGTAGCGAAAGAAGCCGATATTGAATCTTTGGTAGCTGCAGCACAAAAAGAAGGGGCGGTTTACAGTGTGGGTATGCCTGACAGTTGGGCAAACTGGAAAGACACTTGGGCTGATTTAAAGTCAAATTACAACCTTAAGCACCAAGACACGGATATGAGCTCGGCTCAAGAAATCGCAAAATTCGAAGCTGAGAAGAAAAACGCGACCGCAGACATTGGTGACGTAGGCTTTGCCTTCGCACGTGTAGCGGTTAAAAAAGGCGTCACTCAGCCATATAAACCAACAACTTGGAATGACATCCCAGATTGGGCAAAAGACGAAGATGGTCATTGGGCACTTGCTTACACTGGCACTATTTCTTTTATCTCCAACAATAACCTCGTAAAAGACGCGCCAAAAACGTGGGATGACCTATTAAAAGGCGACTACAAAGTGACCGTAGGTGACGTAGGCGTAGCAGCACAGGCAAACAACGCGGTTCTCGCCGCAGCGTTCGCCAACGGTGGGGACGAATCCAACCTCAAGCCTGCGCTCAAATTCTTTTCTGAACTCGCGAAGCAAGGTCGTCTTTCATTTACCGATCCGAACATCGCCAACCTAGAAAAAGGCGAAGTGGAAGTGGCGATCATGTGGGACTTCAATGCATTGAACTACCGCGACAAAATTGACCGCGACCGCTTTACAGTGAGCATTCCTCAAGATGGCTCTGTGATTTCTGGTTATACAACCATAATCAATAAATACGCGAAGAACCCTAATGCAGCAAAGCTTGCTCGTGAATACATCTTCAGCGATCAAGGGCAAATCAACTTAGCAGAAGGTTATGCGCGTCCAATCCGCACCAACATCACACTGCCTCAAGCAGTGCAAGACAAGCTAATTGCTAATGACCAATACAGCAATGTTCACCCAGTGACTGACTTCTCAGCTTGGGAAAAGTCCGCACGTAAGCTGCCACGTCAATGGCAAGAAAGTGTCTTAATCCACCAGCAATAAGAGTAAGTCGTTATGAGCAATAAGGTCATCCTTGTTGTTCTAGATGGACTGAACTATCAGGTAGCCCGTGATTGCATGGGCTACCTCAATGGTCTTCTAGAACAAAGTCGTTCCCAACAAGAAACTCGCGCAACGCTTTATCCTGTGCAGTGTGAGCTGCCCTCTATGTCTCGCCCACTTTATGAGTGCATTTTAACGGGCGTTCGCCCTGTAGAAAGCGGCATCGTAAACAACAATATCGTTCGTCTATCCAAACACGATTCCATTTTCAGTTTGGCAAAAGCCCAAGGAAAAGTGACCGCTGCGGCTGCCTACCATTGGGTAAGTGAGCTTTATAATCGCACACCATTTGAACCTGTTCGCGATCGTTTCACGCATGATGAAACCCTGAATATCCAGCATGGCTGCTTTTACCATTGGGATCATTATCCTGATGAAGCCTTGTTCCTGGACGCAGAGTATTTACGTCGCAACTATCAACCTGATTTCTTATTGATCCATCCGATGAATATCGACGATACAGGACATAAGTTTGGCCTAGACTCTCGCCAATACCGCAATTGTGCGCGAGGTGCAGACATTATTCTTTCCAACTACATCGAACAATGGCTTGCTGATGGGTATCAAATCATTGTGACCAGCGATCATGGCATGAACAACGATCTTTCTCACGGTGGGATTTTGCCTGAAGAGCGAGAAGTTCCCCTGTTTGTCATTGGTGATAAGTTTACCCATCAAGATTGCCATATTAAGCAAACTGATATTTGTGGCACCGTTTGTCAATTGCTAAACCTTGACCACACGAAGCCATACACTCAGGAATTGTTAGCACTATGAGCAGTTCAGTCCTCTCTCCAAGCTCTAGCGAATCACGTTCAAATTTGGCAAGTACTTGGTTAAAGCGCTTTAAGCCAGCCATTTGGTTGGCGCCTTTCGCACTGTTTTTCTATCTATTTCAACTCGCACCGATGATTTGGGTACTGTTAAACAGCTTTATCTACGATGGCGAGTTTGCCTTCGATAACTACATTGAAGTGCTCGACTCCGCCTTTATGATGCAGGCGTTTGGCAACAGTTTGTGGTTAGCTGTATGGTCGAGCATTTTTGGCTTAGCCATTGCGACTCTGTTGGTCTCTTCTCTGCGCAGAGTCGATTCTAAAGTCCGCGACGGTGTGATTGCGTTTACGAACATGAGCAGCAACTTTGCAGGCGTACCTCTGTCATTCGCTTTTATCATTATTTTGGGCACCAATGGGGCGATTACCCTTTTGCTCAAGCAGTATGGCTTACTCGGTGATTTCGACCTTTATGGTAAATGGGGTCTGCTGGCCATTTACATCTACTTCCAAATCCCGCTGGCGGTGTTGTTGCTCTACCCTGCGTTCGACGCGTTGAGCGATGATTGGCAAGCAGCTGCTGCGCTACTGGGAGCCAAAACATCACAGTATTGGGCGAAAATCGCTCTGCCAGTGCTCTCACCAGCCTTATTCGGTACCTTTATTATCTTAATAGCCAACGCAATTGGCGCTTATGCGAGTGTTTATGCGCTGACCTCCGGTAACTATAACGTCATCACAATTAGAATTGCGAGTCTGGTATCGGGAGACCTGTTCCTTGAACCTAATCTCGCCGCTGCAATTTCGGTGATTCTAATGGCGTTACTTGCCTTTATCACAGTGATTAACCAATGGCTCATTTCGAAAAGCTATGCAGGTAGGAAGTAGTCATGAACAACGTTAATACTCGATTCCATAAAACGGTGGTTTATTCCATTGTTGGGATCATGCTCATCCCGATTTTAGCGACCTTTGTCTATTCGCTTTCATCACGCTGGGGCGCCACGGTGCTTCCAGATGGTTTCACTTTTGATTGGTACGTTAAATTGCTGACCGACCCACGCTTTTTGCAAGCGTTTGGGCGTTCGCTGTTTATTTGTATTGCTTCGCTAACCCTCAGTGTGATTCTAGTTCTGCCAGCGATATTCGTGGTGTTTTACTACTTTCCAAGGCTCGACAAGCTCATTAACGTATTGATTTTGCTACCATTCGCTGTACCACCAGTGGTGTCCTCCGTCGGCTTGCTTCAACTTTATGCTGACAGTGAAATCTCCCTTATCGGTACTCCTTGGATTCTAGTAGGTACTTACTTCACCATAGCGTTACCGTTCATGTATCGTGCGATTTCTAATAGCTTCGAAGCAATTAACCTTAACGATTTAATGGACGCTGCACACTTGCTAGGAGCAAGCACAACCAAAGCGTTTTTGATGGTCATTTTACCTAACCTCAAAAAAGGACTGATGGCATCGCTTTTCCTTTCATTTTCATTTCTATTGGGAGAGTTTGTGTTCGCCAATATTTTAGTCGGCACACGTTATGAAACCCTGCAAATCTACTTGTATAACATGCGTCAGACGAGCGGCCACTTTACGTCTGCCTTAGTGATGACCTACTTCCTATTTATTTTTTTACTGACTTGGTTGGCAAGTCGTTTCAGCCGAGGAGTCAAACAATGAGCTACGTAACAGCGAAAAATCTGACTAAACGTTTTGGTGATAACACCGTATTTGAGGACATTCACTTTAACATCGAGCAAGGTGAATTCATTACGCTTTTGGGCCCTAGCGGTTGTGGTAAATCGACACTACTTCGCAGCCTTGCTGGGCTTAACCCTGTCGATGGAGGCGAGATTTGGGTAAACGGAGAAGATATCACGCATCAAGTCCCGCAAGAGCGTGGTATTGGGATGGTCTTTCAATCGTATGCGCTGTTTCCCAATATGACCGTCGAAGGCAACATTGCATTTGGCTTAAAAATGAAAAAGCTTGCGAATGATGATATTCGACGTGAAGTGGCTAAAGTCATCAAACTAGTGGATCTGGCAGGTAAAGAAAAACACTGTCCGCATCAACTTTCTGGCGGTCAGCGCCAGCGTGTCGCACTCGCTCGAGCGTTGGTGGTGAAACCTCGCATATTATTGCTTGATGAACCACTTTCTGCGCTTGATGCCAAAATCCGCAAACACCTTCGTCAGCAAATCCGAGATATTCAGAAAGAGATGAATCTCACCACTATCTTCGTAACTCATGACCAAGAAGAGGCGATGATTATGTCTGATCGTATCTTCCTAATGAGTAAAGGAGAAATTGTTCAAGCAGGAACACCTGAAGAAATTTATACTCATCCTGCTAACGAGTTTGTGGCCGGTTTCATGGGGCACTACAACCTTGTAGAGGCCAATAAAGCCAAGCAACTCTTCAACATTGATACCGAATGGAAAGTGGCGATTCGCCCAGAGTCTATATATGTAAAAGAGCAAGGTCGTCAATATGATAGCCACATCTCAGCGCCACAAGTAGGTACGATCACCAACCACCAGCTTCTAGGTAATGTTATTCGCTATCAAGTGAACGTTGAAGAGTGTGAGCTCACTGTTGACTTGCTTAACCGCTCTTCAGAACGCTTACTAGCGAATGGCAGCCAACTAGAGCTACTCTTTAACCTAAACGAAATTCAGCCAGTGAGAGCCTAAACATGTCCAAACCTTTGTATGTTTTTGATATGGATGAAACCCTAATAAACGCTGACTGCGCAATGATTTGGAACGAGTTTATGGTTGAGAGAGACATCGCGACTGATCCTTTATTTATTAAGGAAGATCAGCGTCTAATGGCCTTGTACTCTGAAGGCAAAATGGACATGGAAGATTACCTAGCGTTCTCCATGAAGCCACTAGAAAACATGCCGATTGAAGAAGTAAACGCCTTGGTTGAAGAATGTGTTGAAAGCCATATTTTGCCTAAACAGTTCCCTCAAGCCAAAACCCTGATTGAGCAACTGTCTCGTGATGGTATAGATATGGTTATCATCTCTGCCAGCGTCACTTTTTTGGTGGAAGCCGTTGGTCGCCGTCTTAATATTCCAACCGCACTCGGAATTGATTTAATCGAGAAAAACAACCGTTATACTGCTGAAATCGACGGTATCCCGAGTTATCGTGAAGGCAAAGTCACGCGATTAAAACAGTGGCTAGAAAATCAGCCTGAGCGTTATTCCGAAATCCATTTCTATACCGATTCAATCAACGATTTACCGCTTTGTGAATACGCGAACTACGCTTATCTGGTAAATCCATGCCCACAACTAAAAGAACACGCCAACAGACCGAATTGGAGTGTGTTAAGTTGGGGGTGATCTAGCCTCACAAGACCGTTCTTCCTAAGTAAATACTTTTCTATTTGTTCAAAGAGCAGTTCTTTCTGCTCTTTTTTACTTCTCTTCATCACAAATTAATCACTTGATTAAATACTGATTAATTTTTCACATGTCGCATGAGAAATCAGCGTCTTATAATTAATCAAATGTTTAATATTTTGAGAGAAGATTGTGACGGAAGCGCATCGAAGGGCGGGAAGACCCACAGATAATATCGACGCAAGGGAAAAACTGATTTTCCACGCGCGCGAACTCTTCACCATTATGGCTTATGACAAGGTCTCTACTCGCCTAGTCGCGCAGAAAGCAGGCGTGAACGTGGCGATGATTCGTTACTACTTTGGCAACAAAGAAGGCTTGTTCGAGACCATGTTGCGCGAAACACTGTCACCGATGCAAAAGCAGATGCAGACGTTGGTATCCAACAGTAACGAGCAAAACTTTCTCGATCTAATGCGCACCTACTACCGCGAAATGATCAAGGTACCACAGTTCCCACGCTTAGTTGCCCAAGTTATGAATATGCCCCCATCGGAAACCCAACGCAAACTGCTCGAAAAAGTCTTCGCAGATATCAGTAAGCCAATGCAAGGCGTGATCTTTGATAAGTTGATCGACAGTGGCGTTTTACGAAAAGACGCCGACCCTCAACTTTGTCGCGTCTCTTACATCAGC
Organism: Vibrio sp. Vb0888; assembly: GCF_033338835.1. Classification (NCBI taxonomy): domain Bacteria; kingdom Pseudomonadati; phylum Pseudomonadota; class Gammaproteobacteria; order Vibrionales; family Vibrionaceae; genus Vibrio; species Vibrio sp. Vb0888. The sequence continues at coordinate 730,284 of NZ_JAWOTL010000001.1, forward strand.
TTGATGGTATTTCCTTTTATGGCACCACCAGCACTGCTCGCCATTCATGGCATTGAACTTTCTGAAGCCTTCTTGAACCGATTATTCGAACACAACATACAACTGATGAAACATGGATTTTTAGACTCGGGCGACCAATATGAAGATAAATAAAAAGCTGCTGTTCTTTCCTGCTCTTGCGGTGGGGGTCGTCATTCTGTTTTTGGCGATTAGCCTCAAACCAGATTTGCCCGTAAAACCCGCTGGAGATCGTGCACGGTTGGTCGAGACGATTCCACTTGAGCTCAAAGCCATTGCTCCAGTAGCCATAGGGTTTGGCAAGATCGCCCCAAAAGTGGAATGGAAAGCGATAGCCGAAGTGACGGGGAAAGTGGTCTACCGCCATCCGCAGCTGGAAAAAGGACAAGTGTTGCAAGCAGGGACAGAAATCTTGCGAATCGACCCACTCGATTACGAACTGAAACTGGTTCAAGCTCAAGCCGATCTCAAATCTGCTCAAACCTCTCTGGCTAAGCTGAACCAAGAAGAAGCGAATCTCAAAAGCACACTCAAGATAGAAGCCAACCGTCTGGTTATCGCCAACAAAGAGTTAGACCGTAAACAAAACCTACGTAAGAAAGGCTTAACCTCGCAATCGGATGTAGATCAGCAAGAGCAAAGCGCGCTCTCTCAACGTAAGTTAGTGCTGGATATTGAAAATCAAATTGGTTTGATGCCGGATGAGAAACGAGTCGCGGAAGCCCTAGTTAAAGTTAATGCATCAAAAGTGGATGAGGCCGAACGCTCGCTTGATAAAACCATCATCACGCTTCCTTACGATTTGCGTATTGCTGACGTAGAAATTGAGAAAAAGCAAGTGGTTAACCTCCAACAAACCATGGTGACAGGACATGGTATTGATGTCATGGAAGTGGAAGCTCAACTATCCCTTCATGACATGCAAACTTTGGCGGCGAGCATCGGTGAGTTTGTCCGCGATGAATCTGGTATTCCACAACCTGATATGAATGCGATTCATGCCAACATTGAACTCAGCAGCGGTAACCTCTCTGCAAGCTGGCCAGCAAAAGTTGCACGCATCAGTGAAACGGTTGATCCAAGCCAAGCGACTGCCGGTGTGATTCTGGAAATTGAACAAGACTACCGTGCATTAAACCCAACGTCTGCGCCTCCATTGGTGAACGGCATGTTTGTGCGTGCCTTGATTGAGGGACAAGAGAACCCGAGTTGGGTCATCCCAGAGCGTGCGCTTCATGGCGATAAGATTTACCTGATGGGAGATGACAACCGTCTGCAAGTCGTCACGGTTGAAGTGTTATATCGTCGCAATAACCAAGTGGTGATCGATGGTCAACTAGAGCAAGGTCAGAAGCTGATCATCAACGATTTGCTGCCTGCGATTAACGGCATGCTATTGAAAGAGTCACCTGAACAGTCAGAAACGGCTATTGAGGAGTCTGATTCATGATCCGATTCTTCGCCAAGCATCCAACAGCAGCCAACTTGCTGATGCTAACGCTGCTGATATTGGGGATTTCTTCACTTTCCACGATTAAGCGTGAAACTTTTCCTGAGTTTGATCCGCCCTACATCCTAGCTGGTGTGGTTTACCCCGGCGCTTCCCCTCAAGAGGTAGAAGAGAGCATCTGTATCCGAATGGAAGATGCTGTCGATGGCCTTGCCAACATTAAAGAAACTCAGTGTGAAGCGATTGAAGGTTCTGCGCGTCTTATCTTAAAACTGAATGAAGAAGCCGACATTGGGCGCATGTTGGTTGATGTTCAAACCCAGATCAACTCGATAAACGACTTCCCACAAGAGATTGAATCTCCTGTGGTCCAAGAGCTCGATTGGAACGAGCCAGTTGTGGATGTCGCGATCACCGCAGATACCACATGGCCAGAGCTAAAAGCGTATGCCGAACAGCTTAAACGCACGTTAAAAATCGATTACGATGTCTCTTTGGTTGAAGTTGCTGGCTTCTCTGACCACCAATACCGAGTAGAGTTAGACACTCAAGCTATCCGACAACTTGGTTTGAGTGTTGGTGATATTGCGGACCAGATTGGTCGTCAAAACGTCAAGTTGCCAAGTGGTAATGTCGAAACGCCAGATAAGAACTTTCTGATCCGCTTTGATGAACGACGTGTGACGCCGGAAGAGCTTGAGACTATTGTCATGGGCTCTGGTCCAAATGGATCAATCATCCGTCTAAGAGACATTGCGACGATTACCGACCGATTTGAATTAGATGAACAGAAAGTCCTCTTTGATGGTCACCCTTCTGCCCTATTAAAAGTCAGTAAAAACAAAGAAGACGATGCACTGCGCATCAAAGAACGTGTTGCTCAATTTGTCGAAGAACAACAAGCCATCGCGCCAGACGGTGTGATGCTACAAATGACCAATGACCTTTCATCTGTGCTTTGGGATCGCCTGACCATGATGGTCAAAAACGGTTGGCAAGGTATCATTCTGGTTTTCGCCACCATGTGGTTGTTCTTTAGTTTTCGCTACTCTTTTTGGGTCGCAGCTGGTTTGCCCGTAGCCTTCTTAGGTGGCTTATTTTTGATGGCGCAACTTGACCTGTCCATCAACATCATGTCTTTGGTCGGGTTACTCATGGCCATCGGTATCATGATGGATGATGCCATCGTTATTGCCGAATCGATTGCCGCTCACCTCGACCGAGGAGAAGAGATCGATGATGCCGTGATAAAAGGAGTGAAAAAGGTACTGCCAGGGGTAATTTCTTCCTTCCTAACTACGGTGTGTATTTTTGGTAGCTTGTTATTCCTGCAAGGTGAAATGGGTGCGGTACTTAAAGCAGTTCCTCAAGTTCTGATCCTCGTTTTGAGTTTGAGTTTGGTGGAAGCCTTCTTGATCCTACCTAACCACCTTTCTCATTCGCTACATAAACAAAAGCAAGAGCGAAAAACACCGAAGTTCAAACAAAAGCTGCTCGCTTCTTTTGAAAACTTCCGCAACACCACCTTGGTCAACGCAGTAGATAAAGTGGTCGAGTATCGCTATGCCTTTATGGGTGGCGTGGTTGCCTTGCTTCTTATCTCCGCGGCCACGTTAGTAGGTGGTTTACTCAAGTTCCAACCCTTCCCTGAGTTGGATGGCGACATTGCAGAAGCGCGTATTATTCTTCCTCCGGGTTCTTCTCTGTCTCAAACGGAAGCTGTCGTCGATAAGATCGTCGCTTCCGCTCAAAAGCTAGATAAAGAATGGACAGAGAAAGTGGAAGACGGCAATCCATTGGTTCTACACATCACCAGTCAATTCAACGCTAACGCCGACGCGAATGAATCTGGCCCTCACATTGCCACGGTACGTCTGGATTTGCTGGGTGCAGAGAGTCGTAACACACTCATCGATGAATTTATCGATGCATGGCGTGAAGACATTGGTGAACTTGCCGATCCTATCTCGCTGGTATTTAAACAACCGACCATGGGGCCGGGTGGACGAGCGATTGAAATTCGAGCGAAGCATGATGAACTGGATGCGCTCAAAGCCGCCTCTATCGACATTCAACAATACTTAAATGAGTTTGACGGTGTCCATGGCGTGTTGGATGACATGCGTATGGGTAAAGAAGAAGTCTTGGTTAAACTTCGTCCTGGGGCGGAAGCTTATGGTATTAACGGTCAGCTCATTGCCAATCAATTGCGTGCAGCTTTCTTTGGCCAAACCGCAGACGAGATCCAAGTTGGGGTAGAAAACATTTCCATCGAAGTTCGCCTCGATAAAGCGCAAGCTGGTGACTTACAGCAATTGGCAAACTTCCCAATAATCTTGTCCGATGGTAGTCAAATCCCACTCGCGACCATTGCAACTTTGGATTTCCAGCGTAATTACGTAAGAATCCAGCGCATTGATGGCTTGCGCACTGTAAGCGTATTCGGCGATATCGACAATACGAAAGCCAACTCAACCGCCATTATTCGTCAGTTCCAACAGGATGAAGCACCAAAGCTTATGCAAAAGTATCCTGGTCTTCGCTTTGATTTTGAAGGTGAAGCCAAAGATACCGCTGAAACTGGCGCATCAATGGGTAAAGGCTTCTTGCTTGGTTTGTTTGGCGTGTTTGCGATTCTGAGTTACCAATTCCGCAGTTATTTGGAACCATTCGTCGTCATGCTTGCGATTCCCCTCGCCTTTATTGGCGTGGTATGGGGACACATCCTACTCGGTCACTCATTAAGTATGCCAAGTATGATGGGCTTCGTCTCATTAGCAGGGATTGTGGTGAATGACTCGATTCTGTTAGTTCAGTACATACGCCATCATGTGGATGAAGGGGATAATGTGCATGACTCGGTAGTCAAAGCCAGTCGAGAACGCTTTAGAGCAGTATTCCTAACATCAATGACCACTGCAGCAGGTTTGCTTCCGTTGCTGACTGAAACCAGTTTGCAAGCACAGGTTATCCAACCACTGGTTATATCCATCGTGTTTGGTATTTTCGCATCCACTCTGCTGGTGTTGTTTATGATCCCTGCCGCGTATGCCATTTTAGCTGACTTCGGCCTAGTCCATAAACACGAAGAAATCTAAAACGACTGATAAGTACATTTATCAAAATGAACAAGAGCGGCTTAGCTCGCTTTTTGTTCAATACCAATACGTTAAAAAAACACACAATCACTTAACAAACAGAGGGTTATTGTGTCTCATTAAGTGTGAATATGAACAGTTAAGGATTAAGTATGTTGAGTTTTATATAACCAGATCAAATAACCAACACAAGATTTATAATATATCTTATTGTCAAAAACGGCATTTCACAGAGTAAAAATACACGTAGGCAACACATTCACAATTTAAACTCACGATAATGAAAACATTGATTGAAGAATTAACATTTTAACAATGATTACAACAATGTTAACTTTAGCCTCGTTGGTCGCGCTGGTGGTAAGCCTCTCACCAAGCCTATTGTCAGTTTTATATGGACGTTCGACCATCTCCAAAATGAATAGACACCCAATTTGGTGCCCTTTTTTCGCCCGTGAAAGCATTCTTCGCGGGCTTTTTTCTTCCCACTGAAATGGACTTAATCTGCGTTAGTTTCTTTGCTCAATCTCTCTGTTTTTCCAGCCGTATACGATTCGATTACCGGAGACAAGTCCAGTAATTCCAATACTTTTTTTTCAAAAGTTTCATCAGCACTTCTCACCCAATCTAAAAACTTCTGCTTAGCAAACATCGATTCGTACTTATACCAAAACTCGATGCTCAGGTAGAATTCATTTTTTATGGGTAAATTGTATACTCTTCGTAATTCACTCTTATACTTAAGATTACCTTCTGAGTATTTTGAGTATTTGTTTTTTCCAACTTCAACTAGCTCACACTTTATTGGTGGATAACCACTTAAGAAACCTCTAATTAAATATTCTTCTTTTTCTCTTTTTCTGTCTTCACTTTCTGGAATTTCTCCCCATTGTTTATTCGCACGCTTAGTCAATTCTTTCATCAAGTCTGTATGATACCCCCTCATAGAGCCTTCACTTTGCTCCGGGGCATGATAAAAATCATAATATTCTCTCTCTAAAAATGAGGACAATTGACTAATATTATCAATATCTTCTCCAGTAGATTTAACCCGTAGCCTAATATATAATCCACCTTGTTTGTTAATAGGAAGCAAAGGGTTTAATATTTTCTTCTGAAACAAAAAATATACCGTAGCTAACTTTACAAACCTTTCATGCCTCTCTACTTTTGATTCAACATCGAACTGTTCTAAATTAACAAGGTCCTGGTATACATGTCCTTCATATATGTTGTTCGGACATTCAAATGACAGCACTAAGTCATCTATCTGGAACGCATTATGTAATAAATTAGAGAAATCCGGCTTTCCTCTAAAACCATCTTTACACATTTTAATAAAACTCATATGTCTATCTCTTACTTTTTAAATATTTATCAACATCTTTTAAACGTTTACTAGCCATATTATTACCAGACATCATTAGCTGTCGTCGATAAGATTCAACTCCAAAATAGGGTAATGTATGCGGACTTTCAGTTACCTCTCCATTCATTACCAGCCCCAAGAACTTACAACAGCGAACAAGACTACTTGTCGATAACGGGGTTTGTCTCGCTGCAATATTTGGCACTATATCAAAAGGGTTAGTTCTGGTTTTTATGTAATTAACTTTCAAGCCAAGCTGCTGTGCATTTTTCCCTATCTTCGTTGTATTTGCTCCCCCTGCATGCACAACGATTTGTTGATTCAATAATCTTAAGCTCGGGTTCTTTTTTCTAACATACTCAAGAGCAGAGTTAAAAATAATGGCACCTTGGCTATGCACTGTCCATTTTACTTGCTTACCCTGCTCTGCACATTGTTTCATCACTGCTGCAAGGTGTTGAGCATTGTGCGAAGTAAAACGAGTTTTGTCATAAACACATTCAATGAGATCTAACTTTGCATGATCTGAAGGGTTGTGAAATAAAGTATATTCGGTCGGTTTGTCTTCTTTATAAGCTACCTGCGTATGCACTCCCATCAGTGTCGCAGCTTTCTGATAGCCATTTAGCATTCCATTTACCGAAGCATGAAGTGTGTTAACTTGATGTGTAGAACTTGCCTTAGCGTGATCCCACTCAGCCAAAAGCAACTCCGCTTCCTCGTGACTTTGTGTTCCATCGTATTCACCTCCTCTACCCTCTATTTTTTTTACATGGTACATCTGGGTTCTTTGTTCAGGATGTCTTGCGATATCCTTGCCATGTAATCTTTCATCAAAAGCAATATCATGAATTACAACTTTCCCGTCTCTAAGGATACAAGTTAATAAATAATGATAATTTTTGAAGGGATACCTAGTTCGAAATATTCGAAGCAATGGATTGCGTTTGTGTCTAACTACAGACGGTGTGCTTGGATTAGATGAGAGAAAATACATTTCTTTGACAACTTGCTTCTGATCATATTCATTCAGAGACGCAAGCATGATGAGGGATTGTCTTGATAAGTATAGTTTTTTATTGCTAAAGAGTGCAGCTGAAAGTCTCACTCTTCCATGTAAGAATTGTTCAACCTCATTAACCGACTTATTATTTAGCCCAATGTAATCAAAAGCCTCTTTCCTTTCAATAAATTCCCAAGTCATTACTAATCCCTCTTCAAATAAAAGTGAGCCACATACTAAGGTATTATGAAGGTCAAAAAGGAGATCGGATCTTTTCTAAATTTTAAATATCTAACATCACCTCCACTTTACTGAAATCTACACTTTTAAAAGTTACATCCGCTCCATCCAGCAATAGCTCATCAAACACGCCAACTATTGATAATGAGCTTGAGGATCTGATCCCTACCCATGAAATGAGAAACAAAAAAGCCAGCCTTAAAAGGCTGGCAAGTAGAGCAACAAGGTCAGTGCTTACTGCTAACTAACACCGAACTCGTATTGGATTCATTTTCGTCTGTTAGTCTCTTTTATCGGCGTTTATGACTTGCTTGCTTTCTCTTTGTGGCACGTTACCTTTACTAACTGTTCTTGCTCATCTTTAATGTTTTTCACGATACGCTCATCACGTGCGTGAATAGCATCCATGTTCATTTGCTGAATATCTGCTATAGCTTCATGTTTCATTTCAGAAAAGTCCTGACGTAAATCTGAGCTCCACTCCTCTTTGTCTAAAGTGTTAGCAGCAGCGATTGGTGATGACATTACAGCAATAAGACTTAGAGTAGATAGAAATACGCTTTTCATAATAAGCTCCTTGAGGATTAGCAGTTAATTTTAATTACAATTCATATATTGCACATACGATGCCAACTTTTATTTTGTTATTTTTCAACAACTTAAATAAAAACTCATATTCAACGTTATCTTCGTCTGGTAAATTTCGCTAACCAAGTGTCAAATTAACCATGCGAATTTAAAACATTAGAAACATATATATTAGAAATGCTTTGTCAGGCAGTTTTCTCATCAGATAATTACGTAACTGCCCACTAAAAAATCACTTTGAATCAAAATGCGGAAACAAAAAAGCAGCCCGAAGGCTGCTCCTAATCGTTAACATCAAGCTTGTTAACTCGATACGCTTGCTTCAACGCTCGACGTCACTGGCGACTTTCTGAAACGATTAATCAAACGATGGATAAACCTCTTAATCGATCTGAAAATATTTTTAATATCTTCAAGCATTAAATACAAACAAGGCACCAACACTAAAGTCAGAACCGTTGCGTACAACACCGCAAAGCCCAAAGCGACAGCCATCGGTATGACAAAACGCGCCTGCAAACTCGTTTCAAACATTATCGGCAATACACCCGCAAACGTCGTTATTGAGGTGAGCGTGATAGCTCGAAAACGAGCACAACCCGCCTCAACAACCGCTTGTTTGATGTTCATACCCTTTTCTCTCACTTGGTTTACGTAATCTGTCATAACCAGAGAGTCGTTGATAACCACGCCAGCAGCGGCGATCAAACCAAATGTCGACATCATACTGATGTCTAAACCTAGCCAGAAATGGCCCCAAATCGCCCCCGTCAGACTAAACGGAATGACGGACATTACAATCAAAGGTTGGGTATAACTTTTTAACGGTACAGCTAACAAGATGTAGACGATGATCATGCCTGCAATAAAGAACAAAATCTGTTCATTACGCTGCGCAGCCTGCTCTTCAATATCACCACCCAATTCTGTTTTCACACTCGAGAACGCTTGCTTCATATCCGGTAAGATATTGTCGTCAATGACCTTCACGATTTCTTGAGGTTCAACCAATTCTTCGTCTATCGAACCATAGACATAAACGGTTTGATACCCGCCTTCACGTCGAATGCTACTCACGCCCGGCTGCTCGTTGATCTTCACCACATCACCTAGCATGACCTTCTTACCTGCTGGTGTGGTAATCACAGCGTAACGCAATGATGAGAATGCTTCACGCGTCAATTGCGGGTAACGCACCATAACTTTAATTTCTTCACCATCACGAATAATGCGCTGTGCTTCGCCACCATAAAAGCTGCCACCAACTTGCTCTGCGATCATGGTGAGATCCAGACCGAGATCGTACGCTACAGGCGCAAGAGACAGGAGTACTTCTTTGCTTCCAGAATCAATAGAAGATGAAATATCATATAACCCTTCTTCCTGCTGTAAACGCTCTATCAAGTAACGCCCAGCCTCGTTGAGCTCATTGATGTTAGAACCAAACAACAAGTAACCAAACTCATCTCTGTCACCACCACCCGCACTCTGCTCACGGATTTTGATGCTCTTCATACCTGGAATAACAGGCATAGCTTCACGCCAACGTCGAGCCAGTTCAAATGTATTGAACGGGCGTAACTCTTCATCAACCAGAGGTACTAATACACGACCTTCGGTGCGGCTTCTGTTGTACGACAGCACATCACGAATCATTCCTTGACCATGTTCTGCAATGGTCTCAGATTCGATCTTTTGCATGACACGTTCAATAGTCTTGAGTGCACTGATTGTCTGCTCACTTGAAACGGTATCATTCATTTCAATAGTGATCGCAGGATAGTCAGTCGGCACTTTAGGGTTAGGGATCACCCGAACATAATTCGCGTTGATCAAAGCCGCGCTGATCAGCAGTAAACCACAGAACACCGCAAACACTGTCCAGCGCCAATGGGTGCATGTTGTTACAAAGTTCCGATATGGACCATTTACAAAACCAAAAAAACGTTGGTTAAATCGGTCACGCCAACCACCTGGTTTAACTGGCTTAAAATGAGTATGCGCAAGGTGTGCAGGAAGGATCAGCTTCGATTCAATCAAACTGAAGATCAAACAAAGAATCACGACCCCCGCGATACCATAAAAGAAGGCACTATCAATACCGCTAGACAACAAGAAAGGGGCAAACACAGCAATTGTGGTTAACACACCGAAAGTGGCTGGTGTGGCAACACGTTTTACACCACGAACCACGTTTTCGACGCCACCGCCTTTTTCTTCAATTTCGCTGTAAGCGCTCTCTCCCATCACGATGGCGTCATCAACTACAATACCGAGCACCATAATGAAGGCAAAAAGAGACACGATGTTTACCGTGATCCCTAATGCAGGCATCATCATTACGGCACCGAGAAAACAGACAGGTAGCCCAATCATTACCCACATAGCCAAGCGGAAACGTAGGAAAATGGTCAGCATAATCGCGACTAATGCAGCGCCTTGCAGCAAGTTTTTCAACATCATGTCGAGACGCCCATTTAAATAATAAGTCGTATCAACTAAGACTTTGAGCTTAACATCCTGCGGTAATGTCTTGTTTTTTGCTTCAATAAAATTACGAACGGACTGTGCAACAGGGATAATGTTCTGGTCACGAGTTGCTTCAACAGACATGTAGATCGCATTCTGACCTGAGTATTCAAAGTAGCGCTCTTCTTCCGTAAAGCCATCTTTTATTGTGGCAATATCTTGCAACAGAACCTTTGCACCATTTGCGCCAAGCTTTACAGGAATATTTCTAAACTCATCACCACGGTAGTATTGGTTTTCAATCCTTACTGCAATCATCCCTGAGTTTGTTTTTACTTCGCCCGCAGAAAAGTTGGCTGAGTAACGGCTGATCGCGCTGCTGATATCGCTCAACGTCAGGTCGTATTTACGAAGAACAAGTGGGTCAACTTCAATCGCTATTTCTTCTTCTGGCGCACTCAGATACACCAGCATGACGTTTTCTAACTGAAGTAATTCATCTTCGATTTGCTTAGCAATCGGTTTAAGCTCCTCGAGCGGTCGGTCCCCGACTAATCCCATTTCGATTACATCTTGGCGCCATTCAACTTGGTAAACATTGATTGGTTCCATACCCGCTGGTAAGTTAGACAAGGTATCAATACGTTGATTTACATCATCTAAGACACGCTTGATATCGGCATTAACGTCTACCTCGATAGAAACATACGCGCTACCTCTAGAGGCCGTTGAGACTGCTTTTTTAATCCCGGTGACGTCTTTAATCGATTCCTCGACCTTAACGAGAATACTCTCTTCTATCTCTTGAGGAGAAGCGCCAGGATAAGTCGCACGAACATCAATGTAGTTCACCTCAATATTTGGAAACATCTGCCTTTGAATAAAGAGAAAGCTCACCACACCCATGATAATGATGAACACCATCAAAAGGTTGGCAGCGACGGGGTTATTCGCAAAATAGGCAATTAAGCCCTTTTGTTTAGTATCTTCCATGACAAACTCCTACTTACTGTACGACGGTTTCGGAGTCGTCACTCTTTTTTGCGATTTGTACCGCCATGCCTTTTTGAGGGTACTCGGGCAAGGTCAGTACCAACTTATCACTTTGCTCTAAACCTTCGCCCACCAGCAAAAACTCACCTTCTGCTCTCAAAACCGTGACAGTTCTGGGTTGAAGTTGATTATCGCCATTCACTACCCACACGGTACGATTTTTTACTAATTCCTGTGGCAAGCGGTAGATATGCTTAAGTTCCTTACCAGTGAAGCTCACTTCAACGTAGGAGCCGAATTTAATTGGAGGCTGCTGGTTATCGACACCGTATGGGTCCGCGATTTGAATGACCATGTTAATCATTCGGGTAGCGCTATCAATCATGCCTAAATCACGAACTACTCGACCTTCTCTAGTGGTAGAAAACACACCTTGCTGCGTCACTGTCGCAGTGAGTTCACCAATGGATTCGGGTAAAAATGCACTATCAAAACCGGCAATGGGTACGTGCACCTCTGCCACTTCGATGTTGTTTAACGTGGCAACTCGAGAACCAGATGTAACAAATTGACCAACACCAATATCACGCTCAACAACCAGCGCATCGTAAGGTGCAACGACTTTGCAATTTTCTAACTCTCTTTTTGCTCGTTTGAGTGCCGCTTGAGCCGACTTCACTTGGGCTTGTGCGCTCAAAACGTGAGGTTTGCGTAAATACAGATCCGTCACTTGCTTATCGCTCAGTCTCTTGGCCTGACGTTTTGCCACTTCGGCTTTCGCTTGTTCCTCAATCAAGTTTGCGCGTGCACTAGCTAAATCGGCTTCAGCTTGTAAAACCGACGCTTCGTAATTGTCACTTTCAATTGTGAAAAGAACCTCTCCTCGTTTTACGATGCCACCCGTCACAAAATTCGGGTGCCAACTCGTAACTTCACCACTAACTTGCGCGGAAAGGTGTGTTTTTTCAAAAGGGACTAATTCACCGTGACTGGTAATCACCACTTTGTGATCGGTAGGAAAAAGAGAAGAAGCCTGAACAGTAGGTTCTGTAATTGCATCTTTGGTTGACTCTTTTTCCGGCGCAGTTGCGGCAATTGCAGCATATCCTGCATAAGAGCCTCCAACGACGACGAAGGGTAAAAGCCAACGTAATATGGGTTTTGCTAACATCGAAAATCCTTTTTTATTGTTGTTTTCAACACCACACTTTTATTCAGTCCATTGCTCCCGGTAAGCATGGTGGTGAGAGAATTGAATTTGAATAAACATTAAAGCGGCACTTGCCTAGTCTTTTAAGCAGCTAACTAGATAGTTATTGCCAATTCAAAGTTAATAAAATTAACAAAAAATTAACCAACTGCGCAAGTTGCTCTGACTTAACTTTTATTCTACACAGCAAATGACATGCCAAGCATTTATTTATTAAAAATCATATGGTTATATAAAAAGCATTATTTTATCCAGTGTGCTATTGGTCATAATCACCAGATATTAGTGATTATGACCAATACGGCCATAATGATAATTAAAATAAATGATTATCTGCGCTCTAAAAGTTGAACTTAGTGCAAGCTCTATGGCAATTCATTGATTAATCGCTCGTTATCAAACGGTTCTGGGTGCATGTGGCGTCAGCTTAAGTCTATAATTTGGAGTAGGTAACACTCTGTAAGACAAGGAAATGTGCTTTGTTACAAACGCTCGCCAAGTTGCTCTTCCCCTCGCTGCTCACTATTTTATCGGCATGCTCATCCGTATCGTTGAATGACGCCAGTGAAAAGTCCACCAGCTTTCAGCTCGGTTATCAAAAGGATTCTGTTCTTGCGCAGTACTTTGAAGCTTACGGGAGAGACCCTAAGTCTATAACTGGCTTTGCACCGTTAAATCAGGGACACGATGCCCTTCTTGCTCGAACCTCTTTGATCGAGTCCGCCCAGAAAAGCCTTGATCTTCAATACTATATTTACCGTGGTGACGAAACGAGTCAGCTAATAACGTGGCGCTTGTATGAAGCGGCAAAGCGTGGTGTTCGAGTAAGGCTGTTACTTGACGATATGCAAAAGCGAAACGACGATGTGATGGCTGCCCTCAATGCACATCCTAATATAGAAATCCGCTTATTTAACCCGCATCAGTATCGCGACTCCCGTTGGTTCGCTCTTGCTAGCGATTTTGAACGCCTTAATCGTCGTATGCACAATAAGTCTCTGATTGCAGACAGTGTTTCCGCCATTGTCGGAGGTAGAAATATCGGCAATGAATACTTCTCTTTTGAATCGCAAGTTGAGTTTGGTGATTTTGATCTTCTGCTCTATGGTGAGGCGGTACAACAAACTGCCGATCAGTTCGACCTCTACTGGAATAGCGCCTATTCGATACCAATGGAATGGATTACACCGAATTCACAGCAAATTACCGACCAAGCGATTCAAAAGCAGGTCAATAAACTCCGGTTAGAGGAAAAGTTTTCAACCGGCCGCTATGACTTCACTCAACTGGATATGTACCAAGATCTAAAACAAGGCAAACTCAAGCTCTACTGGGGAGAAGCGAAAGTATGGTTTGATCTGCCCGATAAAGTCGCGACCCGAGAGAGCCAACTTATTGATAATTTAACGGAGCTGGTTAAAAGTGTTGAGGATTCATTTGTGCTCATCTCTCCCTATTTCGTTCCAACTGAAGCAGGTACTCAAGCATTAAGTAACGCGGCCAAGCGAGGCGTTGATATCACGATTGTGACCAATAGCCTCGCGTCTAACGATGTGTTTGCCGTGCATGGTTGGTACGCAAAATATCGAAAAGATCTACTCGAAGCTGGAATAAAGCTTTGGGAAGTAAAAGCGAGCGCGAAACTCAAAAGTAAGTGGAGCCTCACGGGGAGTAGCAGAGCAAGTTTACACGCTAAAGCAATGACGATTGATAACAAAACACTTTTCGTTGGTTCGATGAACTGGGACCCACGTTCGGCCGCTTTGAATACCGAAATGGCCGTTGTTATCGAACAGCCAGAATATGTGCAAATGTTTCTAGAACAACTGCCGAGTCAACTGTCGAGTAACGCCTATGCCTTAACTCTGCGCGACGGGGACATTGTCTGGACCGACGTAAAAACAGGCGAAGAATACGACTCCGAACCAGAAGCAGGAGTATGGCGAAAAATGGGCGCTTGGTTCTCCGGAATATTACCGATTGAAGATCAGCTATAACAGCTGCCAATACTGCAAACCTCCCCAGTCAAGCAAAACAAAATGGACGCTAGTTTTGGGCAGGGGACACAACCAACATAAGGAAGTTCAATGCCAGCGCAATGGAATGAATACTATCAGAAAATTTTAAGCCAACCTCACCGCCCAAACGTGGAAAATGCCGTAAACCAACTTAAGATAGAAGGCAAAGTCGCTCTTGATATTGGCTGCGGAATAGGTCGAGACAGCCACTTTCTACTCGAACAGGGATTTAAGGTTCACGCATGTGATAGCAATGAAGATGCAGTAAAAACTTGTTTAACACGCTTTGAAGGTAATAAACGATTTTCGGTTTCGCAGTGCTGTTTTACTGAATTTAATTACCCTCAGTGCAGCTTGGTTATCGCAAATGCCAGTTTGTTCTTTTGCCCTGACACAGGCTTCAAACAAGTCTGGACAAAAATAGACAGCGCATTACAACCGGGCGGTATCTTCTGCGGCGATTTCTTGGGAGTGAAAGACTCCTGGGTTACCTCCGAAATGCACCCAAACATTACCGCATTAACAAAAAAGGAAGTGGAAAGCTTATGCGAAGGTTACGACCTCATTTCATTGCATGAAAGAGATGAAGACGGGACCACTGTAGTCGGAAGCCAAAAACATTGGCACATGTTTAGTGTGACCGCTCGAAAGCGCTAAAAATGGTCTCTCAGTAAAGAAAGCAGCACTTCAAATCAGTGCTGCTATCAGAGATTAATTGACGGGATACACCACTTCAAAACGCTCTAAAACCAGCGTACGTTTCTCATGCCAATCGATGTTCAACTCATCGCATTCAGCTTTAAAAAATGCAGTATGAGCATCACGCCACCAGTTTAAGGTTCTATCACCTTCGCCTTCTGCGTAGGCAAACTCTGCGGTTACATTCTCATATTTGCATGTACTTACGTCAGTAATTCGTATCACGCAAACCGGGTCCCCATCCCAATTCGTCACTACTTGTAAATGACCGACTTGGGGCATGGTTTCACCATGTTCTCGATACCAAAGCTCCAAACTGCACGATGCAGTTTTCTGTCCAATACGAACCAAGTCTGCGCATACATTCGCGTTGTATTCATCGGCACAATAATAGTCAGCACTGACTGATGGTACAGCTTCCCTTTGTTCTGGTGATAATAATTCTAGGAATTGTTCTAAGTAATCCTTAGCTCGCGCGTCCATGCTCACTCCATTAATCATAAATTCGCAAGGAGCATAAAAGATATCGCAACAAATAACCACCAGGAACAAACTGAAAAACAACAAGAATATGACTTCTACGAAGACGACTGTTATTTCTTTTGTAATAACTTTGCTAAACGTTTGTGCTATTTGCTATTGTTGCATGGTCTATCTGTACTCTTCTCGTGAAAGGACGTTATATGCGCTTATTTATTGGTATTTTTTTCTCGCTGATACTTGCCTTGCCAACAATGGCATCGGAGGAAAAGTATTCAGAATCGGATCTGTTAGATAGACCATTAATGGAACGCTATATTTTAGATGAACTAAAAGCGCTGCGTCAGGACTATCAAAGCCTAGAAAAGCGAATGATCACAGAGATCACTGATCGCGAGCTAACGGTCGCAGATAAATCGTTGAACTATGCCAACGTCACCGTTACATACTTCTTCTACATCATTGCTGGTGTCGCATCGCTGATTGCCTTTGTCGGATGGCAATCTCTGCGTGAGTTTAAACACAACACCAAAGAGATGGCTGATAAACGATTGGAGAAGATCGCCCAAGAATACGAGAAAAAGTTTGTCGCCCTTGAGCGAGATTTAAAACGCAAAACTCGCATTATCAGTGAAAACAACAAAGAGATTGAGAAAATCAACGAGATCCATAACTTATGGCTACGTGCACAAAGCTCTCAAACTCCAGAACAACGTATTGAAATCTATGATGAAATCTTATTAATTCGTCCAGGTGATTTAGAAGCGTTGACTTACAAAGCCGACGCAGCGATGGAAATCAACGAATACCATTGGGCACTTAGCATTTGTAACCGCGTACTTGAAGTCGATTACACCAACGGCCCTGCACTGTATCAACGCGCGTGTGCATACTCTCGCCTTGGTATCGAAGAGCAAGCTATTGAAGACTTGGAACGCGCAATTGAATACAGCCCATCCATTCGTGATTTACTTGCCGAAGAACGAGACCTCGAATTGCTGCACGGTAATGAGCGTTTTGAAAAGCTCTTACATCTAGCAAGCGAATAATGGAATAAACAGCATGAGCAGCCACTTTAATCTAGAAGACGCTAGCCAAGTATTGGTTGGCGCTTTTGCCCTAGCAGTCCCGATCTCATTTTCGGAGGAAGCGTGGCGATTGGGTGAGAGCCTACCAATGGCAAACTTGCTCATGCTGTTAAGTCTTTCTGTCATTTTCCTCAGTTTTTTCGCGTATCAAAGCGTGTTTCAAAGCCACATCAAGAATCGCGTATCCATCTTTATTTTTCGTGTGGTTATCGCGTACCTCATTGCGGCCGTTGTGGTAGCGTTAGTTCTTTTCTGTCTTGATAAACTGCCACTCATGAATGAGCCTTTGGTTGCGATAAAACGCGTTATCGTCATCACAATGCCTGCTTCGATGGGCGCGATCGTAGTCGACAGTTTCGACAAAGAATAGAGATAATCGCTACTCTTCTTCTAACGTTAAGTTCGACCCCGAGTGGTCTTTCCCTAATACATCTTCTGGGTTTCGCAGTGCGCAGGTTTCTAACGACAAGCACCCGCAGCCAATGCATCCTCCTAAATCGTTTTGCAACGCTTTAAGTTTTTGAATCTTTTGTTCTAACTGTTCATGCCAATGGCTTGCCATTTCTTCCCATTGCGCTTTGTTAGGGGCTTGGTGTTTCGGCAGTTCATCTAACGCATGTTTAATTTCTTCTAACGACAACCCAACTTGCTGCGCTGCTTTGATCACCGCAACACGGCGCAACACACTGCGATGGTAGCGACGCTGATTACCTTGATTTCTCCAGCTCGAAATCAGTCCTTTTTGCTCGTAAAAATGTAGGGCAGATACTTTCACTCCAGAACGTTTTGCCACTTCTCCTACGCTGATTTCCATCCTTGACTCCCTGTATATCAATTTTGTTAAAAAAACGCTTTACCTCAAGTTTACTTGAGGTTTTAAAGTTGCACCATCTTAATTAACGCTAAACCCCGGCGAGCTCAAGATAATGTGTTCAGCGCGAACGACTTGGTTGTTAAACACAAGACAGTTGGACATCAACCTTTTGAAATACATCGGGAGTTAGAGGCAAACATAATGAAAAATAAAACTCAGCCGTACTTAGCTGGCCGCTTCTTCGACAGTATCTCCTCTGGCTTATTCATGATGGCGCTGCCATGGGTCATGCTTTCCGAACCTAACATGGGTACATTCGTCGCTTTAGTTTCTCTGAGCTGCACCGCGATTTCTTTTCTGGCTACGCCTTTCTTTTCCACTTTAATTGACCGACATTCACGCAAAGTACTACTCGTGCTCAATCAATGGATTCAATCGGGTATGGCTTTGGTGGTGTTCATTGCTTATTGGTTAGGGTTTGAGTCACACTGGTTGCTGGCTTTTGCGCAACTGGTGTATTGGGTTTCGAGTAATTTTGCATGGACGACCAACAACGCCTTCACCCAAGAAAATTATCAGCACCATGAGTATGCGAAAATTTCGGGTCAGCAAGAAATTGTAATGCAATCCACAACCCTCGGAGCTGGCGCGTTGGGTATTGTTTTGCTTGAAATGTGGGGTATGAAAGAGTTTGCTTTGTTTGCGGCCAGCGCCTCTGCATTAGCAGCGATGTTCTATATTCTGACGCCTTATACCCAACAATTAAGGGCGTCAAAATCCGTTGCTTTCATCGCGCAACTCAAAGAGAGCAAACAAATATTCCGTCTGGAACCCCGATTTTATGGCTTTATTCTGCTCTCTTGCCTCTCTTATCCTGCATTGACGTATTTGAGCAAACTGGTGCCGATTTGGTTTTCTGAACAAGGCATCTCTGGCGATTGGTTTGCAGGGTTCAACATCAGTTTTGGCCTCGGCTCGTTGCTAACCGGCTTTATTGTCACCAAAGTGCTAAGCCGTGCCTCCCATAGCCACATTATGTTCGCTTCGATGGTTATGGTCTCTTTTGCGCTTATCGGGATGAGTTTTGCGATGAACCCGCTGACCATCTTATTGTTTACGGCGCTGTTTGGCGTATTTAACGCGCTAAATCGCATTGCGAGAGTCAACTGGATGCATCACACCGTAGCGGTTCATCAACGAGGTCGCGTCGATGGCGGCATCAGCATGTTTGCCACCACCATTCAATCTCTCAGTTACGTCCTGATTGCAATATTGAGTCATTACGAACTAACACAATACGGTTTTGCAATCGCAGCCGCTGTCATGGTATTGGCAGTGATTTTGATGGGATTACTCAGCCGAGACGTCGAGCCGTTTAACGACCTGCCCCTTCATGCAGCAGCAAAGTGAAGCATAGAAATTGAGAAGTTGAGAAATTGAAAAAGCGAGATAGGAAGGCAACCAACATCGTCTTCCTATTTTTTACGCTAGCACTTTTGCCTCTATCGCTTATCA
The DNA here is from genome assembly GCF_033338835.1 of Vibrio sp. Vb0888. NCBI lineage: Bacteria > Pseudomonadati > Pseudomonadota > Gammaproteobacteria > Vibrionales > Vibrionaceae > Vibrio > Vibrio sp. Vb0888. The sequence continues at coordinate 749,336 of NZ_JAWOTL010000001.1, forward strand.
GCAAGGTTGGGTATTCTGAGGTGACCAACATAAGCAGAGGGAAATCGCAGTGAACTTAAGGCAATTAGAAGTCTTTTACGCCATTATGCAAGCAGGAACGGTGTCAGGCGCGGCTCGCTTACTGCACGTTTCCCAACCTAATGTCACTCGAGTTCTCGCCCATACAGAACAACAACTGAGCTTCGCTTTATTTGAGCGTGTAAAGGGCCGTCTCGTTCCAACTCAAGAAGCCAAAGCCTTATTGCCAGAGGCTGAAAAAGTCTATCAACAACTCGGACAATTTCGCTCTCTGACCAACAAAGTCAAACAGGGAACTCAACATTTACGAGTTGGTGCTCCGCCTGTTTTGGCCGCACACTTGTTAGCGCCGACTGTCGCGTTGCTGTCGAAAGAACACGGCATCTCCTTTGAGCTCTCAACGGCTAATCGCGATGAGCTGTGCTCAGGTTTACTGAAACATGAATTGGATGTCGCCATTGCGTTCGGTGAAGAAACGCCACCAGCGATCATGGGACACATGTTATTAAAAGAAAACTTGGCGCTAATTGCCCCTAAAAGCGCAGCGATACCCACAGAAAAAACCGTCACTTTAGAAGAACTCATCAGTCACGATTTACTCATTATCGGTTTAGATAGCCGAGACCCTTTGGGTCTATTGCTGCATCAAACCTTATCAGCGCGTGACGAGCATTATCAACATGCCATTACCGTCCGCAGCTACTCCGCGGCGGCTGAACTGGTGAAAAACGAAGCAGGATTCGCGATTGTCGATCCATGGACTGCCAAACAATATCGCCAAGATAATGCCGTCTCCGTGCATGCTTTGGAGCCAAATATGTCCTTCTCTGTCTCTATTTTATTCGCAGAGCACACACCTCAATCCATTGCGACAAAGCAATTTATCACCGCCCTAAAACAACAAATGGTTTAAAGGTATAACCTGAAGTTATGCCTGCCTAACAAATAAGCATTCGGTTTCCTAAATCAGTCTGGCTAAATTAATGAGCAATAACGATGACGAAGGGAACCATCATGCAAATTGCTCAACCTTACCTACTTTTTCTTGGCGATGTAACCGATCCACTTGCAGCAAAAACCGCGCGTGGCATTTACCAATGGCGACCTGAGATTTGCCTTGGCCAAATCCGCCTGACGCCAGAAACCGTATCGCTTGGTTTAACCGACATGACAATACAACAAGCGCAGCAGCAAGGAGCAAAAACGCTGGTGCTCGGCACGGCAAATCCAGGAGGCGTCATTCCCGAAGCTTGGCAAGCAACCTTACTTGAAGCGGCAGAGATGGGATTTGAAATTGCATCGGGCATGCACCAACGTTTGGCGGAATTTGCTCCTCTTGCCGATCTAGAACAACGCGGATTAACCAAACTATATGATGTTCGTCATTATGATGCCCCGCTCAAGGTCGGCAATGGCAAAGCTCGCGCAGGCAAGCGAGTACTTACTGTAGGGACAGATTGCTCCGTTGGCAAAATGTACTCTGCCCTTGCCATTGAGCATGCATTGAAGCGTAAAAACTGTCGTGCAGAGTTCAAAGCAACGGGTCAAACCGGAATTCTCATCGCAGGCAGTGGCATTTCGATTGATGCCGTAGTTGCCGATTTTATCTCCGGCGCAGTAGAAGCGATCAGCCCTGAGTTCACCGATCACGATTGGGACATCATCGAAGGGCAAGGTTCATTGTTTAACCCTTCGTTTGCTGGCGTAAGTTTGGGCTTACTTCACGGCGCACAAGCTGACGCTCTGATACTGTGCCATGAGATTGGTCGCCCGCACATCCGCAACTTACCACATGCGAGCTTGCCAACCATTGAACAAACGATAGAAGCGAATCTGGCCGCTGCTCGCCTAACAAATCCAAACGCTCAATTAATGGGTATTTGCTTGAACACTTCGGCGGTCAGCGAAGAAGATGCAGCCCAGTTATGCCAGGATTGGAGCGACAAATACCAAGTGCCCGTCACCGACCCTGTACGTTTTGGCGTTGATGCGGTTGCAGATAGGCTCCTTACGATTTAAGAAACATTTACGGTTTAGAAAATAACTGCGGTTTAGGGAAAACTAGTGAGATGAAAATTCATGTAGAACCTGTCACGCTTGCCATGGCGACACCATTTCGCATCTCTCGCGGCAGTCGGACAGAGTGCCACTTAGTCCGAGTGACAATTGAACATCGAGGCATGACAGCCCAAGGTGAATGCACGCCATACCCTCGTTATGGTGAATCGGTTGAATCGGTGATTAAGGCGATTTCTCACGCCGCACATGAACTGCAAAGTTTGTATGCCAAAGGCGAAGCTGATGTCATGGTTCTCAAAAGCCAGCTTCAATCGTTATTGCCCGCGGGGGCGGCAAGAAATGCATTGGATTGCGCCCTTTGGCATCTTCACGCGCTTTTGAGCCACAAGCAACAGGCTCACGACCTCTTTACGTTACCCGAGGCGATTGTGACGGCGATGACGGTTTCTATCGACACGCCGCAAGCGATGGCAAAACAGGCGCAAGCTTACCTTAGCCAAGGCGCAAAACTGCTTAAGGTAAAACTGGATGGTGAAAACGTGATTGAGCGCGTTGCAGCAGTACGCGATGCCGCGCCGCACGCGCAAATTGTTTTAGATGCGAATGAAGCATGGCAAAGCCTCGACCTCGCGACGGTATTTGCTCAACTCGAACCGTTTAATATCACCATGATCGAGCAACCGTTGCCACAAGACTGCGACGACGTACTCGCCAGCATTCCGCACCCCATTCCACTTTGCGCCGATGAAAGTTGTCACACCAGAGAGCAATTGCATCAACTGCTTGGAAAATACGAGATGGTGAACATTAAGCTAGATAAAACAGGCGGGCTCAGTGAAGCATTATTGCTGGCCGACGATGCAAAAAAACTCGGTTTTAGCCTCATGTCCGGTTGTATGTTGGGGACGTCGCTGGCGATGCGTGCTGCGTTACCCATTGCTGCTCAGGCAAGCGTTGTCGATCTTGATGGCCCGGTGTTGCTCGGACAAGATGTAACGCCGAGCTTAGTTTATCGCGACGGCGAAATCGTTCTTTCCAAATAGCCTAAACAATCCAGAGGTTTTGCTCCAAAAGTCAGAACCTCTGAGTTTATGATCTCGATTAAAAAACAATCAGCTCCATCATGAAATAAGTCACATAAATTATATGGTTATTGAGGCATGCTAAGATTCCAGTAGTCCAAGAAGGTGGTCTTATGCATCGAGTCATCCGGAAAATGACGTGGAAAACGAATAGGCGGTAATCCCGCCCTACTCCAATGCAGTGCGTGGGTTTCTATAACAACCCACTTCCTAGCAATTCGTAGGTTTTTCACGCCATCTTGCAAGGAGGCTCTATGCCTATCAATAAAATACGCAATATCGCTTTTATCGGTCAAACCGGGACCGGTAAAACCACACTGATAGAAAAACTGCTCTTCACCTGCGATGCCACCCACCATTTAGGCAGCGTAGAAAAAGGCGATACTGTTACCGACTTCGACCCTCAATCCATCCAATATCAACACAGTATTGAAGCAACGCCAGTCGCACTGCGCTGGAATAAACACCGGCTCAATATCATCGACACTCCGGGACAAAACGAGTTACTTGGCCGTACTATCAGCGTTTTTCCTGCCGTTGAAACATCTGCCCTTGTCATCGACCCTCAAACCCCACTTAACCAAACTTCCGATCGCTTATTCACCTTTGCTAAAGAGCAGCAAAAATGTCAGATGATCATCATCAATAAGCTCGATAACCACGGTAATCAGTTAGAAAGATTGATGGAGAACATCGTTGAGCATTTTGGTGACCACTGCTTGCCGATCAACTTACCTTCGGCTGACGGGGAATCTGTAGTTGACTGCTATTTCGAACCAGAATTGGGACGAGAAACCTTACTTGCAACGGTAGATGAAGCTCATGAGACCTTAATTGACCAAGTCATCGAAGTCGATGAAGAACTGATGGAACTGTATCTGGAACAAGGCTCCGAACTCACCGCAGAGCAACTGCATGATCCGTTTGAAGAAGCACTGAGAACTGGACATGTGATTCCGGTCTGTTTTGTCTCAGCACAAACCGGCGCGGGCGTCGAGTTGCTGCTGCGCACCTTGGCGGAGATCATGCCCATGCCAAACGAGGGTAACCCTCCTCAACTGGAAAAGAACGGCAAAAAAATCAAAGTAAATTGCGAAACCTTAGAGCACACCGTCGCACACGTGTACAAAGTCAGCGTCGACCCATATATGGGAAAACTTGCCTACTTACGTGTGTATCAGGGGGAAATCAATGCGGGCAGCCAGCTTTATATTGGCGAAAGCAACAAGGCATTTAAAGTTGGGCACTTATATCAACTGCAGGGCAAAGATAGAACCGAGATCCCTCGCGCGCTTGCGGGCGACTTCTGCGTTTTAGCCAAAGTGGATGATCTCGAATTCGATTCAATCGTTCATGACTCTCACGAAGAAGATGGAGTTCAACTCAAAACGTTGGATCTTCCTGACTCCATGTATTCTTTGTGCTTGAAGCCTCTTAAGCGTGGAGATGAGCAAAAATTAGGAGATGTGCTGAATAAAATTGCCAGTGAAGACCCTTCTCTGCGCATCGAACATCGCGCTCGCACCAACGAAACCATCATCAGCGGCCAAGGGGAGTTTCACCTCAAAGTCGCATTAGAAAAGATGGCGAACGTGTACAAACTGGACGTCGAAACCTGCCAACCAAGCGTCGAATACTTTGAAACCATCACCAAACCTGCCGAAGGGCATTATCGACACAAAAAACAAAGTGGCGGTGCAGGTCAGTTTGGTGAAGTGCAATTGAAGGTTCGTCCACTCGAACGTGGCGCCGGATTTAAGTTCATCAACAAAGTGGTGGGTGGCGCAATTCCAACCGCGCTCATTCCTGCTGTAGAAAAAGGTATTTTGCAAGCGTTAGAGGAAGGCGCGATTTCTGGCAACCCAATTAAGGATGTGGAAGTCACCGTTTATGACGGTAAATATCACTCCGTCGATTCGAAAGAAATTGCGTTTGTCATCGCAGGTAAGAAAGCGTTTTTAAATGCGATTAACAACGCCGATCCTATTGTGCTAGAACCCATTGTCCAGATGGAACTGCACATCCCAACCGCGAATGTTGGCGATGTTTCTGGTGATTTATCTGGCAACCGAGGCTTAATCGAAGGCTCCGAGCCAATCGACAGCAGCTTCACCTTACTCAGAGCCAAGTCACCTGTAAACGAGCTGCAAGATTACGCTCGTCGATTACGCTCCATCACGGGTGGTGAAGGCAGCTTTAGTATGACCTTAAGTCATTACGAGCCTGCGCCACCAGCAGTGCAAAAACAGGTCTGCCAAGGCAGTACACAACAAGGTTAATTCCCTAAGATTCAAATCAATCACATAAACAAAAAAGCGCCCTCATTTTGAGGGCGCTTTTATGTAAAAGAAAAATTATTTATCGAGAGACAAACCTATCTGACTGATTTTGCTTTCAAACTCTTCGATGCTGTTCGCTTTGTAAGTCGGAGCACCGTTAAAGTAGCGCGGTTTCTCTGGCAGCATCGCATTTTTCAGCTCTTGTTCTTGATCGATATTGTCATGGTAAACCGTTACACGATTTGGAATATCCTGCTTCATTACAGCCATTTTGGTTCTCCTTTATTAAGACGAATAGTAAGCGTAGAACGAATTTATCGGAGTACAGGCGAGACTGTGTAAAATTTAGACACTCACAGCAAAATCATATTTAAACAGTTGCATTTAATATTTTTGAGGCACTTTGTCGTGGCTATTGGCAAACGTGAGTGCAGCGATTAAGGTGAGCTCTCTCTACATGAAGACAGGAAGTCCGGTGTCGCAACAAGAACTCAACCAAATGGGCAGTGCCAAAGTTTTTCTCATCGAAAAAGATGGCGTCCAAGTAATAGAAAAACGTAACCCTACTCAAATAGAAGTGGCGTTTTATCAACGCCATGCCGAGCAGTTTAACGCGCTTGGAATACACGTACCGCGCTTGATTCAACTCGACGACCAGAAAAACGTTCTGTACATTGAATACGTTCCCCACGCAGTCGAGCAAGCATTCTTACTTGAAGATGATCGAGTCATTGAACAACTCGTCAAACTGCACCGACTTCCACCAACATCAGATGGTGTTTATCACCGCCACCAGTGGACACCACAAGCGACTCAACAAGCACTCGCAACACTTAAACTGGGCTCAGAGACAGAACAGTTCTTCCACCAGCTACAACAACGATCGGCGCACCTTTTCGATGGGCAGAACTTGATCTCCGGAGACACCAATGCAGGAAACTGGGGACAGCGCCAAAATGGCGAGCTGGTGCTGTTCGACTGGGAGCGCTTTTCTACAGGGCATGTCGCGATAGATTTAGCGCCGCTCATCGAGGGCATGGGCACATTTGATGATTACTTGAAGGTGGCAGGCAAGTATGTAAAGTGCGCCGAGAAAGGTGAAACAACAGAATTGGCGCGCGATATCGGATTAGCAAAAGCGTGGATCGTCGTCGAGGTAGTCAACATACTGGTCTCCAGAAAAAATCCGCAGACCAGCAAATATTTGGACTGGTTTCGACGAACCTTACCGCAATGGGCCAAAAGCCTTAGCGCTCAGGTGATGAGTTAGGCTCTGAGATTTGATATAAACGCCTTTCAGGTTCTACGCATGAGGTTTCACAATTGCACACCTTGTCAACGCCGACATTATTCAAACCACCACAACTCCCTTGAATGCGCTTGTTGTGAAAAATGACGCCAAGTGACATCAACAAAATGATTGCGAGAAAACCAAGAAAGGTAAGTAACCAAACCATATTAACCTGCCTTATTAGCCATCGACTCTAGCTTAAGTATAGCAGGGCTAGATGTCGCTTTGATTAGCGCTTTAGGTCTTGCCAACAAGGAGGGTTTTGATTTTTGGCCACCACAACCACAGGAGCCGCAGCCGCCTTTTTCTTTGTGAACACTTTTCTTATGATTGTTTGATGGACGTCCTTGAGAGGGCTCAATCAAAGGCTCTCTTGGAACCGCAAGCACATCTTCCAAGGAACTACGAGTAGACAGCCTAAATACTGGCGTGCCACTGCTAAGTAGCTTTGCCAATACACGTTCACCGATATTTCGCACAAGAACAGCATCCACATTGTACCCTTTTAGAGACTGAATCAACTGAGACTTCGCATTACAACCCGCTTGTGGCATAGAAGCTATGTTCGCTAAGTTTTTTAGCATACCGTCAGTATCAGAATAAATAGCAATGTATGGTGCTTTTACAAAGTGGTTTGCCACCCGCTCACCATCATTAGGAATAGCATAAATCATAAGTTTGACTCCTCATTCGGAAAAACTAATGCATGACCTTCAACTAAACTTTTTGCGACTTTCAATCTTGCACTTTTTACTGTGTTACCAAAAGTTTGTCTAGAAACGCCCATCTGCTCCGCAGCTTGCTGCTGGCTAAGCCCCTCTAAGTCGGCTAAACGTAGCGCTTCTAACTCTTCAGGTAATATGGCGACTTGCTCCAACTGATTAAATGGAATGCCATTGGGCTTAAAGCAATGGTGAGCCGCACGTCCGCATATTCGTCTTTCTATCTTTGGTCTTGCCATCATTGTCCCTCAAAAACATAGAGTCAAATTACGCCTTAAACTGGCATATGCCAATAACATTTCTAGCATATGCCAATAAACTAAGTTTGCAAAAATCAACACGACAAATACGTAATACATCAGCATTAATTAGACATCTAATAATTTAGAAATTTCGATGACAAACGAGCAAAAAGATCAATTCTAATTAACCGGATAATAAAAACGTTAGTTTGCGCAGATTTTTCATACAAATACACGCTAATGTGTTCATTTTATTGAAGAAGAAAAACTATAATCCAAGCAAATCATTAGTTTGAACACTAATGATTGTTTTATTTTAAAGGATGTATACCTAAGGAACGAAAAAGAGAAGTTTGACGATATTCGCCTGAGCTTAAAGAGTAATACGTTCGATAAAGAACCTGTCGAACGACCATTACTTGGCCTAGGTGCCCTACTCTTCTTGCCAAATTAAGTTTCTTGAAAGCGCTTAGGTATATCAGAAAAAGGAAGTACATATGTCTGACTCAAATTGGCTCAGCGAATTCCCGGAAATGGATGCCTCTGATCTCAGGGCGATTCGCAAAACACTCGACGGCGCCTACAGAGATTTCTCTCGCGAGTATGGTGAACTCATTGAGTCTCTGTTTGATCCGCTCCTGGCGTTTCTTGTCTGGTTTGAAAAACTTCTGATTTCTACACCTTGGTTCATTATTTTAGGTGTCTGCACCACTCTCGTTTATGCCGCTAGCCGCTCTTGGAAACTGGCCGCTGCATGTTTTGGTTCGCTGATTCTGATTGGCTATTTTGGAATGTGGGAAGATACTATGCGCACGCTCAGTATCATCACTGTATGTACTATGCTTGCCATCGCACTTGGTATCCCTATCGGCATCGCTATGGCGCGCTCTAATCGCATTCAGTCGGTGGTAACACCATTACTCGACGTCATGCAAACCATGCCGGCATTTGTGTATCTCATTCCAGTTGTGATGTTATTGGGCATCGGGAAAATTCCTGGCCTTATCGCAGTAGTGATCTACGCGATTCCACCGGTTATTCGTTTAACCAATTTGGGCATTCGTCTAGTTGATAAAGAAGTATTGGAAGCCGCAACCGCATTTGGTGCCAGCACTCGGCAACGGCTTTTTGGGGTTCAGCTTCCGCTTGCAATGCCAACCATCATGGCGGGAATTAACCAAACGATCATGATGGCACTGTCAATGGTGGTCATCGCATCAATGATTGGGGTAAAAGGTTTAGGTCAGCCTGTTCTAAAGTCTATTACCAATCAATATTTCACTCTTGGTCTTCTCAATGGTTTAGCAATTGTCGCCCTAGCAATCCTTTTTGACCGTGCTTCACAAGCATATGCGAAACGCACTCAAGCTCATTTAGGAGATTCAAAAAATGACTAGTCCACTTATCGAAATCAGCGGTCTTTATAAAATCTTCGGTACCAGACCCAATAGCGTGATTGAGCGCGTTAAGTTGGGACATAGTAAAGAGCAGGTTTTAGCGGAAACGGGCCACACGGTCGGACTAAAAGACATCAACCTGCAAATTCAAAAGGGTGAAATTTTTGTCATTATGGGATTATCCGGTTCTGGAAAATCCACCATGATTCGCCACTTCAACCGATTAATCGATCCAACCATGGGGCAGATTTTGGTAGAAGGGGTGGATGTCATGCAACTTTCTAACAAAGAACTTGAACAGTTTCGCCGTCACAAGATGTCTATGGTGTTCCAACGCTTTGGCTTGCTGCCTCATCGCACTGTTATCGACAACATCGCATATGGTTTGGAAGTTCAGGGAATGAATAAAGAGGCGCGCTTAGAAAAAGCAAATGAATGGTTAGAAACCGTTGGACTGACGGGTTATGAGCACCAGTATCCTGCTCAACTATCGGGTGGACAGCAACAGCGTGTGGGCCTTGCACGGGCACTGGCTACCGACGCCGAAATACTGTTGATGGACGAGGCTTTCTCAGCATTGGACCCTCTGATTCGGAGCGAAATGCAAGATCAGCTGGTAGAGCTGCAACAGAAGCTGCACAAAACCATTATTTTCATTACTCATGATTTAGATGAAGCGCTTCGACTTGGCGATCGCATCGCGATTCTTAAAGACGGTGAACTTGTCCAACAAGGTTCACCAGACGAAATTTTACTGCATCCTGCCGATGAGTACGTTGAAGCCTTTGTAAAAGACGTCAATAGAGCGCGAGCACTGACAGTCGAAACACTGATGCAGCCACCTTCGTACTGTGTTCGCGCTGAAACCATTGAAGATGCACTAAGTGAAATGAAACGTGTTAAACGTGATTATGCCTACCATGAGACCAATGCAGGCTATCAAGGCGTGATAACACAGCAAGGATTGCTAAACGCAGCGAAGTTAACTCATATATCAGATTGGCGTGATGATATCTATGAAGAGGTGCCTATCATCTCTCCACATTTAGCCATTGAGCAAGTGCTGACTGAAGTCATGTCGTGTGAACATTCACTGCCCGTCATCGATGAGCACGGCCATTTGAAAGGCGAATTAAATCGTCAGGTTATTGCGGAGCTGTTTTCTGATCAACGAAGCACAAAACGAGGCACTTCACGCTCAAGCTTCAATAACGTTTCTTAGATGATGTTGATAATACAGCTCACAACAATGTGGGCTGTTATCAATTAACTCACTCCCACTCCCACTCCCCTTTTTAGATATTTATCTGTGGGCTCAAGCTTGATACCCAAAGCAACATTTACATTGTTCTGATTTTCCTGACAATTTCATGCTCATATCCGGTTTTATTGACATAGTTAGATCATTCTATTGCTTTTTGATGACGCAAATCCTCGATAAATGTCTACTATTACTCTCATACAAAATCTTGATTTAAAGAGGGATAAAATGAAAAAGACAATGTTGGCACTAACAGGCGCGGTAATCATTCTTGCAGGCTGTCAAGATGAGAAACCTGCCGAAACAAGCGCAGTTGAAGTACCTCAGGCAACGGAAACTGAAGTCACCACCAGTGCAGACGTTACGACTGAGACAATTGACACGTTACCAGTAGAAGAAGAACAGGTAATTACTGAAGAGACATTTGTAGACTCTGAACACAACGCACAAAGTGCTCTGGACTGGAACGGCACCTACAAAGGAACACTACCTTGCGCGGATTGTGCTGGTATCGATATGACCATCACACTAAATCAAGATGGCACTTACGTACTTGAAGAAAGCTACCAAGACAAAGAAGACGGTCAATCAAAATCTGAAGGTCAATTCACTTGGGACGCAAATGGCAGCATCGTAACGTTGACAAATGAAGATGCACCAAACCAATACTTTGTTGGTGAAAACGTACTTATGAAGCTAGACATGAATGGCGAAAAAGTAACGGGTGACCTAGCACCACTATACAACTTAACGAAACAGTAAGAAGTTAGTATCAATACCTGATAAATACCCCAAATCCGAGCCACCCCAGCTCGGATTTTTTCGCTGTTTTAACGAAAGCTATTCCAGCAACCTTTCTATTCTGAAGCAACATTCTGCTTCTTACCCTGATTGTTCATTACATTTCCATACGCTTTGCCGATAGATGCTTACAACGTCATTTTGTACAGTGTTCAAAACAAAACAGAACAACTCGGAAAAATGATGAAAAAAACATTAATTGCACTACTTACTCTGACAGCTGCTGGCTCAGCTTTCGCTGGCGATACTTACATTCGTAACGGTAACATCTACAACAACGAAGGCGGTTGGAACGTAGAAGCTGGTGTGGCTCAAGGCAGCGATCTTTTCAAAGATCAAAAGCATAATACAGCACCAATTCTCAACGGTGGTTACCATGGTGACGACTTTAATGCCGACCTAAGTGGCATTAACTACCGCTTCTTCGGTAACACCAATGAGTTAATCAACATGAGTGCCTACCTTGTAGGTAGTGGTGTAATGCGCGACGGTGATACAGCGAAAAGCCTGAAAGGCACAGATAAACGCCGTTTCGCCGTCGATCTAGGTTTAAACGCAGACTTTACACTGGATCAAAACAACGTCATTTCTACATACCTTCAGCACGATATCAGCGGTGCTTACAAAGGTTACTTAGCGGGCGCGACTTACTTCCACATCATGAAATTCGGTAGTGTTGATTTTGTTCCTTTTGCTAACCTAACTTATCAAAGTGAAGACTACGTAGATTACTACTTTGGTGTAAAACAACGCGAAGCAAACGCAAACCGCAAAGCATACAAAGGTGATTCAACGGTAAGCTATGGTGTGGGCTACAAACTTATTATGCCAATCAACGACAACTGGCAAGTAAGCCAAATGACACAATACACGCGCCTAGGCAGCGGTATCAGCGACTCATCTATCGTTGATAGTGCAAACCAATGGGTTGTTGGCGCAAGTGTGTCGTACAACTTCTAATCCGATACGCCCTTATAAAGCCATCATTTCGATGGCTTTATGCGTTGGACATTTGCATAATCTTGAACACAGACTCTAGTGTGAATGAGCAATCCATAACCTATGTAAATCGCTATAGCCTGTATTCTTCACCTGCACACCTCGCACTTGCTGTGTTTTTGTCACTTCTTCGTAGCCAACAAACAAAGGCAAATATAGGTACTGATCGCGCAGCGCTTTCTCTAGGTTTAATAAAGACTGTAGCGAGTGATCATCTGCCATCGCCCTGCGAACCTTTTCTCTATGGCTTAGCATCTGGCTTTGATCAAAACTAAAACGCAGTCCAGTTGCTATCGACAGCCATTCGAAGATGCCATATTCAAATGGTGCTTCCATGACTTCCTCAATGAAGAGCAAGTCTGCTTGGTGAGACACTACCTCAGGAAAACTAATGTCATCAATAACAATGACCTCCAACTCCAATCCCGTTGCACGAATCACACTGTGCAACCATTCGGAATGACGAATTAAACTCGGTATCGTCCAGACAGGTTCAGCTAATACCACTTTACCTTTCAGTTTAGGTATCACAACACCATCTGTTATTGATAAATCTTGCTCGTAAGTCTCTAACTGAATGCTGTCAACGGCACTTGGCGCATCATAAATTCGCTTTTGCACATGGATGTAATCAGCGAGTTGATACCAAGTCTCTTTTGTGAGTTGGGATTCCGCGCGTTCGCGGTAGGTCAGATATGAAAATGCGCTAATTTTTTCCACTTCAACGTGATCGGAGCTTTGATTAAAGCTCAACATATTTAAGGTTTTAACATCACCATGAGACAGCGTTATTTGATCTAACAATGCGCGTGCTGAAAAATACTCTTTGTGCGCTTCAAGAGTCATACTCTCCTGGTTCCAGCCGCTGATTTTAAATGGCCCAGTCCCTATGTGGTAGGAATAACTAGAACCGAAAGAGACGACATCTCGACACAGAATAGACGCATGAGGAGTTGCTAGCATGTATGGAAACAACTTGTTCGGATACTTCAATATGATTTTTAAGCAGTTAGATGTTTCTGCAACCACGCTATCAATGCATTGCCAGAGCTCGTGAACTGGTCCTTTTATCTCCCTAAGTCTTTCTATACTCCAAACCACATCCTGTATATTAAGGGGCTCGCCATCATGGCGATATATGCCTGGCCGCAACCATAACGTCATTACCTTGCCTTCCATTTTCCATTCGTGTGCTAACGATGGCTCGATACCACCATTGGAATTTTGGGTCAGCAATACGTCATAAACGCTTTTCGCGACGTGTAATTCAGTGTGACGGTAAGTATTCGCAGGGTCGATTTTGGATACCCAAGGGTAAGAAGAAATCAAAATAGCGTTATTTGATTCGTTCAATCGATTCACTTTTTCAGAAGCGATAGTCAGTGCTCTAACCGCGGTTTGACCGAACCAATCAATAAGTTTCGTTATTGAGTTCATTCTTCCTCTGCCAAGCTCCTCAACCAAAAACTCGGTCATCGCTTGTTGGAGGGAAATATTAATACTGAGACGGCTAGCGTTACTTCGGCCAATCGCAGGTTGCCAATCGACCCAATCGTAAGTGGCAAGCTTTTTCATCACAATAGAAACATTGCGCCTCGACGTGCAAATCACCGCTTCTAGCTCAGAAAGCGTAACAAGGTGATACTGGTGAGGTTCAAAGTGCTTTAACAGTAGATCCAGATACCTAAGATTGACATCGTTCACAAAGATTCCTAAGAGTTATTCCAAAGCAAAAAAATAGCACAGGACGCTTAGCAACTAAACTTCCTGTGCTATATCTAAACAAATTCAAATCTTGGACTCAGCTCGACCAACAGAAGTCACAAACGTTTACTAAGCCAAGAGGTAACTTGAATAAGTATTCTTAGAAACGGTAGCTCATACCTACAGAGAATACATTGATGTCTGCATCAACCGTTACTTTTTCATTGCCAAATTTCGCAATGTCTAGCTCAGGCATCATGTATTCCCATTCAACTTGTAGAGCAAAGTTTTCAGTAATAGCGAACTCTGCGCCTAAACCGTACATGCCTGTTACAGTGCTGTCAGAAATGGTGGTATGGCCTGCGCTACCGTCAATCACAGAGTTGCTAATTTTGAATTCAGCATTGAAGTAAGAAAGACCAGCTTTAGCAAAAAGGTTGAAACGATCGCCAATCGGTAGAGTCGCTTTTGGCTGAATCGATAGATACTTCATATCACCAACAGTAACAACTTTGCCGTCTAAAGCATCGTAACCACCAATGGCTGCTTCTAGAGAAATGTATTCGTTGAATTTGTAACCACCGAATACTTTGCCTGAAAGGCTTGAGTCATCTTCAAGTTTAAGTTTAGTGCTAGCGTTAGTACCACCACCATTGATAGAGCCATTAACATCACCAAACGATGCTTGACCTACAGATGCACCAACGTAAGGAGCTGCGTTTGCAACAGAACATGTTGCTAGAAGGGCTGTCATTAGCCATGTTTTTTTAAACATTGTATTTCACTGCCTGTTAATTATTGAGGTTGTGTTTTGCCCATCCTTAAGCATGCCATGCTATCCATTTCACTTGGTTTCAAAACCAAGTGGATGTTAATGAATAAAAACTCAATAAAACATGAAATATTTAGACACAACTTTGCCACTTTCTTTCTTAGTTTTGACAATTTAGTCATTTCACAAGCATTGCTGCTTCAACCAGTTAGTGAGCTTGATGATTTCCGCTTGCTTGGCTCGACTCTTTTTATGAATAAAATAAAAGCTATCTCCGGTTTCCAATCCATGAGAAGGGATGTACACCAAATCGTGCGCTTTATCTCTTTCATTGAGCATAAAATCATTCGCAAATGCGATGCCTTGGTCATAACGCGCCGCCTCTATTGCCAACAACATATGACTAAAATGTTGAACATCGACATCTTTCGGCAAGGTGTAACCGCCCGCTCTGCACCACTCAGCCCAATCTTTTCCTCTCTCTCGATAAATTGAGTCTGTCGACAAAATAGGGTATCGCCAAAGCGCTTCTGGAATCGGTTGATCTTGTAACTCTTTCCAAATTTTATGGCTGCAGACCGGATACAGCGTCTCCGCGTATAACTTTACCGACATGTAGTTTCGCTTTGGCTTTTCTACCGTGATAAAACAATCGCCAACGCTGTCTGTCTGTTCAGGATCACCAACGACCATATTGAGTGTCAGGTCGATTTCTGGATGTAAGCGCTTAAAATCAGACAAACGCGGAATAAGCCACTTTACGGCAAGCGAGCTATAAATCGCCAACCGTATGCTGCCTTTGTCCCCTTCTCGCACCTTTTGGCTGGCCATCGCAATTGAGCTAATTGCTGGGCTAATATCCTCTAAATACCGGGTGCCCGTATCGGACAAAGAGAGCTTTCTGCCTTGGCGGATAAATAATGATTCACCCAAGTAATCTTCTAATAATCGTATCTGGTGGCTAACGGCACTTTGCGTCACATTGAGTTCTTCAGCAGCAAGCGAAAAGCTAGAGTTTCTGGCAACAGATTCAAAACAGTGAACCGCTCTGAGTGGTGGCAATTTCATCATCTAAAAATCTCATACTTAAACTAATAAATATCACTTCACTTCATCCTATGACATCACCTACTCTTTGGCAAAGAAAGAGGAGAGGAAAAAGTGAAAGTTACATCGGTCGGAGCAGCGATGCTGCTATTAATTGTTGGAAATCTCATTGCGGTGCTTTCGGACTCTTTAATTAAAAGTGTCGGAAATGAAGTGCCTATTTTTCAATTTGTCTTTTTCCGACAAATTTCAGCGGTGCTTTTCCTGCTGCCAGTCTACTTGCTAACAAAAAATGCGCCTTTTCTTGAAGGGTTTAAGTGGCATGCTGTTCGCGCTCACGTATGGTTACTTGGTGCAATATTCATGGTTTTGGCGATCTCATCTTTACCGCTCGCAACTGCGAACGCGATCTTTTACGCCGCGCCATTGATCATGTTGCCACTTGCAGCAATCTTTTTTGGAGAACAGTTGTCTAAGCAATCGGTCGCCGCAGCGATAATGGGCTTTGCCGGTGTGTTAGTCATCATTCGTCCAGACCAAATCGATTGGGCAGCAATTTCAGCTTTAGTTGTTGCAATTACTTTAGCAATCAATAACTTGCTCATTCGAAAACTGCCAAAAAATCAGTCTGTGATGCAAACATTATTGATGACAAACTTGGCAGGTATTCCAGTAGCATTCTTGCTTGTTCTGATCGAAGCAGAACCTTGGGACTGGAGTGCTTTCCCTGTTGCTGCTGGCTCAAGTCTGTTCATCATGATTTATGCAGCAACATGTGTCATCGCTTACCGCTCGATCGATAGCAACAAAATTGCCAGCGCTGAATACAGTGGCTTAATTGGTGCCGTGTTTGTGGGATTGATTTGGTTTGGAGAAGTGCCAGATATATTTATGGCAATAGGAACCATTATGATTGTTGTGCCTCTGGTTTGGCTTTCTAAACGAGAACGTCGTAAGAAAAAGTTGCAAGAGCAACAAGAAGCGCACGTTACTTAAAGTTGTGCTCTAGCCCAAAGACTAAAAAACCGAGCCGTAAGTGCTCGGTTTTTTTATGTGGCTCTAATCGTTTTTTACGTAAGCGACTACGTGAGATAAAAACTGCCTTGTAAAGCGATCATTAAACCGGATGCGATATTCATGCTCGGCTTCCGACACTAGACGCCAGCCTTCAGCAAAGTATTCTTTGATATCATCAACCGCCTCTTCTTTATTTTTGATGTGTTTCGCGTTCCACTGATAAGTGCAAGAGACAACGATCAGCCCACCCACCTTGGTGGTTTTTTTTAGAGCATTGATCACGCTAAGTGGCGACTCACATTGATCAATCACATTTAAACATACGACTAAATCAAAGCGAGATTGGAGAGTATCAAGCTCAAAAGGCTGGTTAATTAGCGTCAAATCAACATGAGCACATTTCTGTACGATATCTCTATTCTCTACCTCTAAAGTGTTTAAGGTGTTCACATCGTGAAGGTAAGTAAGCTCGACGCGTTGTTCTTCTATTAATAGTTGCTTCAAGCCATCCATTAACCTATTTGAAGGCTCCACAAGCGTCGCTTCTCTAAGGTTAGGTAAGCGTTGCACTAACTCATAATAATTTCTTCCCAGCGCCGCCCCAACCTCAAGTAGGGAATACGGCTGAACGCTGCTTTCGATTACCGCCTGCGCAATAAAATCAGCAACTTGGGAGCAGTGAGGTGATGACAAAAAAGAAAGTGGGACTTGTTTTGAGCGACTGGTTATCATCTCAATCTGTTGATCCTCAATGAACTTGTCGAACCATTGCGCTTCGAAATAACCAGCCAAACCGTGCTCGGTCAGGTAAAAATCTTCCATGTTTTTTCCGTTCGTACTTTTAGAAAAGTGATTGTATCGAACGCGGAAATTAACGGGTATTTCTGGCCGCACATTCCAATAGGAAAACAGATGAAAACGCCGCTTATGTGAAAAAGCCCTTTCATCTCAAAGATAAAAGGGCTTGTTAATCGCTTCGGTTAAGTCGCTAACTATTGTGGTAGAACAACGTTACCATCTTGAATTGGGAACGTTTTTGTCGCTGGCTTGCTCGCCAAACGAACCGTCGTTGGTGCACCTGAAACTTCGTAAGTGACGTCGTAACCCACTATTTTATCAGATGTCGTATATTCTGTATGACACTGTTTTTTCGTCGTTGTTACTACATCACCTTTTTGCACATTCTCCTGGATCTTACGACCTGTCAGTGCACCAGCAATCGTACCAGCTGCAGTTGCAATCACTTTACCTGAGCCACCACCGATTTGGTTGCCCAGCGCTGCTCCAGCTGCTGCGCCACCAACCGTACCAATAATTTTATTGTCATCCGCAGGGGCAACTTGCTCGGTTACTACCACGTCTTTACATACTTGGTGCGGCTTTTTCACCGTTTCAGTCACCGCTTCAACCAAAGTAATGTTTGCTTGAGTTGGAGCTGGTGGCGTTTTGTCTTTACAGCCTGCTAGTACAGCAACAACTGCCGTTGCAATTGCGATAGATTTCATATTCATGATTTACATCCCAGTATGGTTTGCTTTGATGAGCGTTATGGTAAATCGCAAAAGGGAAATCACATCAGACGAAAACAAACCCTCTGTCATTAACAAGTAAAGAAACACTGTTTTATAAAAGATACGTCAAGAAACACTGTTTTATAAAAGATACGTCAAGAAACACTCAGCAACGTGTCAACAGAGCTAAAACTGTATCACTACTGATTATGATTGGGCTGAACTAGTCTATGAGATTTATTTTTAAGCCAAGCTCAAAAATAGTTCGTCATCCGTTAAATACTTATGACGGTGGCTTAGATTACGCACGTGCATAAACATAAAATCAGGGAAACCAGGCGCTATAATGTTATTTGGTTCCCAGCATACACCGCCAACAAACACATATCGCCCCTGCTTGTCATCTTCGTGAAGGGGGTTATTAAGAGGAGAAGAAAACTCTGCTCGGCAACCTTCAACCACACAAACAATTTGTCCTTTAAAAAGGCCAATCACGCGCTTTACAAGATTTGCCTTGATACCACACTTCCATGCTTGGCGAGTGGCCATCTCATAGCCATATTTTCGGATCGCTTTCTTTTGCAAATGTACTACTAGGTTCATTTTGACTCCTGATTCAAGCAACTACGTGAAGCCCAAAGTCATAAAAGCAGATAGACGCCTATACCCGAGTGAGCTCATGGTACGTGGGAACAAACTACGTGATTAGACTGAGTTTAGTGTCGGATAAAGATACGCCGTCCACGATGCTGTAACGTATCGATTTACACCAATCAAAGGCAGATAACACATCAATTTTCGAGTGCTTTCCTGCGCTGTATCTGGTTACTTCTGTATATTACTATAACGAAATCACCCTCCACGTTTACCTATATAAATTTGTCGTAACGATAGAGGGTGCTTATCATGGAGAGAGGATAACGCCTACGCGTCGATGAGATAATTTTGACCTTCAGTTTCTAAACGATCAATCATTTTACGACACTCATTTAAATCAAGAGGTTGTTCAAAGCGGCGCTTGAGATTCATCAAAAAGAAGATATCTTCACACATGGCTTTCTCAGGTTCGTCACTGATTTTGGCGACCGGTGAACCATTGCACGTGACCATTTTTATCACGATAGAAAGTGGTTGGTAGGCTTCACCATCTTTATTGACATAATCACCCATATCATTGGCAAGAAAAGTACCGATACCAAAACTCACCTGAATACGTCCTTGGAAATACTCGCAAATATCTAACGCTTGTTCGAAGTTAAGTCCGTCGGTAAACACCAGTGTTTTTGTTAATGGGTCTATATTCAGCGACTGGTAGTGTGCAATCATTTTTTCACCCCAGCTATAAGGGCAACCACTATCGTGACGTACGCCGAAGTACGCGTTACTTAGTTCTTCATCAAAGTCTTTAAGGAAAGCATCGATACCAATCGTATCGGTTAACGCAATACCTAGTGCACCATTAAACATTTTTTGCCAACGTTGCAACGCCACTTTTTGCGAATCTCGCACATTCACCAGAGCTTGGTGTCCCATAAACCATTCATGAGCAACCGTGCCGATAGGCGTCAAGTTTAGCTCTTTTGCTAAGTGATAGTTGCTTGTTCCTGTCAAACATTCCGGCACTTCCTGGCACAAATATTCCAGCATAGTGCGCTGAGCTTGGAAGGAAAAACGTCGACGCGTCGACATGTCAGAAAATTTAAAGTTAGTGATTTTACGACGTTTTAGTTCCGACTTTAGGTGCCGAACTTTCTCTTCTAAAACAGTGGTAAATTGCGCAACAGGGATATCTGACCAACGCTGACGGCTACGAACTTCAGACACGATGCTCATGATGATCGTTTCGTACAAGATGGTATCTCGCCACAAACCGTTAATGGTAATTCTTAACTGGCTTGAGCCATCAGCCATGGCTTTATTATGGAAAGAGACATCACTTTGTGGGTTGAAACGGAAATGGCGCAGTGCATCAACAAAGTCAGGATTCAGGTAAGGCGCGACACGCTTAATATATTCAATTTCTTCTTGCGTAAATTGAATATCTTGCAGTTTAAGGACTTCGGCTTTTACCTCAGGCAAAAGCTCAGAGAGGTCTTCCTCACTGCGCACGATAAACTTATATGACACCATCGCATCAGGGTAAAGCGCTGTTACAGCGCTCATCATATTGACTTTGTAGACATCGAAATCCAAAGCGCTTTGAATGATGCGGGAAGAAAATAGTTTGGTGGTCATTAGGTGCCCTTCTACATGCCCTTCCTGGGTATATAACTTTTTGTTACTAACTAATTTGCGTAAACAATAAACACCCATCTATAGTTTGTCAACTTTTGTTACTAACCACTCATTTTTATAAGGTTTTTTTGTCTAGAATTCGAGCAAGCATTGTGAATAAGTCAGAGTCATCCGTAAATTTATGCTCAAACCGTATTAAGAACACTACCGAAAACGTTTCTAACAACTCGTTACTTACCCATTGATTGACCACTTGTTATGCGCTAGATTACTTACAAATCAATATTAGGACCCAACCATGATCGTATCTGTCGACATTATTCCATTCAGGCTATCTGGCTGTGCCGATAAAGGATTGGAAGTGTTGTTGATTAAACGTTCAAATCCAAATCGGCCATACCATGGAGTCTGGGCACTACCGGGCGGATTTGTCTTTGATAAAGACTTAACCAGTGAAGGCGGACGCCCGGCCGATGAAAACTTTGAAGCGGCGCGTCGCCGAATTTGCCGTGAGAAAATCCATACCTACCCTCGCCATTTTAGCGAAGCGTTTATCGACGGTGATCCAAAACGCGATCCAGAAGACTGGAGCTTAAACATTACGCACTACGCCTTAGTTGATCGTAACAATGTAGAGCAAATAAATAATGCAGGTGTACCGGAATGCCAACTTAAATGGTTTTCGCTACAGGCTATTCTCAATGGAGAAGAAACCCTCGCATTTGATCATCAAAAAACCATTGAAAAAGCGTGGCAAAAGCTTCGTGCATCCATTGAATACACATCGGTTCTTTTGTTTGCATTAGACAAAGAGTTTTTGGTTGCGGACATCATTTCTGCTTATCAAGAGTTTGGTATTGATATCAGCCGAATGACGATTAAGCGCCGCTTGATAGATTCAGGAGTACTAAAACCCACTAATAAAGTCGCTTCAACCAACAAAGGCAAAGGTGGAAAACCCGCAATGGTATATACGCTGACTAGCGACGAAGTAACCTTTTTTCAAAACTGTTTGCGTGGATAAACGCAGACAATCAGACAGACAAGGAGTCTGCCATGACTGTTCGAGTAAACTATCAAACTACAGCAGTGATCGACGTTGATCCAGAGAAAGGCTTTAGTGAGTTATGTCCAAATGAACTGCCCGTTGCAGGTGCGTTGGAAATCGTACCGGAGCTTTTGAACAATCATGCCAAAGGCCGATTAAAACTGGTCAGTCGTGACTTACACCCACCAAAAGCAAAGTGGGATGCAGAATCGCCATCCAATATGCTTGAGCCCGTTGGTTTACCGAATGTGGATATAAAGTGGAACCGTCACTGTGTGCTTGGCACAACAGGTTCTGAGCTGCTAGATGGCTTACCACCCGTGTTGGACTATGATTTTCAAGTTAATAAAGGTATGGATCCTGACGCACACCCTTACGGTATTTTTTTCCATGATATTGCCGACACCAAAACGACAGGCGCGCATGAATTTCTAAAGTTCAACGGGATTGATACCTTAGTTATAGGTGGCCTTGCCTTAGACTTTTGCGTGAAAAAATCCGTCATGCAAGCGCTGGAACTTGGCTACAATGTGGTAGTTAATCTTGCTTCAACTCGTGCGGTGCTGCCTGATAATGTAGAGAATGTGCTGACAGAGCTCAGAGATAATGGCGCATTATTTGTCGAAAAAGCGGACGACATCATCGTAGAAAAGTTCGCCTAGAAACGATAGTAACCGAGAAGGATTTCACCATGCATCAACATGAAAAATTGAATTACGTTGAATTTGGTTCCACTAATGTCAGTGCGACCAAACAATTTTTTGAGCGTGCTTTTGACTGGAGCTTTACCGATTATGGCCCAGAATATTCTGCATTTTCAGGACAAGGGTTGGATGGCGGATTCTTCAAATCTGAGTTTATAAACCAAACCGCAAATGGTGGCGCACTTTTAGTATTTTATAGCTCAGACATTCAGGCCACTCAGACAAAAGTAGAGCTGCATGGTGGAAAAATTATCCGCCCTATTTTCGAATTCCCCGGCGGCTGTCGATTCCACTTCACTGAACCGAGTGGAAATGAATTCGCAGTATGGTCAGAGAGCCATTAAGTCATCACAAATCAACAACACACCATCAACGTGAGCCCAAGCTAGCCAGATCCGGAACTGGCATTACATTTCTGGTTGACCTCATCCTTGGTTTAATTCACTGTTAGCGCAACAATTAATCGATGAGGCGCTAGACCTCGACCAAGGATGTCAAATGACTGCCGTCAGTTTTTTTCGCTTACTCTGCCTCGCTGCTATTTGGGGTGGCTCGTTTCTGTTTATGCGAGTCGCCGCCAACACATTCGGGCCGGCTTACTTAATCGAATTTCGAGTTACATTTGCCGCCGTCGCTTTGTTATTGATCGCCGTATATTTGAAGAAGAAACTCACGTTAACTGCGCATACTAAACACTTCTTTATTATTGGCTTATTCAATAGCGCAGTTCCATTTTTACTCTTTGCGTACGCAGCCCAGACACTGAATGCATCAACTTTAGCAATATTGAACTCAACCGCCCCAATATGGGGAGCACTAGTTGGCTTTGTTTGGTACCGCAGCCCACTCACAGCGAAATCTGTTCTCGGTATGCTAATAGGCATTGGAGGCGTTGCAGTCTTGGTCGGCTTAGATACTTCAACCATAGGTGAAGAAGCCATGCTCCCTATTGCCGCCAGTTTGATGGCTTCTTTCAGCTATGGCATTGCTACCAACTACACTAAAAATGCGCCACAAGTACCTGCTTTTGACAATGCTCACGGCAGCATGTGGGCGGCGGTTATTTGGGTACTGCCGCTGCTACCATTCTTACCAATGCGTGCAGAACCAAGTCATTTCGAATGGAGCTCTGTTGTCACGCTCGGCGTTGTATGCACAGGGTTCGCTTATTTGCTCTATTTCCGCTTAGTTTCTGATATCGGCCCGGCGTCAGCACTGACTGTCACTTTTCTTGTTCCTGTTTTTGGTATCTTATGGGGCTACTTGGTGCTAGATGAGCCCGTCGGCTCTAACACCATCATAGGAACAATTCTAGTGCTTAGCGGCACTATGCTAGTCACCGGTTTCTCCCCAACAGCAATGCTCGCGAAGCGAAAACGAAGCGTGGCTTAATCAGCCTAATATAACTTCCACACCTCGCTTTTTGATTTGTTCAAGGTCGCTTTTCGGAGCGGCTTTGTCAGTCAGCAGCACTGATATTTCGTCAGTCTTACCAATTGATGAGGGATAAATTTGCCCAAATTTACTAGAATCCGTTAGAACAATATTGCGCCTTTTTTTCGCAATGATGGTTTCTGCGATCTCAGCGCGCATCATGTCGCGGCTAGTAAAGCCAGTGTCTTGATGGAAGCCGTCAATACCCAAGAAGGCCGTGCTGAAATGAATGTTCTCAATACACAACTTAGTCAGCGGTCCGACCAAGCTCTCGCCTTGGTGCTGATACACGCCACCAAGCAAGATAATGTTGGCAGAAGTGTTACGGATGAGATGGGCGATATACGCCGATGGCGTAATGATGGTCACATCGCCGCGCTCAGCCAATGTCCGAGCCAACAACGCATTGGCACTGCCTCCTTCAATCAGCACTGTCTCATTCGGTGCGACCAAATCCGCAGCTTGGTTTGCGAGCGATTGTTTAATATCGAAACGTACTTCTAGGCGGGCATCAATGTCATCACTTTGCAACGCGGTAGCTGCGCCGTGAACGCGCTTTAGGTAGCCCTGTTGCTCCAGAAAGTTCAAATCCTGTCTGATGGTCACACCCGACACGCCAATGATGTCAGAAAGCTCTGTGACTTGAACGCGTTTACGGTCGTTCACTAATTGCAGGATTTCATTTTGTCTTGGGTTCACAGGTTCGCTCCTTATTGATGAGCTTACAGTATACTCACCTGATGTTTCATAAGAAAAGAACTTGAAAGTAAAAAGGAAAAAACGCGTGGTCTGATTAGCCAAGCTGTACCTTGCGAATATCGCTCCCATCAACAGATAATAGGGCAACGAAAATGGGATGGAAGAAGAGGGGTTAACTCCCTACATCCCAACAACGATAGAGACTAGGATAAAAGTAATGGAAGAAATTTACTTCGCAGGCGGCTGCCTTTGGGGCGTGCAAGAATTTATGCGCCACCTTCCGGGCGTAATCAACACAGAAGCCGGGCGAGCAAATGGCACAACGGATAACACTCAATCCGAATACGATGGCTACGCAGAGTGCGTGAAAACCCAGTTCGATGCTGAGCAAGTTTCGGTTGAAACTTTAATGGGGTATTTGTTTGAGATAATCGACCCTTACAGCGTTAACAAGCAAGGTGAAGACGTAGGTGAGAAGTACCGTACTGGTGTTTATAGCCAAAACGAACAGCATCTCACCATCGCGAAAGCGTTTATCGCAGCACGACCGGACGCCGACAAGATCGCCGTAGAAGTACTACCACTCACAAATTATGTGCCAAGTGATGATGAGCACCAAGACAGACTCACAAACTTTCCGAATGATTACTGCCACATCCCATTAGATTTACTACATAAATACAGGGATAACTCGTAACCATTCGGTCAGCATCGCTTTAAAAGGCAAGATGCATATCAGTTTAAATCGATGCCTTCCACTAATGACAATGTCATTTCTGCCGCCGATATTTCCTTACAACCCGACGAGTTTTGTCCGCACCACAACGGTGTGAATTCATCTCGGTTTTGCTTTTCCATAAGCGCTCTTAGTTGAGCCATTTCAATGGAGGCGTATGGGAATTTCGGCGCAAACTCACTGATGTAGCCTAGCTCCGACATCGCGCGATTCACAATGCCTCTCGCTGGTCGGCCCGAGAAAACATTGGTCACTGCGGTATGTTGCGCGCGTTCACTGGCAATGGCATATCGATGTAAAGACGATGTTTTCGCCTCATCACACAACAAATAGACGCTGCCAACTTGAACGGCACTCGCTCCTAATCTCAACGCGGCTTCCACCCCACTTCTATCAGCGATTCCGCCTGCAGCAATAACGGGCAAATTCACCCGTTTGGCGATTTGTGGTAATAACGCCATCAAACTTAATTGAGTAGTTAAATCATCCGATAAAAACATACCTCGGTGTCCACCAGCCTCCAAGCCTTGGGCGATAATACCGTCAACGCCTTTTGCTTCTAGCCAAAGTGCTTCGTCCACCGTGGTCGCTGACGAAAGGATCTTCCCTCCCCACCCTCTAATTCGAGCTAACAGATCATCGTCTGGCAAACCAAAGTGGAAACTGATCACTGGCGGTGCAAATGGTTCAATCGCGTCAGCAATATCATGATTGAAAGGCATCCTTGTCGGAGCGTTTGGCTGAGCCTGAACGGTTGCATCAACCTCGGAAAAATACGGTTGCAGCGTTTTTTGCCACTTTTCGTGCTTGTTGGCGTCATACTCCGGCATTTCATGGCAAAAGAAATTGAGGTTAAACGGTCGGTTAGTTGCCTGCTTGATAAGTTGAAGTTCTTTTACGATGGCGTCTTTGTTCAGCATTCCACAAGGTAACGAGCCAAGCCCGCCAACATTACTGACGGCGATGGTCATTTGGCTGTCTTGCACACCGGCCATTGGCGCTTGAATAATCGGTAACTCTGTTCCCAAAAGTGTATTAAATACCTTGTTTATCATGATCTTTCCTTGAAAACTTAACCTTTACCTGTGATGGATCTGCGCCATCGTTATCCAGACTAGACTTTCACATGATTAAACACTTATAAAGTTAAAGTGATGCATTTGTGCGCTATGCACTTTTGATAGAAATGACAAAGGGAGCCTATGGCTCCCTTAATATGCTGAATAACAAGAATCAAAGTGACTATCGTACGACATCTGATTCAAGCTCTAGCTCTGCTACAGACAGCATGGCAAACTCTTCCTCGGCGGTTGCTGCCACCAGTTTGTTGCGGCTGTATAACCCATAATAAACACCACCGATAAGAAACAATCCCATTGTCATGAAAAAGGCTGAGGGATCAAAAGCATAAACACCTGTCATTGCGATCAAAGAAAGCACCAGAGAAATACTCGAAGTAATTATCCCACCAGGCGTTTTATATGGACGAGTTAATTCCGGCTGTTTAATTCGCAATAAAATATGGCTCAAGGACATTAATGCGTACGATACAGTCGCACCGACAACAGCCATCGCCAAGATTAAGTCCCCCTCACCCGTAAGTGAAACCAAGAACCCAAAAACGCCCGGAACCAAAAGCGCACGAGAAGGCACTTTTTTGTCACTGGTTAATGACAAAGTTTGCGGTAAATAACCCGCGCGGGAAAGCGCAAACACCAAGCGACTGTAACCATAAATGATTGAAAAGAAAGAAGCGATAAGGCCAGCCAATCCAAGTAAGTTCACGGCCATTGCTACCGTTGAATTGCCCGTAAGCTTTAGGGCGTCAACTAATGGCACCGCGCTATCGCCTATGACCTTTGAGCCAACCGCACCAGCCAAAAGGACGACTACGAGAGTTGCGGTTAGCAATAAAAACAGCATCGCACCAATGATGCCTTTGGGAACATCTTTTGCCGGATTTTTTGCCTCCTCTGCCGCTAAAGGCACACCTTCAACCGCAAGAAACAACCACATTGCAAATGGCAACGCAGCCCATACGCCATACCACCCAAACGGCAAGATTTCTGTTGCCTGAGCCGTCGCCGGAGCAATATCGAATAAGTTATTAACATCAAAGTGACCAATAAGCACAGCAGCAGTAATGAGAATAGCTAGCACAGCCAAACCGCTGATGACCATCATCACTTTGAGAGCTTCGCCAACACCTGCCATATGAATAGCGATAAAGACGGCGTAGAAAAGTGCGTAAACAACAGGGCCATCGATACCAACCAATTCATTCACGGCTGAGCCAATAAAAATCACTATCGCAGCAGGCGCGAGCGCATATTCAATCAAAACTGATAAGCCAGTGAAAAAGCCGCCTGTCGGCCCCATCGCCTGTCTTGCGAAGCTGTAACCACCACCCGCAGCAGGAATAGCCGCAGACATTTCAGCTAAAGACAATACTAGCGTGAAATACATTACTGCCATCGCGATAGCAGCAATAAGAAAGCCTCCCCATCCTGCTTGAGCGATGCCAAAGTTCCAACCGGCGAAGTCACCAGATATAACATACGAGACACCTAAGCCAGCAAGTAAAATCCAACCTGCGGTGCCTCTTTTTAGCTGCCTTTTGGCCAAGTACTCCTGATGTTTAGACATAGTAAATCCTTCTACTTTGATGAAATTAAAAAGTTGTCGCTGTGTTTATCTTCAACGCTTGCGCCACTTGGCTCATTGATATCTGAGCGATCTTTCAGATTCACTCCTGACAGTTGTAATTTTCGAGCTTCCTTGAGCAAGTAAAATGCGCGTTCACAGGCATCGTCATAGTTGAGCCCCTGAGGGCGCACATTGGAAATGCAGTTTCTTTGGGAATCTTTAGAGCCTCGTTTAGCCCCCCAAGTGAGATACATACCCATGCTATCCGGAGAAGTTAGACCGGGCCTCTCTCCAATTAAAACCAGCACGGCCTTAGCGTTAAAACATTCACCAACATCATCCCCTACCGCTACTCTTCCTTGCTTTACGATTGTGATAGGTGTGAATTTCCATTGATGTTCATCATCAGCGCTTAAAAGAGAAATCAATCGCGTAACAACAGGCACGGCATGGTTTTGAATTGCGACGGAAGAAAGTCCATCAGCAATAACAATCGCAAGATCAATGTCAGTGTTATGCTCATTTGCTATCGAGTTGAGCGTTTTCCAAGAAGATTCATCGAGCTGCCGTCCTAAATCGGGCCTTTGCAAGTACATAAGCCGATCACTCACTTGGCTGCTCACTACCACTGGAGGCTCTAAGGTATTTTCAAGAATCGAGTAAGAGTCCGACAAACCAGCAACGAGAGACTCAATATTCAAACTGCAATGCACTGCATCCATAGCTTGGGCATGATCCAGCTGAAATGAGAGTAACTCGTTGGTTGGTACACTGTTTCCGCTGCGACCCAGAGCGATCCGAGCAGAGGTGAAGTCGCGTAACTTGCCCCAAGGGTTGTGTGTGACAACTTCAGACTCATCTTGTGGGGACTGAGCAATGGTGATTACTTTACCCATGAGAATACCCCTTATTCAGTTGATTAATTGCTCCCGAAAACGAGCGAGAGATTTGCTCACTTAACCGAACGTCTTGCACGCTCTCGAAAATCTGCATCTCCATTAACCATTGTTCAAACTCTGGAGCTGGCTTCAGACCGAGTACTTTTCTTGCGTAAAGGGCATCGTGAAATGAGGTAGTTTGATAGTTGAGCATGATGTCATCAGACCCTGGAATACCCATGATGAAAGAGCACTCGGCCACGCCTAACAGTGTCAGCAAATTATCCATGTCATTCTGATCGGCATAGGCATGATTGGTGTAACAGATGTCGCAACCCATGGGTAAACCAAGCAGCTTCCCACAAAAATGATCTTCAAGCCCAGCACGAATGATCTGTTTGCCATCAAACAGATACTCAGGGCCAATAAACCCAACAACTGTATTAACCAACAAAGGATCGAACTGTTTCGCGACAGCATAAGCACGGGCTTCACAAGTCTGTTGATCGACCCCATGAAATGCATTCGCAGACAGCGCGGTACCTTGTCCGGTTTCAAAATACATCACATTGTTTCCTACGCTACCTCGATTCAAAGACAACGCGGCTTCATGGGCCTCTTTCAAAATCGACAAGTCGATTCCGAAGGTATCATTCGTCCCTTGCGTGCCGCCTATCGACTGAAAAACGAGATCGACTGGTGCGCCCATTTCAATGGCTTCGATCGTGTTCGTTACATGAGTTAACACACAAGACTGAGTCGGTATTTGATAGTGTTGAATCACCTCATCCATTAAGTTCATTAACTTGATAGCTTGAGGCACATTATCTGTTGCCGGATTGATACCGATAACCGCATCGCCATTTCCGTACATCAGACCATCAAAAATGGTCGCTGCGATACCGTTGAGAGAATCAGTGGGATGATTCGGCTGTAAGCGAGTAGACAGGCGACTCGGCAAACCTATCGTATTCCGAAAAGCCGTGACAACTTGGCATTTTTTAGCAACGAGAATCAAATCCTGGTTGCGCATAATCTTACTGACTGCGGCCACCATTTCTGGTGTTAAACCTTGACGAATTTTAGCCAACGTTTCACCATCGGCTTCTTCACTCAGCAGCCAATTTCGAAAATCTCCGACCGTCAAGTGCTCAATCTGCTTAAAGGCTTCAAGGTCATGCGTATCGATAATTAGGCGAGTGATATCGTCGCTTTCGTATGGAATAACCGCCTCGTTAAGAAACGTTTTAAGTGGTAACTCAGACAGCGCCATTTGTGCGACTACACGTTCTGCCGCTGACTGAGCACAAACCCCGGCTAACGCATCGCCTGAGCGCTCCGGTGTCGCTTTCGCCATCAAGTCAGCTAATGACTTAAAGGTATAGACTTTACTTCCTTGTTGCCGACGATAAGTTGCCGTCATTGCTCTTCCTCTTCACTATTTGGTTCGCTTTTTGCTGAACTATCAATAAGCTTTAAGAAAGTATTGCCAAATGTGTTCCGTAGCGTTATCAAAAACTGGCAACATTTATAAACCAATAATAAACAATGAGTTATGTAAATACTGCTCCAACATGACTCACAAAAAAGGAATGAGCATCACAAGGATGAGTAACCAAATGCCCCAAACTGCACCAATGCTGTGCATCCATCACACTAAGGATGCAAACCAACAAGCTGCGAGTCTGATAAACTGGCAACAGGAATATGACCAACTCAGCGATGGTCGATTTTTAGGTCAAATTCGAGAACGACGATTTCCCAATTTCCATGTGTTTCGTGAAGACAGTAACCGCTCGCTAAGACAGCAATGCAGGGTTGAAGAGGGAGGTATTTGGTTGGGTTTGAGTGCGGAAAATAAGCCGCTACACCTAAATCACAGTCAGTTTAATTCAAGCCAACTTTTGCTTAGGCAAGGTGGCGCTGATTTTGAGTTAATGACACCGGAGCAGTTTTCTATCTATGGAATAGTGCTCGACAAAAACTTCGTTCACATCATAGAAAATCAACTTGAGCTTGGGAGTATCCAAAACAACACATTACACTTAACGGGTTTGACGGAAAAACACATTCAACAACTTAAATACTACTTAGGCACGTTACTTGGTTCCGCCGAGCCAAGATGGTCTGAAACCACACATCAAGCAATCTTAAAAGATATTGTGCTGGAGTTGTTCTCACTCAGTTCACTGCACACGAGCCATCCGATATCAATCTCTCATCGTCAACACGTGATGCACCGTATAAAACAACAGCTACAGGATCTAGACTACCGTACACCGATAACCGTCAGTGAACTGTGTGACGCAGTACACGTCAGTCGTCGCACACTACAGTACACCTTTGAACATTGCTGTAATACTTCCCCAAAGCAGTTCATACATCGAATGCGCTTGAATCAAGTACGTAGAGTGCTACAAAGCCCTGAAGATAATCGAACAATTGCAGAAATCGCTTTTGACTTTGGTTTTTTCCATCTCGGGCAGTTCAGTCAAAGCTACAAGCGGCTATTTGGTGAGACGCCAACTGAAACGAGAAAATGGGAGCCCAGCAAATAAAATGACAGGCAGTATATTCTTTCAGATCCTGCGTTGGGGCCATGTTATGCAGTCGCAATGATTTGCTGAAACTTAGCATGAAGCTCTTCAAGTGCCGCTTCAACATCCGGTTCTGCACGGCTCAAGTGCGAGATTAACGTCATAAAATAGCAGTCAAAAATCAGCGGTATTTTTCCCTCAAGGACGGAGCTTCCGTTTACAGATTGAAACAAAGCTTGGTTAAACGACTGATAATAATCCAAATCCCAAATCACTTCTTTCAACAAAGCTCGGCTCAGCTCAACGTTCGCAAAATAGTAGCGATAGTATTTCTCCGTCAGCGCCAAACCAATGTCGATATCGGTTTTACCTTCCACACTGACTAGCGTTTCTTGGCTGATCTGTTGCAGTTGCGCCAGCATCCCTTCGCGCAAAATCGACAGTTTAGTCGGGAAATGGCTAAACACTGTACCATCGGCTACTCCTGCTTCTCTCGCTATCTGCCTTGTGGTCGTCATGTCATAGCCATTTTGAGCAAAAGATGCCCATGCGGCTTTTAGAATTTTATCTCTGGTTTGTTGTCGCTTCGTCATTGATGTGTCTGCTTAATGAGCCTGAAAGGATCATACCTTGCGTGGTTGAGATTGACAAATTGAGCGCGCTCATTTATAAAATTGAGCACGCTCATTTTATATAAAAACAAAAGGAATCGCTCATGTACGTATTAAACAAACTAGGCCAAGGATTGATTTTCTTCCCGACCATCTTCTGCTTTTCGTATATTTTAAGACCGATATTAATGGTCATCCTTATTCCAGGAGGACTCGCACTTTTGGCGTTAATCGGTGGCGCAGAAGTCAGAGCGGAACTCAAAGCCATTCTGCTTGAGGAGTTTTTTGGCGTTAGCCCATCGCACACCACCTCGAAAAAGGCGTGAGTGCGCTACAAACGTTGGCAAGGCTAAGTAAAAAAAGAAAACGCGCAGATATCGAGATCTCAATATCTGCGCGTAGATGTGGTGAAAATAAGACTGGCGTTAGTCAGTATTCATGTTCTGACCAATTCGCCATAAAACGCCACTAGGGTCAAACAAACAACATTCGCGCATGCCCCAAGGTTGCTCGACTAGCTCTGTCAAACGCGAACCAAATTCTTCATGACCCACTTTGGATAAGTGCTGATGCCAGCTTTCTGCGTCTTCTACGAGCAAGTGCATCATGAAGTTATTGCCGTGTTCTGGCTCATAAAAATTCTGTAAAAGAAACGCGCAGCTACCTTGAGAGAAGTATGCTACATCACCGAAGTCCGATGCCATTTCAAAGCCAATCGCCTCATAAAAACGTTTTGATAGCGCGTAATCTTTCGCCGGAACAAATGATTTGATTTCAACAATATTGAGGTTTTCCATTTCCAATTTCCTAAGCCTTTTTCCATAAAACTGACTGACGTAATCTCGCTCTATGCCTTCTATTCGCCTTGCGTAATCTGCTGTGATGACAGTGGCACACACTCTGCCATTTGCGTTTGTAACCACGTGATAAATTTATGTTCGAGTTCTGTACGCTTTTTATCTTGACTCAATAAAACGTAATTGCAACTTGATGGAGAAAACCCAAATGGTGCGACCAAATTACCACGCTTAATATCGTCCATGACAAAAGGATACGATCCCATTGCGACGCCTAAGCCATCCACTGCGGCTTGTATGCAAAAATAAAAATGCGCGAATGATTGCTGAGTGTTGCCGTTGAAAGTTTCACAACGTGTTGATTGCTGCCAATCCGCCCAAGCATTCGGTCTGGTTTGGCTATTCAACAATCGAGCTGCTTTCAAATTGTCTTTAATGGATTGCCAATACTCAGGAGAAAATACCGGCCCCATCCACTCTTCCACAAGAATGGTTTTGTCGTAATCGTGATGCTGCGCAAAATCGTCTCGACGAATCGCCATCGAAAGCCCAGTTGATCCTAATGTTACCGGGCCACCAGCCGTCGACAAACGAACATCAGCACGGTGTTCATCATTAAACGCGGCCAACCTTGGCATCAACCAGCGCATGGTTAATGTCGGTTCACAAGACACTTCAAGATGCTGATGCTTCTCTTGAATAAGCGTATTCACGCCTGTTTCTAGCGTTTGGAATGCCGTTTCTGTGTATGTCTTGAGTAATTCGCCTTCCGCCGTCAACACGACTTTCCTGCCCTCTTTGAAGAACAAAGGTTGAGACAGATATTGCTCAAGTTGCTTGATCTGCTTACTCACGGCTCCGTGAGTAATGTTCAGTTTGTCAGCCGCTTCAGTGTAGCTTGAAGAACTCGCCGCAACGTGGAAGACATAAAAAGATTTCAGGTGACGCATCTGTGAGTTTTTCTCACCAATATGGGAATGTTTTTCGATTATAGTCAGTAATAAAGACACCTACAATTCCGCTACATCCCAGACTTCATCATTCAAACAGGAAATCGATATGGAATTTGTAACTCTTGCGTTATTAGGTGTGCTTATTGTCATTAGCCCTGGCGCAGACTTTGTTTTGGTATTAAGAAATAGCTTAAATCAAGGACGAAAAGCAGGCGTATACAGTGCGATTGGTATCAGCATGGCGATAAGCATCCACATCGCTTACTCCATGCTGGGGATCAGTTACTTAATTTCACAAAATGAATGGTTGTTTAATCTCGTGCGCTATCTTGGGGCCGCTTATCTTGTCTACCTTGGGATTAAAGGAATATTCTCCTCGCAGCCTGCGTCAAACTCAGAAACGATTCAACAGAGCGAGTATTCAATGTGGCGATTTTTCATGCAGGGATTTCTGTGTAATTTACTCAATCCCAAGACGATGCTGTTTTTTCTGAGTATTTTTAGCCAAGTGATTTCTCCCGACTCTAGTCAGCAACACATCGCCTTTTTTTACGGGATTTATATGATTGCGCTGCATGGTATTTGGTTTTCTATCGTTGCTGTTTTATTCACGTCATCCCAGCTACAAGCTTTCTTGTTGAAGATTAAGCATCGACTCAATCAAGCATGTGGGGCGGGATTGATCATTTTCGGCGGGATGCTGGGCTTAAAGGTGTAGTGCGCTTGCGGTCCGATTACCCCAGTTCAAATTGATCATTGAACAAGTGGCAGTAATCAAATAAAAATCTACATTATCAATACTTTAAATTAGAAAAAACAGCCAACGTGCGCTGGCTGTTTCGATACAGTTAATGGATGACCCGAGCGTCCCCTTTAAATAACTGAGACAGATCGATAGTGAATATCGTCACTGTCGGACGTTTAGGCAGAGCATTTTCGATCGAAAACTCTGGCCCAGCTGGAACGAGGGGGAAGTGAATAGCAGTCGGCCACGTTGACGAAGCTTCATTACCGCCCGGCTCAGATATTGAGAAAGAAAACGCAGGTAAACGGGTCATAACACTTACCTCAAATGACTGATTAGCGGGCTCAAGCGAGCCCGCTTAGATTTTGCAATGTTATTGTTATTTTAACGCTTACTTAATCACTAACGGTTGATGACGTTAGATATCAAGTTCTTTGTCTTCAACGTGGTTGGTGATCATCGCTTCAGTGGTGATCATCAAGCCAGCAACAGACGCAGCGAATTGAAGCGCTGAGCGTGTTACTTTCGCAGGGTCCAAGATGCCCATTTCGATCATGTTGCCGTATTCACCTGTTGCAGCGTTGTAACCGTAATCGGAATCACCAGCTTTGACAGCGTTCGCCACAACAGAAGCTTCGTCACCTGCGTTAGTTGCGATTTGACGAAGAGGCTCTTCCATTGCACGTAGCGCAACTCGGATACCCACGTTTTGGTCATCATTGTCGCCTTTTAGATCCGCCAATTCTTTCGCGATCTTAGTTAGGGCAACACCACCACCAGCAACAATACCTTCTTCAACCGCTGCGCGAGTAGCGTGTAGTGCATCGTCCACGCGATCTTTCTTCTCTTTCATCTCAACTTCGGTTGCAGCGCCGATCTTGATCACCGCTACGCCGCCAGAAAGCTTCGCAACACGTTGTTGAAGCTTGTCTTTATCGTATTGAGAGGTGGTTGTTTCGATTTGTTTTTCAATCGAAGCCACACGATCAGCAATCGCGCTTGCTTCTGCTGCGCCACCCACAATGGTTGTTGTGTCTTTGGTGATGGTCACTTTCTTCGCACTACCTAGTTGCTCTAACGTTGCTTTTTCGAGCTCTAGGCCGATTTCTTCAGAGATGACCGTACCAGCAGTTAGTACCGCAATGTCTTCCATCATCGCTTTACGGTTGTCACCAAAGCCAGGCGCTTTCACCGCGGTCGCACGCACGATGCCGCGCATGTTGTTCACAACCAATGTCGCTAGCGCTTCACCTTCGATGTCTTCAGCAATGATCAATAGCGAGCGAGAAGATTTCGCCACTTCTTCTAGTACAGGCAATAGCTCGCGGATGCTGCTGACTTTTTTGTCCACCAATAGGATGTAAGGGTTGTCTAGCTCGACGCTGCCATTTTCTTGGTTAGTGATGAAGTATGGCGACAAGTAACCGCGGTCAAATTGCATACCTTCAACCACAGACAATTCGTTGTTTAGACCTTGGCCTTCTTCAACCGTAATCACGCCATTGCGACCCACTTTCTCCATCGCTTCTGCAATGATTTCACCGATCGCGCGATCGCTGTTTGCAGAAATGCTACCCACTTGGGTGATAGATTCTTTGTCGCTGCATGGCTTAGACATTTCACGTAGTTTCTCAACCGCCGCTTCAGTGGCTTTGTCGATACCACGTTTTAGGTCCATTGGGTTCATGCCAGAGGCTACCGCTTTAAGACCTTCATTGATGAAAGATTGCGCCAGTACGGTAGCGGTCGTTGTACCGTCCCCCGCTTCATCATTCGCTTTGGACGCCACTTGTTTCACCATTTGTGCGCCCATGTTTTCGAACTTATCTTTCAGTTCGATTTCTTTCGCTACAGACACGCCATCTTTGGTGATGGTTGGCGCGCCGTAAGATTTATCAAGCACAACGTTGCGGCCTTTCGGGCCTAGTGTCACTTTTACTGCGTCCGCCAGTAAGTTCACACCTTTCAGCATTTTTTGACGTGCGTCATTAGCAAATAATACGTCTTTTGCAGCCATGGTTATCTCCTCAAAAAACTACTACAAAAATAATTACTCAACGATTGCTAACACATCAGATTCGGACAGAATTAAGTATTCTGCGCCGTCAATTTTCTCGGTTTTCACGCCGTAACCGTCATTGAAAATGATTTGGTCGCCCACTTTGACTTCCATCGCAGCGCGTTCGCCATTTTCAAGACGTTTACCTAAACCAACAGCAATGACTTTCCCGCGGTTTGATTTTTTCACCGACTGAGAAGTTAAAACGATTCCCCCTTCAGATTTATTTTCCACCTCTTGTCTTTCAACAATTAGCTTGTCATTTAAAGGACGAATTTTCATTTTTAAGTGCCTCCTACTTGGAACCAAAAATAAAAGACAAAATAAACATCAAGATGGATTTGCGAGTCGACAGCTCGCTTTCGATGAAAATAATAAGGTCGAAAAATGAGAGTTCAAGAGGTGAATTTGATAAAAATTTTTTATTAAATTAAATAAAATTTTCTATCGAATTATCGCATTCACAACCACTTAGCATCTCTTTATGATGGAAAATGTGCTCAATCAAATCTAGAGTGGTTACGTACTCTTAAAAAGGATAATCAAACAATGAAAAAGGCCGTATCTCTATTTCTTGCAACGTTGTGCGTTGGCTTCCTCTCACCCAACGTGTCGGCTTCTGAACGCGCTGAACAAGGGTGGCAATTGATTGACAAGGGCGCGATGATTGTCGATGTGCGTACGCCGCAAGAGTTTTCTGAAGGGCATTTGGATAATGCCGTCAACTTCCCTTTATCTGAACTTGATAAACATTTTCAAGACGTCGATAAAGATCAAGCTATCGTGTTGTACTGTCGCAGTGGTAACCGCTCTGGCAAAGCGTATCAATACTTACAATCGCAAGGCTTTACGAATCTGCACAATGCAGGTGGCTTTGAAGAACTACAAGACGCCAAATAGTCGTCTCCGTTCTAATATACAAAGTAAAAGCACAGAGCGCGTCGCAAGCGTATTGTAACGCGCTCTGTTTCTAAATACTTATCTACAACAACTCTATTTTGGCCCTGCATCAAATTGAGTCAGGTTATCCGATATCTCGAGCCACGGCGCTTTCGACGCGACAAAAATATGGAAATCGGGCTTGTGAGAAGGTGTGTCATCCAAGATACCAAGGCGAATATTGACGATCCCATTGTTCTTTTTCGAATACAGACTTGATCCGCAGTGGCGACAAAAGCATAGCATGGTATTTTCGCTTTTCTGATAAGTTTGAATATCTTCTTTCCCTTGGATAATAAGCAGTTTATCCAACGCAATACCACCGGCAGATGAATAGTCAGAACCTGTGAACTTGCGGCATTCAGAGCAATGGCAATTTCCCATGTACTTGAATTCATCTGCCACTTCCAACTTTACCTTGCCGCACAGACATGAGCCTTTTAGTACTTCCATTTGAATTCCTTTTTGTTATGAATCTAATTGAATTAGATGGCTATCTCGACACCATGCCACTGCAATACGAAAAATTAAAGACAGGCAATACAGGTTTTCAAAAATGAAACGAAAATGTAAAACATTCCATTCAGAGGGAAGTGCGCTCGACACGTGAAAAATCGAGCTATTTTAGATACAAAAACACCAAGCAATAACGCTTGGTGTTTACCTCACAGAATGTCGCCTCAGAAAAGGCGCTTTCCGCTGTGCTTAAAAAATGCAGTGTTTAGTAAAGCTGGTCGCTTCGTTTGCAGTCCAGTCACCTTTCGGCTTATCTTTCAGGTTTTCACACCATTGCTCGCTGCCGACACCATCTTGCAGAACACAATGCTTTGCAAAGTCTACCGCGTTGTCTGCTGTCCATTCTGTTTTTGGCTTATCGCGCATGTCGTTACACCAGCCTTCAGTGCCCACTTCATCACTACAAGCGGTCAAAGCAGAAGCCGCCAACATCAGCATGACTAGTTTTTTCATAAATTTAAGGTTCCAGTTGCAAACAATAGTAAAATTAAACTCAATCTCTTCAACACATGCCCATTCAAGTGTCTGAATAAAGGCGTCACTAGCTGAAGTGACTTTTGTATCAACTATAACGAAATTATCAGTCTACGTGTTAAGACACCGAAAAATTATTGAGCGACTCTGTGTAAAGCGCGCCATTCTAAAAGCTATAGGCAGCGCGCTTTTGTTAGCTCACCAACCTTAAAAGAGCCAGTACCAAAGCACGCTAAACGCAGCTCTAATGCCATTTGTTCAAAGTGATCGACGACAGACTGCGTGCTGATCGTCGCAGCTTTTAATACCGCACCAGCTTGCCCAATGAGATTAGCACCCAAATGAATGGCTTTCGCCGCTTCAAGTCCGTTATGAACACCTCCCGAGGCGATCAAGGGTAATGTAGGATGCAGTGCGCGGATTTGAGCCAAACATGTTGCTGTAGGGACACCCCAATCGCGGAAAAGCTCGGCTGCACGCTGCATTTTCGGATTATCTTGGCAATACCCTTCAACCGCACTCCAGCTTGTGCCACCCGCGCCCGCAACGTCAATTGCATCCACACCAGCATCAATTAATCGCTGCGCAACGTGTCCGCTAATACCAAAACCGACTTCTTTGATAATGATAGGAACCTTCACGCGAGATTTAAGCATCTCAATTGCCTGGAAAACACCAACCCAATTGTGGTCGCCATTTTTCTGAAACGCTTCCTGCATTGGATTAACGTGCACAAACAAGGCATCGGCTTGAATCGCCTCAACCGCACGTTGCGCATTATCGAGTTTACCTTTATCGAGCAATTGAGCGGCTCCAAGATTGGAATACAACGGTACTTCTTTCGCCAACTCACGAATGGTTTTACCCAAGCCCGAATGCTGACTTTCTTCTAAGCTAATCCGTTGCGAGCCCACACCCATGGCAATACCTAATTCACTTGCTGCTTCAGCTAAACGACAATTGATCGTTTCTGCGTCTTTTGCTCCGCCAGTCATCGAGCTAATCAAAAACGGTAGCGCTAATTGATGACCAAGAAACTCTGTCGATAAATCGATCGCGTGAAAGTCACATTCTGGCAGCGCACAGTGTTCGAACTCGACAGACTCAAAACCCGCCGTTTTATGCTTCATGCTCATATCATGATGTAAAACAGCATCTAGGTGTAAATCTTTTCGGTTAGTTTGCGGAGCCATAATGTCACCCTAAAGTAAAACAGTCGCGCAGTATTGCGATCCTTATCAGTAACGTCAATGCGAATTTTGTGAATTTGCCGGATTACTTTTCCGAAACGAGTAATGAATCTCGACTGCCCCTGACATTATAAGAAAAGAAACTCGCTTTCCGTTTTCAACAAGCCGGCAAGTTTCTCTTCAAATTGAGATAATCAGCGTACGATACCCATGATGCAAATGGAACACATTGCTCTGTAGTTTACTTTACGCTGTCCGACAGAATTAGCGACACAACAGTGCTTGTCGTCGTTGGTTCAAACTGCTCTGGATCATCACAGAATTGAATTTTTCCTTTTTCTTCTACATGGAACAGCGGTACAACTGAACTACCTTTGTGATGCGCTAAATAATCTTGATACGTGAAGTTATCGCTCAATTTCGTGTGTTTAACCTCTGCACCACGACTTAACATACTGGCTAGCTGGGTATAGCTTACATTGCCGCCCATCAGCAATTTACCATGGTACTCCTGAGCCACGGAGTGCTTCTCGCTGCCATTGCCGTTGGTTTTCACTTTTTGTAAGCAGTGAACTTTATCTTCCCCAAACTCGTCGACGAATTGCATGCAAGCCATAATGTTGAAATGCTGATCGGGCGTTAATGCAACCACTTGACCTATTCCTATCAAGTTCAAGTTGTCGTCCGCGTGACTAGAAATAGGGTTGCCGTAATAGTAATCCAATCCCAACATACGAACCTGACTGATGTACTCCCAGTTTGAGTCAGTCATTAATACGCGACGGTCATAACGCGCTAGCGCCTGCCCTATTTCTCTTGCAACTCGGTTAGCACCAATCAACAAGAAGCCGCGTGGTGCTGGCTCTGCGACGCCCAATGTCAGCGCTATAGGACGTGCCGTCGCACTTTGTAACACGACCGTTCCTATAATCACCATGAAGGTCATAGGGACCAGTAAAATCGCTTCATCAATGCCGTATTCGGTCAATTTGATCGCGAAAAGAGACGAAATCGAAGCAGCAACAATACCGCGCGGTGCAACCCAAGACAAAAACAGCTTATCTTTGAGACGCAAGTTGCTGCGGAAGGTTGAAAGAAAAATCGATAACGGACGCGACACTAACTGCATAAATACAAACAACAATAACGCACCGCTACCTAGCGCAGCAAAATCATCCAGACTGATTCGAGCCGCAAGGAAGATGAACAATCCGGTGATCAGTAAAATGGTTAAATGCTCTTTAAAGTGCAGAATTTGCTGAATATTGATGTCTTTAGCGTTTGCGAGCCACATACCCATTACGGTGACGGTTAGTAACCCAGCTTCAGACTCAATGTGGTTAGAGACCGAAAATACACCTAGAACCACCATCAAAACCGCAAATGGCTGCAAATATTCCGGTAGCCAAGAGCGACGCATGATCGTCGCAACTGCATAGCCTGAGGCCGCACCTAGCATGACGCCGACAGCAATGATCGTCCCAAACACTTCGACGCTATTTATCGCGCTGTGAGATACGATAAACTCGTAAACCATCACAACAAAAAGCGCACCGAGCGGGTCAATCAAAATCCCTTCCCATCGCAAAATGTTAGCAAGCGTACTGTTAGGTCTTACGGTTCGTAGAAGTGGCACGATGACCGTCGGCCCTGTTACTACGGTTAAGCTGCCGAACAACATGGCAAGCTCCCAAGTAAAGCCGAGGAAATAGTGTGTTGCGATACTGGTCGCTGCCCACGAAATGATCGCCCCGATGGAAACAATGCTCCATACCGAACCACTCACGCCACGAATTTCTTTAAAATTTAAGGTCAAACTGCCTTCAAATAAAATCACTGCCACCGCTAAAGAAACCAACGGAAAGAGCAAATTACCTAATATCTCATCAGGATTTAACCACTGCATAAATGGCCCGACGATCAGCCCTGCCAACAACAAAAATAAAATCGCTGGCAAACGCAATCGCCAAGCTAACCATTGGCAACCTAAACCAATAACCCCAACCGCTGACAGCACCAGCGCTTCATTACCCACTTGCATCAATAATTACCTGTTTTTGTCTTTTTTCGCGTGAATGCGCTATACCCGAATACATTCAGCCTTACGGTCAAATAGAAACAACCGAACGTGCAAATCAAACGACTGACCTTCGATGACATCGCTACGAAACGCACATGTTTGAAGTCCTTTGGCGATCGCATCAGAACTATGAATATAGTTGACCCCCAATGACTTAACGACTCATTTTTGTTCATCAGGTCTTAAAGTGGCACACAAGTGTGCGACTTTGTCGAATTCATCATTACGCATTGAGTTTCATTATGTAGAATGATTTCTGAAGAAAGCGCGGAACCTAGCACTATATGAGGCTAAGGCATAGAGCATGAACTAAGCTTTAGCGTAAGTGCTCAAAGTTAAGAATCGTGTGTCACGCGACGTACGCAAGGAGAAATGGATTGTACGTAATACTAGCACTGTTCATGGCGTGTCTCGCCATCCTCATCGGAGTGAAAGCCGCCAACCGAGCTGCACTTTTAGAAAAAGAACTAGCCAAACTTCGTGAGGAAGTCACATCACTACGAGCCAGTGTCCATGGGGGCTCAAACCAACAAGCGCACCAACAATTCAGCATCGAAAAAGACACACCATCTGTAGCGACGTCACCTCACATAGAATCACCACAGAAAGATGTCTCATCCTCTGGGGAACATGATCCAGCTACCAACCTAGACTTGGACCAGAGCGCTGCGAATCAAGGGTACGCCCAGACAAGAGAAGTGCAACTGGATGTTTTTAGTCAAGAAAATGAGTCATTCCTTCAGAGTAAAGTTCAGAGCCTGCTTAGCAACATTCAAGAAAATTGGTTGGTTTGGGTAGGCGCATTGGCCATGCTGATCGGTGGAGGTTATCTCGTACAGGTGATTGGTAGTCACATCCAGTTTTCGCCATTTATGCGAGTGTCCTTTGCCTTTGTGATCTCATTACTTATGGTGCTTGTTGGCGAGTGGTTTCACCGTAAAGAACAACAGAATCCGCAACGGGCAGCACGAGCCCAAGGCTTTACGTATGTTCCTGCTGCTGTTACCGGTACGGGATTAACGGGCATTTACTGCACCGTCATTTTTGCCTTTGTGGTTTATCAAATGCTAACGCCGAGTATCTCGTTGATCATCTTGGCTTCAGCGGCATTTTTCAGTTTAGCATTATCATTGCGACAAGGGCCGTTAATGGCCGTGCTTGGCTTAATTGGTGGCTACACAGCACCACTGTGGATTGGGGGTAATGAACCCAACTACTTCTTGTTAGCCGGATACATCTGCGCAATTTCGTTCGCGGCGACCTTATTGATGCAAAAAGTGCGTAGGGCATGGATTACGCCAAGTATCGCGATTCCACATGTCATTTGGATGTTGCTGTTGATTGAGAGTGTACCAACAGAACGGTTGTTCTCGTGGCTCGCGATTTATCTCTCCATCACTTTGTATCTCATTTTCGCGGTTCCGAGAATGGGTTGGATGCTCAATCCTCGCTTTCGTCACTATCAAAGCAAGTGGACAAACTCGCCGACCGCTACCGCTCTCGCAACTGCTTTATTGACCTTTTCTGCCGTCACCAGAATGCCGGAGCTGAACACTCTACAAATGGCGTACTGTTATACGCTGCTTGTTGCGAGCATCTGGCTACCAGCACTTCGTACAGGCTGGTCATTACGTGTATTTTTGCCATCCATACTCGTCTCAGCAACCGCGCTGATAGTTCTTACCATCGCTTTTGATGCGCTGTATATGGTAGAGCGAGAAGCTAGCATCCTATTCGCATTGGCGGTGAGTATTGCGCTGATCTGCTATCGAACATATTGCCAATCACTTAGTGACCGTTCGCAACTCAGTGGGTTGCTTCTGCTGGTACTGGCTCCCGCGATGAGCTTAATTACGTTGTTTTATATTGACGAATTTATGCAGGGCTACCTGTGGTATTGGACTGCATTCTGCGCATTGATGGCCACTTACTACGTTGTGCTTGGTCAGCGTGCACGTTCGTTGGCATTAGAATGCTCTGCCGTTATGCATGCTTTAATCATAGGTATTGCTTTTGTTTGGTTGAGCGATACTTGGTTAACAACAGCAATCTCAATACAAGTTGCGATAATGGCCTTACAGGCTCAAGTCGGGTTATTTCGACCTGCGAGTTGGGCGATTAAAGTGACAATGGGAATACTGGTTATCCGACTCACGCTGCTACCTTTCATCCCCGAATGGCAACCGGTAGAAGCTGGGCATTGGGCTTGGGTTCTTGTGAGTTATATGCCTTCTCTCTTCATCTTGTCTTATGCTCGTTCAACACTAAAACAAGTGGACCGAGAACTGACCAACTGGTTTGAAGGGGCGTTTTTACATGTATTCTTAATGGCATTGTTCACCCAAACTAACTACTGGTTAACGGGGCAATATGGTTACTTGGGGCACATCGACTTCACAAGTGCGGCAGTCTTTGCCAATCAAGCATTAGTTATGGGTTTGGTATACAGCTACCGCAGCCAATTTGCGCAACGCTTAAGCCGTATCTACGAAATCTATAGTTACTTGCTTTGGTGCGCGTTCGCTATATTGATTATTTTGCTTAATACGGCAGAATCGCCGTTGGTGACTGATAACGTCTCGGCACAAGCACTTCCCATCTTTAACATGCTGAGTATCGGCTGGCTGTTACCAGCTTGCATCCTGCTTATCGCAACGTTTAAGCGCTGGAATACGTTGCAAGTTCATCGATTTGCGATTGCTAGTCTAGGCTTTTTACTTGCAGCCATTTGGTTGGGGATGTCTATCCGTCAATTCTGGCAAACCACATCGATGATGCTGTATCAGCCAACCAGCATGGCAGAGTTGTTCAGTTATTCAGTGGCTGGCTTGCTCGTAGGTGGATTGCTGACTTGGCGCGGCGTGACCCAACAGGGGCTGATGATGCAGCGTGTCGGTCTAGTGGTCCTTGCCGGTGTCGCACTGAAAGTATTCTTATGGGATGTGAGCTCTCTGGATGGGTTCTGGCGAGCAATAAGCTTCTTAGGCTTAGGTGCATCTTTGATAGCACTTGGATGGCTATTCCAGAAATTGAATCGTTCGGTGGCAAAAGCACTCGAGCCCTAGACGAGTCAAAGAGAGATTCCCGACAGTGCGCTGTTTTCGTTATTGGGGGACGAT
The DNA here is from genome assembly GCF_033338835.1 of Vibrio sp. Vb0888. Lineage (NCBI taxonomy): Bacteria > Pseudomonadati > Pseudomonadota > Gammaproteobacteria > Vibrionales > Vibrionaceae > Vibrio > Vibrio sp. Vb0888. The sequence goes on from NZ_JAWOTL010000001.1 coordinate 793,898, forward strand.
AACAGTGTAAAGCCGGGAATCATTGGAGTGTTCGTTACTTCAGTAAAGCGACCACGGTATGACGACGCACGTTTGCTTGCGCATTCAATGCCTGAAAAGTCGAAGTAAACTCGCCAGACTTTTGCATGAATCCATCCAGTTTTGCATTCACTTCATTGACTGAAAGCTGTGCGGTTTTGGTTTGGATAGAACGCATTTGAGTATTCAGTTCACCATGAAAAGCTTTCGCTTCCTGCAAGCTCGTTTGAACTTGTTTCAGATGCTGATTTACTTTGGCAATCGTCTGCTTGATGCCGTCGCGTGAGCCTAGATCAAACCCGAGCTCCGCAATACCATCTGGCTCAGACTTTAAGTTCAAAACGTTAGGCTGTCCCGCAGGGAAGCGGTGCCCTTCCCCCGTTACCATCACCTTTTGCTGCATTTGTTGATAAGCGTTGTCTCTGGCTTCAAATAAAATGCTGCCATCATCGGCTAATGAGGCTCGCATTCCTAACGCAATCAAGCTGCGATCCAGCATTTTGACCGTTCGCTCACCGTCTGATTGTCCATCAAACTGAATCATCACCGCTTGACCTTGAGGAAAATCCAAACGGATTTGCTCGGCCTTGTCGCTTAAGCGATGAACATTCAAACCTGGAATAGAAAAGCGACGAATATCCGCTTTATCCAGTTTTAAGTGCAGTTCGTTATTTAGGACTTTCTGGCCATCGAAACGTGCTTGCTCAACGACTTTTTGGATGGTGGCTTTAGAACGAACCAATGTATCCTGCAAACCAGGAACATTTTGTACGCCTTGATTAATAGCTTGCGTCAAACCACGTTTAATTTGCGTGAGCTCTTTGCCAATCACCTGCAGCGATTTGGACGCGATCTGAACCGCCGTGGCTTGCTGCTGACCCTGCGTAAGCTGAATACCAGATACAGAGTAGGCTGACGCAGTGTCAGCCTGAATTTGCGCCGGGCGCGGTTTAATTGCCGTACTTGAGTCTGCAGAACGGGTCGGCATGATAGAGGCTTGTTCTTGTCCACCTAAGCGTATGCTATGGGGTCTAACCTCTACTGTACTCATTACCATAAAAAGAACTTCCTAACCTTATAAACGGTCAAACAGCGACAAACCATCGATCTTCACATAGCTTGCTTGCGTTGCTTGCAAAGCGGCCATGTAATTACTCAATCGTACCGACGCTTCACCATAGTCCAGAGCAGAGAGGTCTCCAGATACTTTGTCAACGAACAGCTTGTTTTCACTGTGCGCGCCACCAACAAGATCTAAGTTGTTGTGTCGACCACCAATCTCAGTCATGGTCCCTAGTACGTTTGAAAAAGTATCGTCGATAGCGCTGATACTCGCCTCAACTTCAGCTCTGAAGTTGGCGGTAGGGCTCTCAAACTCTTTGATCAGCGCATCAATTTGGTTAAGCACGTTATGGCCTCCCCCAAGGTCCAATATTTCTTTTGCAGTCATATTGGAATCCATCGTGACACCTTTAGCAATTGTTACTACGCGCTTGTCACTATTACCTTCAATTACGTAGCTGCCGCTCGCTTTACTTACAGCCGCAGTATCCGTTTTAGTACCAGAGAAAAGGTAGTGCCCTTCTTCATCCTGCGCGTTAAAAGACGACTCAATAGAGTCACGGTAACTCTTAAGCTCTGTAATCATACCGCCACGACTTTCGTCAGTAAGAGAGCCGTTCGCACCCCAAAGCGCGATGTCTCGCATGCTTTTTAAGCTTTCTTTGATCGAATCTAAATGGGTTTCTTGACTCGATAGCGTCGTTTTTACGTTTTCAATGTTGTTTTTGTACTGAGCAATCGCACTGGTTTCTCGGTCTAAGTTAAGCAACTTGATCGAAGCCATTGGATCATCAGACAGCTTGGTTAAGCGCTTGCCAGTAGACATCTGTTGCAGAGCTTCGCCTAATCCCGCGCTATTGCTCTGCAAGCTGTGCAACATCATTTGACTAAATTGATTGTCACTAATTCGCATCTAAACTTTCCTCTTAGAATAACTGCAGAATAGAATCGAGCAGTTGATTTGCTGTGCTGATCACTTTCATGTTGGCATTGTGCGCATTAGCAAACATCATTAGGTTAGCCGCTTCTTCATCGCTGTTTACGGAACTAACATTATCGCGAGCTGCGTGCGCTTGCTTGTTCATGGCTAACTTCGCTTGATAATCAGCATTAGCTTGGCGTGCTTTAATTGCGGTTTGACCCACCATTGAACTAAAGGCATCGTTCAAGCTTACTGAGCCGTAACCTGATACCGCCACTGGCTTGTTGCTTAACTCGATCAATGATTGCAACGCATCTGCGTTACCAGGTGTTCCATCACTTGAGAACGCAAGCTCATCTGGAGTTAGCTTGGTAATATCCAAACTGGCTGCAGGGTTTGCTGGGTCATAGCTGAACAAAGGTTTACCTGGGTTGCCATTTAAGTCTTTGCCAGTTGCAAGCACGGCGTTGTATTCATCCGCGAGAGCTTTCGCCATGTCATTCAGAGCCAGTTGGTTTGGTTTCAACACTTCGGTTTGATAGTCATTAATCGCACCTAATTTGCCACCAAGCGAGTCACCAATCGCAAAGCTTTGATTCGAGAACGTGACGTGTAAGTCCGCTAAGTAAGGATCACTCGGGTCAGGAATGGCTTCCAGTTTGCCATGGTCCGTACCCATCACAAGCGGTTGACCAGAGGTTAGTGTGACCTGAACACTGCCGTCATGCTGCTGTGTTGTTTTGATTTCAATGGTTTGAGATAACTCACCGATTAACCTATCTCGTTCATCCATTAACTGTGATGGATTACCACCTGTACCTTGCATCTCTACCAGTTGCTTGTTCACCTTCGCGATATTTTCCATAAGGCTATTCGCGTGGTTAAGCGCTGCATTACGTTGGTCGCTCATGTCTTTATGTTGATTGTATAAAGACTCGGTAAGCGTATTAAAGCGGCGGGCCAAAGCTTCAGATTCGTTAATGATCTGCTGGCGGTAAGGTATGGATTCCGGCTTAACGGTCGCATCGTTAAGCGCAGCGTTTAGCGAGTCCAAGCCAGCCGATATACTGAAACCATCGGCACCAAGCGTATTCTCCAGCTGACTCATGTTACTGGTGTATCCAGATGCGTATGCCGCCATACTGTTAGTCGACCACGTTTGCTTAATCAGAAATTGATCAGTAACGCGGCGAATGCTAGTGACTTCTACCCCTAAACCTGGACTTAAGCGATTGGCTTTACCATCATCGACAGACGCCATCAACGCTTGTTGACGACTGTAACCCACGGTATTCACGTTTGCCACGTTTTGCGCGGTTACGTCTAGGGCCACACGGTTCGCGCCTAAACCTGAAAGGGCAATATTAACTAGGTTCATTTACAGCTCCATTTTTCTGATCAACGGCTGAGAAAACGCGGTAGTCATACCGGTCTCACCGAATACCTGTTTAACAGAGGCGACGGCTTGAGAAGCGGTATTAAATAGGCTTGAATTCTTCTCCACCTCTTTAGAATCTACTTGTGAGATAGATTCAGAATTCGAAGCTTTACCATCGTTAGCGGATGAGATGTTGCGCGCAGCATCGAAAGCAACCTCACGCATAGACGGGCTCAGCTGCTGGATGAGCATATTGGCAATGCCTGAGCTCTGTTTCTTTGCTAGTTCCATCGCCAGCTGACCGTCATACATATCACGGAATACCCCTTGTTGCTGACTGGCGAACGGGCTGTCTTTATCAGCAAGAGCATCACTACTGCTGCGCATTTGGCGTAACACCATTTGTAGGAACATTGCCTCAAATTGACCTGCGACGACTTCAAGTGCGCCTTCTTGATCACGACTATGCTTGATGTTAGCCAATGCACTATTGTCGTGATAAAGCATCGAATTTAACTGAGTTTGTTCATTGGTACTGTCTAGCTTCATCCTTAACTCCTTATATCACGACCAATTCAGCGTTCAATGCACCCGCTTCACTCAAAGCTTGCAGGATAGACATCAAGTCTGTAGGCGTGGCACCTAAACTATTTACCGCATTAACTATGGTGTTAAGTTCCGTGCCTGGAGGCCAAATCACCATCTGAGCGAGATCTTCATTCACATCAAGGTCCGTTTGGTTAACGACTTTCGTATCGCCATTTGCAAACGCATTAGGCTGACTAACTTGTTGTGATTCAGAAATTCGCACGGTCAAGTTACCGTGACTTACTGCTGCTTCACTCACTTTGACACTCTTACCGATCACTACGGTGCCAGTGCGAGAGTTAAAGACAATACGAGCAGGTTTACGGCCTTCAACGACGCTCATTTCTTCAAGCATCGACATCATGACGACACGCTGCTGTGTATCTTTTGGTGCACGCATATCAATGCGCGCTTTATTGATCGCAACTGCAACGTTAGGTCCAAAAGTGTTGTTAATTTCACGCGCAATATTTTTTGCTGTAGTGAAGCTAGGCTTGCGCAGGTTTAGGGTGATTTCATCACGTTGGTTGAAATCGGTTTTGATTTCTCTCTCTAAAGTCGCACCATTCGGAACGCGACCCGCCGTTGGTGTGTTCACTTCTACTTTGGAGCCACTTCGCCCCTCTGCAGATAAGCCGCCCACAACCACGTTACCTTGCGCAATCGCGTACACTTCGCCATCAATACCACGTAAAGGCGTTAGCAATAACGTACCACCGCGAAGGCTCTTTGCATCACCGATTGAAGACACAACCACATCCAACGTTTGTCCTGGGCCTGCCATTGGGTCAACGGACGCTGTCACACTCACAGAAGCCACATTTCGTAGCTTAGGGTTCATACTGTCATCAATTTGAACCCCAAACTGACGTAGCATGTTGGTAATAGATTGAGAGGTAAATTTCACTTGGTTTCGGTCACCTTGGCCGGCTAAGCCAACTACCAAACCATAACCAACCAGTTGGTTTTCTCGAATGCCGCGAACATCGACCAAGTCCATGATCGGAATTTCCGCTTCAGCACGTGAAGTGCCTGGTAGTCCCAAGGTCAACACCAATAGGAGAGACATAAAGAAAGATTGCATTGTCTTCATTAGAAAGGTACCCATGGGCTGTTGAAGAACTGAGTTAGCCACCCGGCTGCGTTGCTGTCAGCTAGCGCTCCGCGACCTGCGTAGGTAATTCTTGCATCAGCAATTCGTTGAGAAGAAACTTGGTTACTGCGGTTAATATCATCCACACGGACGATACCGGTTAGACGAATAAACTCGTCGCCTTGATTCAGACGAAGCCATTTTTCACCGCTGATACGCAATACGCCATTAGGTAATACTTCGTGTACCGTTACCGTAATGGCACCTTGAAGCTTGTTGCCTTGTGAACTTGATGCACTGCCATCGAAGTTACGTTTGCCATCCACGCTAACCCCTAACTCATCGATAGTTTTCGTGCCTATGGTCGGCGCCACAAAGTTAATTGCTGAACTTTTACCGAACTTAGTACCCGCATTTTTACTCGATGAGGTTTCTTCTGATAATTGAACCGTTAATACATCGCCAACTCGGTAAGCACGACGATCCTGGAACAGAGTCATCGTGTATTGGTGACGATAAAGGCTACCAGATTGGGTTTCCGGCAGCGTGTAATCGAGCGTTGGTGGTGCATATTCCTCAGCATTCGGCTCAGGCGGAATAAATTCCTGACGGCCAGCACATCCCACCAGCAACACGGCGGCTACTGCCCAACTCTTAGAAAGCCATTTCATTGCTTTTTCCTTCATCATCACCAATTTCATACTTACATTGATTGCGAAACAAACTTCAGCATGTCATCTGCAGCAGAGACCACTTTCGCATTCATCTCATACGCACGTTGAGTGGTGATCATGTCGACCATCTCTTCTACTACTTGTACGTTTGACCCTTCCAGTGCACCTTGCTTGATAATGCCGGCGCCATCAGCTCCTGCAATCAGCTCATCAGCTGGACCGCTGGCTTCCGTTTCACGGAATAAGTTGCCACCCATGGCCTCTAAGCCGGCTGGATTGATGAATTTTGCAAGTGTAATTTGACCAAGCTGCTGAGGTGTTGGATCGTCTGCTGTTGTTGTAGTCACGGTGCCATCAACACCCACAGAGAAAGAGACCGCATTGTCAGGGATCTGGATTTGAGGCTCTAAAGGCAGGCCCTGACTGTTCACCATTAAGCCTTCTGAGTTTCGATGGAACTGACCATTACGTGTATACATGATCTGTCCGTCCGAGTTTTCTATTTGGAAGAAACCCTGACCCATTACAGCAAGATCCAACTCTTGCGTTGTGTTTTGGGTATTACCTTGCGTGAACACTTTTTGTGTGCCAACAACGCGAACACCGCTACCTAGCTGAATACCACTTGGTAGTTCGTTAACTTGGTCTACTTGAGCGCCTGGTTGACGCTGAATGCTGTAGAAAAGATCTTCAAATACGACTCGGTCACGCTTAAAGCCAACCGTGTTTACGTTTGCTAGGTTGTTAGAAATGGCAGTCATCTTCGTGTCTTGCGCTGCCATGCCTGTCTTACTTACCCATAATGCTGAATGCATTTTTTACTCCTTGCGGGGCGAGACTTAGCTCGCCGCCATTAATTTGTTACCAGCTTTTGCTAGAGTTTCCGCCGTTTTCATCATGCGAACTTGCATTTCAAAGTTGCGCGTCAGCGACATCACACTAACCAATTCATCAATAGCAGATACGTTACTGCCCTCAATGTGCTCAGGAGAGAGTTGCACGGTTTCATCTGCCGCGAATGGCACGCCATCTACGCTGTGCAGCAAGCTATCGCTCTCTTTTTGCAGTTGATTAATTTCCGGTTTAACCAACTTCAAAGTGCCTGCCACAATTTCTGCGCCGCCACCTGGTGGGATCACTGAGACTTGACCACGCTCGCTGATTTCAATCTTTTGATAATCCGGCACAACCAAAGGACCATTGTCACCGAGGACAGGGAACCCATTGATTGTTAGAGCGCCAAAAGTATCGACCTGAATATTGCCTGCACGGGTGTAAGCTTCGTTACCCGCTGGGGTTTCTACAGAGAGATATCCCTCCCCCATAACCGCAACGTCCAACGGACGTCCTGTTTTCACAATATCGCCAGCGTCGAAACGTGTTGAGGCAGAGTTGGTCACAACCATAGTGCGACCATCAAAACCTGGGCCTTGCATCTCTACACTACGCACACGCTCCATATCCGCTCGAAAACCCGCAGTATCAGCATTTGATAAGTTGTTTGAACGAACGTGCTGCGCTTTAAGAACTCGGCTGGCACCCGACGTTGCCGTAAATAACAAACTATCCATGCAAAACTCCCATTACACCGCGTTAAACAAAGCTTGAGTAAGCTTGTCGCTGGTAGAAATTGTCTTTGCGTTTGCTTGGTAGTTGCGTTGTGCAGTCATTAGAGCAACAAGCTCGCTGGTTAAGTCAACGTTAGAACCTTCTAATGCACCCGGAGTTAGGTCACCCATCGTACCTGAACCCGGAACACCCATAATTGGAGCACCTGAGCTAAAGCTTTGAGTCCATGATGTTCCACTCACTTTCGCTAAGCCTTGTGTGTTTGCAAAATCAGCAAGAACAACCTGACCTTGTAGCTGTGATTGGCCGTTAGTGTAAGTCGCGTAAACCATGCCGTTACCTTCAACGCGTACACCTGCAAGTTCACCTGATGTGTAACCGTTAGGACTATTAGTACTTACGCCAAAAGCTGCACCAAATTGCGTGCTGCCTTTCAGGTTAATGTCTACACTCATCGCGTTCGCGCCTGCAGCAGGGAATGAAACATTAAACGGCGCAGTTGGTGCTGAAAGCGAGCCGTCTTTACCAAACGTTACAGGCACAGTTGCTACTGGCGTCGTACCGCCATCTACTTGAACGTTCACTTCCCACGAGTTAGAAGCAGTCTTAGTAAAGTACTGAGTTACCGTGTGCGAGTTACCCAGTGAGTCGTAGACTTTTGTTGTGTAAGACGAGTTAAATGAGCTTGGATCTTTTGGATTGAATGGCGTTACGGCTTTATCAATAACAGACGCGCTTGCGTCGAAGTTCGCAACAAAATCTAAGCTGTCTGTTGCTTTAGCATTCAGTGAGGAAGTCGATACCTGAATATTACCCACAGAACCTGTCATTAGGTTGTTGTTGCTATCGACACTGTAACCTTGAAGCTTTGCACCGCTGTTAGCCGTAACAAAGTTGTTCTTATCCGTTGAGAACACACCTGAACGTGTGTACAACATTTGACCCATATTATCTTTAGTAACAAAAAAGCCACCGCCATTAATAGCTAGGTCCATCGCACGGCCAGTTCCTGTGATACTGCCGTCTTTGTCGAAGTTCTGTGAAATTGACGCGACTTCCACACCACCAGGTTGCATGCCGTTATATACAGCGGAGAATTCTGTGCGGCCACCTTTAAAACCATACGTTGATGCGTTGGCAATGTTGTGACTGATTGTGTTTAGCTCTGTGTTGGTCGCGTCCAGACCACTTAGTGCGATGTTAAAACTCATAAATAGACCTCTGATTTCCGTATTTGGTTAAGCACCAAACTGAGTGATTTGATAGAAAGGAACGTTGCCAACGCCATGGACATTGACTAATGCTGCGCCACCGGTATTAGGAATGCGCACTTGCTCAACAGTGCCTGCCATCAGCACATTTGGACTTGCTTGCCCTTCTTGCACTTCTACGGCCACTGAGTATTTGCCTGGTTTAAGACCAAGTTCTTCAGGATTAATTGAAAAGTCGACGTCACCTTTGCCGTGAGCACCTAGTGGCACTTTAGTTGATTGACCAAATTCATCTTTAACAACTAACGTGACTTGGTTTGAGCTATGAGCGAGTTCGATTTTTCCGTTTTGTACGTCTTCACCAAGCTGAAATTCATCCGCATTGACGTAAACCGTTTGCCCAACAAGGCCCGCTGTTGATAGCACTTGCATGTTGTCCAGTAACACCATGCTCTGTTGCATTGTCTTAGACATATTCTCGGTACTTTGTACCTGCGAGAACTGAGCCAATTGACCAACGTATTCCGTACCATCAAGGGGATTAAGTGGGTCTTGGTTTTGAATTTGAGCCACCATCAAAGAAATAAACTCATTCTCCAATGAAGAAGCACTGTTCATGTCTTTAGGGTTTGGTGAGATACCGTTGCTGTCTTTTGCTTTTGTATTTACTGGAGCGTCAGACGATAAAGGGGTGTATTGTGCAATACTCATTAGCTGCCCTGCCCTAATCTAAGCAGACCTTGCTGCATACTTTTTACATTGGCTAATACTTCAACATTCGTTTCGAAGCTGCGTGTTGCGGACATCATGTCTGCCATTTCAGCAACTACATCAATATCTGGGTAAAACACATAGCCTTCATCATTAGCCAGTGGGTTGTTCGGCTCAAAACGCTTCTCTGCATCTCCAGCATTTTTAACAACGTCAACAATGCGAACTTCTGCATTGGGATAAGCTCCATTTTCTGTTGTCATTTGCGTTTTTTGGTACACAGTCGCAAATACTGGCTTAAGCGCTTTATAAGCATCTTCTGGATTTGCAGATACTGCATCTGCGTTTGCTAAGTTACTGGCTACCGTATTCAGACGCACAGTTTGTGCTGTCATCGCGGAACCAGTGATCGAGTAAATATCAGTGAATGACATAATTAACGTCCCTCAATCGCTTTCGCTAAGCCATTAAATTTCATGTTGAGAAACGTCAGGCTAGTTTGAAAGTCCATGTTGTTTTGCGTGAATTTTGCTTGTTCAACACCAAGCTCTACGGTGTTGCCATTTTTGCTATTCTGGTAAGGCACCGAGTATTGGGCCTGAACCTGGAACTTTGGCACCGGTTTGTTCACACCACCTGCCGTTACTTGGTTCATTACGGTGGTGAAACTTAGGTCTTTCGCCAAATACCCAGGGGTGTCAACATTTGCTAGGTTACTGGCGAGGACTTTGGTACGCTGAACGCGAAAATTAAGTGCCTCTGGATGTACTCCTAAAGCATTTTCAAATGTGATCGCCATGCATCTTCCTTACAGTTGGCTCGAATACGCCAACATACAAACAAGATACGTGCCATAAAAAATAGCTATATATATCAATGACTTACAAACAAGGATGGAAGCCAAACTTCCGGTTCTCGGAAAGCATTAAAAACAAGAGGAAAGTGTCCACTTCCTCAACAATAATGCTGACGTTACTCGCTTTGACATCAGAACAAGCATTCGCCAACACCAATGACAAAACCCTCAGCGTTGAAGAGATAAAATCCGTTGTAGCAACGGATTTCGAACAAGAGGTGGATCGCGTAGCGCTCTCCAATCAGTGGGGGGAGTACAAACTGGACTTCGACATGTGGGTGCCCGGTTCTGCCAATCACTTGCCAGAATGTCAATCGCCTTTAGTTATCACAGGTCGTGACAACAACACGTTGCCAGTCGGTAACCTCAAGCGCTCAGTCAGCTGCGACAATATCGCATCACCATGGCGAATTAACGTTACGATAAAGTCTTCGCTGACTCTGCCTGTTTTAGTCGCGACAACCACGGTTGGCCGAAATGAAGTCGTAACGGCTAAACACATAAAGCTTGAAACCCGAACCATCTCTCGCCAAGACGATTTTTATACTCGCCCCGAGCAAGCAGTAGGCTTAGAAACCTCTCGTCGTTTGAGGGCTGGACAAGTGGTTAATCCATCCAATTTGTCGGCCCCACCTCTAATCGAGAAAGGCAATGAAGTCATAGTCATTGCGAGCAAAAATGGATTTAGTGCCAGCACAAAAGGAGTCGCCTTAGAAGATGGAGCGAAAGGGCAACAAATTGACGTGGAAAACCCAAGTTCGGGCAAGGTCATAAGAGCAGTCGTAACTGGATTAAACCAGGTTCATACTCAATTTTGATTTTTTGACTCGGGGTAACATTTTTTAATTTTGGCTCTCGTCAGTAACACTGAACTTCGAGTACAAAAAAAATATTTAATGTTTATCACATTCTAACCGCCTACTTAATTTAGAACATGATGATGAGGACCACAGCATGAAAATCGACAAAGTCGCGGGCGGTCATGTCCCACAAACAAAATTACAGCAAGCAAGCAAACAGCCTGTCGACGTCGTCGAACAGAGCAAAGTACACGAGCCTGCATTTCAAGCGAATACCGTAGCGATAGATCGCGCTCAAGCTGAAATGGCATCACTACCTGATGTTGATATGGAAAAAGTAGAACAAGTACGCAACGCATTAGCGCGTGGTGAACTTAGCCTAGATACAAAAGTGCTATCCAAGGCAATCATGCAGTTCCATACAGGTCACGAGTAATAAAACGCTAGGAAGACATCATGGCAAGCGCAGTATCGCAGCGAATTCAACAATTTGTTCGCTCTATATCTGAGGATATTAAGCTTTATCAACAACTGCTTCCTTTGCTTCAGCAGCAAAAGGTATTGTACTTAAAGTTTGATGGAGAGGCACTGAACGACAATGTTCAGAAACAAATGCCGATACTCAATAAACTCAGCCGCTCCGCCAATGACAGAAGCCAGTGTATGCGAGCGCTGGGGTTAGCGTGTAATGACGCCAGCGTAAAACGAATTTTCAATGCTTTGCCTGCCCAAATAGGTATGCAAGCTAGAAAACAATGGGCGCTATTGGAAACGTTGGTAAGTCAGTGCCAACAATACAATCAGAGCAATGGCCACAGCTCTGCGGCGTTCCATGAGTTGGTCAGTCAACTCAAACAACCTGTGCAACACACTTATGAAGATAAATCGTTCTAAACGATGTTCGTCTTGCCTACAGATTCAGTCGCCATCTCGGCTGAGTACTGTAGGCCTTTTTATTTTTATTGCCTTTCTGTCCTACCTTCCATTCACATGCCAGGCAAAACCAAATGCTGTCGATATTCAAACGCAGTATCAAGTATTAGCCCCATACAAACCACAAATTGCCAAGCGTCTCGATTCATCCAAACCGGTAATTAACCACATTTTCAAACAGCTTCAAAACCACTCATTACCAAATAGCCTAGCCTTAGTGCCAATGTTAGAATCTTCTTACAACCCCAAAGCCGTTTCTCACGCTAACGCCGCCGGACTTTGGCAACTGATACCAGCCACAGCGAAACGTTTCGGATTAACGATAAATACAAAACAAGACGATCGCTTTGACACAGAAGCTAGCACAACGGCCGCGCTCAAGTACCTGGCGTTTTTATACAACAAATTCGATCAAAATATGGCTCTCACTTTAGCTGCATACAATGCCGGAGAAGGACGTGTTGCACGTGCTATTCAGCGAGCAGGAAGTCGAGATTTCCAACAACTCACGCTGCCTAACGAGACTCGCCAATATGTCAGCCGCTTCTATGCATTGGAAAAGTTGATAGATATCGGTCAGTTACAATCCTCATCATTTCAACCTTTACTCTTATTTGCTCCAGACGCTCCTATGATTTCACAACCGCTGGTCGACTTTAGCCGACTGCCTCCGCTAGTTAATTTGTGATAAAAGCTACGACAGAGCTCAATGTCAGAGAAACGTAAAATCACAAGATCCTGTTCGGCGGATTTGAAAACTCGTGATCTCTATGCAAACGTGTGCAAAAAAGTTGAGGTAAGGTATCTCAAAGATAAGAAAGAGTAGTGGTTTACTAAAAAGCGCCCCAATTGCGCTTGGCAATTGGGTAGATATCCGTCACATTGCGTTTGCAAAAAAACATGAAAACCAATGGTCAGACCTAATAATTATTTACACACTAAATGTAAAACAGCTATTGTTTTCATAGTTCGAAACAAATCTAACATATCAAGATGACGCTTCGCTTGCGCGTCTGGAATAAGTCCGGGTTCCGGGGGGGAGTCCGGACTTTTTTATTACTCTAAAATCTTTGCCAACAATAGCGCCAACAGATGCTAAGTCGTAATGATGCAAGCTAGCTGTTTATAGTAATTCTTTAGAAATCAACTGAAGCAAAAACGTTTCGCGCTCAATGCTCATGCCTTTTTTCGGGCTTTCTGCCATCGTTTTTTCATTGTGTGCAATTGCTTCGTGAATGTTCATCCATACCGGGCGCATTCCATTTTTAACTTCGTAATCTTCATACGCCGTTTCGCCTAGCTCACGTTCGATTTTACATGTATAACAATACGACACCATGTGCATCACGTCAGCGTCATCCTTGTACCACGGACGAAACTCCTCAAAGATTCCGAAAGGCTTAATACCATGTATATTTTGGGCGCCCGTTTCTTCCTCTAATTCACGGACTAATCCAGCAATGACATCTTCACCATCATCAATACCACCGCCTGGTAGCGTGTAGTCATGGTAACGTTCTGTATAGAGCAACAGCACATCTTCACCATCAAGTACAATGGCTCGCGCTGCATTGCGCTGAAAAACAATTTTGTCATCCAAATGCTCTATGTCTGGATGAACGGTCGATTTTAAATGTCTCATCGAAAATACCACGGTCAATGTTTTGTGCGCATATTACCGAATTTCACACTTTAAATCATTGTTGTAGGCCAAGTACGTTCGAGCGCTTGTCAGGAAGTGATTGATATGACCTTCACAACAATACGCCAAGAACAGAAGTGTGACGTGCTAATCAGCAATAAATGAGAATATCTAAATTCTTATACGTCCCTCTTACTTTTAACATCGATAAGACAATAATCTCTTAAAGTTGCCTATAATCAATACAATACTCGCCCACCCCATGCGGAGATAAAGAATGAAAAAGACAAATTTAATGATGGCTATGGCTGCAACATTGGTACTGGCTGGTTGTTCAACTTACGAGGGAGCGACCCGATCAACTGAGTATACCTCCGTTGCAAATCCCGCAGCCGTATACTGTGTTCAGCAAGGTGGTGAGCTGGATACCGTGTCGGAAAACGGCGAACGTGTCACTTACTGTGTGCTGTCGGACAATGAACGCGTCGAGCAATGGGAATACTATCGCGAGAATCACAAAGAAAATGAGGGTGACAACTACTAATTATTTTTGTCGATACGTCACCTTCCCTCTATCACTTAGGAGCCTTGGGGCTCCTTTTTTATTTGATTTATCAAAGTGTTCTTACGTTGTTTTTACATATCTCTGACTTTACCGCACATCGACCCTATATCGAACAGTGTTCTATTCTTGACATTCCCCTGACATAACTTTCCACTTGGACAATAAAATTCCAAACACAGATCACACTAATTCACATTTCTTCCACATTTTCTGGGACAGGTGAGCAAGATGAAAACACAAATAGTAAAAGAAGCCGAGTCAGCCCCAAGCAACGTTGTCACTGAAAAATCAAAGCGCATTATTTATAAATCGAGTTTAAACGCCTTGATGATTGTCGCTATAAGTATTCTCGTTAACCTTAGTCTTCGTCTTGATTATGTCGTGTTGGGATCAAGCCTTGGCGAGCTTTCCGTTACAGAAACGCTCCAGCTTGTGATGCTTGCTATTGCATCATGGTCGTTTTTCAGCTTATCGAAACAACAGCCTCAGCTAAAGCATGCGGCTATTTTGATTGCAGGATTTTTTGCAGTACTGATTATTCGCGAAACGGACTATTGGACAGACATGATTCATCATGGCTCTTGGGTTTTCCCAGCACTTGCTGTCACCGCACTGGCTTGCGCCAAAGCTTACCAAGGTGGTAAAGGTACCATGAACGAAATGGCGACCATTTTAACGGTGCCACATATGAAGCTATTAGTTGGCGCTGTGATGCTATTATTAGTCTTCTCTCGTTTGTATGGTATGGGCAGTTTTTGGCAACAAGTGATGGACGAAAATTACATCCGTGATGTTAAAAATATCTCAGAAGAAGGTATAGAACTGCTTTGCTACTGTTTGATAGCATTAAGCGCCGTCCGCACAAAACGCGAGCTTAATGAATAGACTCAGGATCAAAGCGACGGTTCAATGCCGTCAGTATCGGATGGAAGATACTTAATGCCTTTTCCGCAGCACCTACAGATTCATCCAAGGCCGTCATTTCGACGGCCTTTTTCATTTCTTCAATATGTTGCAAAGCCTCTTTATCGAGCGGTAAAGAGAGCAATTTGTGAATAGCATCTCTTGCGATCATAAGTGGCTTTTTTCGGACAATTGATAAATCTCGGAAAAATGCGCCATGCTTGACCCCTTCTAAATAAACTCGGTAGGTTGTGAGTTCATCGAGTAGCAAGAATGTCTCCGCCATAAGCCCTTTATGTGGGTATGGCACGCTAATATGTTTGCTGATATCCAGTGGAATATTGAGAGTCACCCCCATGGATTCGCAATCGGATTTAAGTACTCGTAATAAGCCTTGCTCATCCATCAAATTCTGGATATCAATGATTCGTTCGAGGTGGTAGTCATTAGACAGCAAGATAACCTCAACCGGATGCCCCAACCATAACTCGAACAACCCACTTTTGCACAAAACTTGGGAAACATAACGCATGTTTTGAAACGTGTTCAACGACTCCGTTTCTAAGAGTATATGACGTTCAGGGAACGGATTCACAGAGTCTGCGTTTAGGGTTCTAAAATACGCGTACATCGCCTCTGCTTCAGAAACACTTTGTCCTTGCGTTACTCCGCCACAAAAAACAATCACCGTTCGCTCTATCGGTAGTGATGCAGTCCTACAAGACAAAGCTTCGACTCTGGTTATGCCCTCAGAGGTCAACCTGTTATTGACGAGGCGTTTACCTAAAACGATGACGATGTTGTCTAACTTCATTTTAAAATCTCGCGCTTAGTTGGCAGTGTTACAAAAATCTTCTTTCACTCCCGACCCACAAGCTTTAACATCTAGTTAACAACACTGTTCTAGAGACCTTTATAAAGGTTCACTGCTAAAGGAAGTCAATTATGCTGTCGATTTTCGATATATTTAAAATTGGTGTCGGGCCATCCAGCTCCCACACTAATGGTCCTATGCTTGCCGGATTCCATTTCACTCAGCTAGTTAGCGACTCTATGGCGAAAGTGCATCGGGTGCAAGTGGACCTTTATGGCTCATTGTCACTGACAGGTCGAGGGCACCATACAGACCGAGCCACGGTCCTTGGTTTGATGGGAAATAAACCTGATACCATCAAAATGAGCAGTGCCAAAAGTGCGCTACAAAATACCATAGACAATAATACGCTCATGCTCGCCGGTACACACCAGATTGAGTTTAGCTACGACCATGACATCGTCTTTCATAGCGACAACCTTCCCCTGCATGAAAATGGTATGACGATTACGGCATTAGACGCAGCTGGAGATCAAGTAGCGTTTGAAATTTATTACTCCATTGGGGGCGGATTCATCGCCACCGCCGACGAACTAGAGAACGGCACGCAACAAAATGAGGTCGCAGTACCATTTCCGTTTACATCCGCAGATGAGATGCTGGAAAAAGCCGAGACGAACGGTTTCAGCTTGGGAGGCATGATCCTCCAAAACGAACTCGCATTTCGCTCAGACGAAGAAATTAACCAAAGAGCAGAGCAAATTTGGAAAGTGATGTCGCTCTGCATGCAACGTGGCTTCGATACGGAAGGGATTTTGGAAGGTGGTCTAAATGTCACTCGTCGAGCACCAAACCTTTTGAAAAAGCTCGAAGCCAACGCTGCAGTTGAAAACGATCCGATGGAGATCATGGATTGGATCAATCTCTTTGCCTTTGCGGTTAGTGAAGAAAATGCAGCAGGAGGGCAAGTCGTCACTTCTCCAACGAATGGTGCAGCAGGGGTGATTCCGGCGGTATTGATGTACTACCATCGCTTCATCAAAGAGCTCGATGTTAAACAGCTAAAAGACTTTCTCGCAGTCGCCGGCGCTATCGGCATCTTATATAAAACTAACGCGTCAATTTCTGGTGCAGAAGTGGGGTGTCAGGGAGAAGTTGGGGTTTCTTCATCCATGGCTGCCGCTGGCTTAACAGCGCTAAGAGGGGGCAGTAACGAGCAGATTTGTATTGCTGCGGAAATTGCGATGGAGCATTCATTGGGTATGACTTGTGACCCGATTGGCGGCTTGGTTCAAGTACCTTGTATTGAAAGAAATGCCATGGGAGCAATGAAAGCGATTAATGCATCGCGTATGGCATTAAAGCGCACAAGTAAATGCTTAATTTCGTTAGATAAAGTTATCGAAACCATGTATCAGACTGGTAAAGATATGAATAAAAAATACCGTGAAACTTCTTTGGGGGGCTTAGCTGTCATTCATATGGCACCGCCATGCGAATAATGGCAGGTGGTCATTGCGCTTAGCTTCTCACCATACGCTTATCTGGTAATTATGATCTGATGATATTACATATAGAAATGCCGCGAAGAACGCGGCATTTTCTTAACAAGAAACTATTCGATTAATCACGTCGACCACGAAGTTCAATTTTTTGAGTTGCAGCATCCGAATGGATTGTTACACCGCCATAGGCCATTTCATTGCGACCCTTCAGCGTCAATTGAGAATCTGCACGCTCTACGTCAACCTGATTTTTCGTTGCCATCGTCATATCAATCGTGCCCGTGTATGACCCATCGCCAGCAAATGCTACGTTTGTTGAGCAAACCATCAAAACAAGTGCGATTAGTTTTTTCATACATCACCTCTATTAGCGTTCTTACTTTCTGTCGGTGGAAAAACTGTAACAACAGAAACGCGCTCATACGAGGAAAGCCATTATTTACCAAATGGAAATCCATGCTAATAAACTGATGTAACCAAGAATAACTTATCGTTACCTTCAATAAATCAGGGATAAGGTAGCAACTTAAATTGACCGAGCGTTGTCTTTTCTTAAGAAATTCAGCGATATGATTTGTCGACAAAAGCCAAGCGAGACAATGTATGAGCGTTAATCTGGATATTCAAAATATTTTGGTATTAAAACGGATGTATGAGTTACGTAACGTCCGGTTAGTCGCAGAATCACTCGGTAAAACGTCAGGAGCAATCAGCAAAAATCTGACAAAGATGAAAACTCAGCTCAATGATCCGCTATTCGTTCAGACCAAAAATGGCTTTGAACCAACAGCTTTTGTGGAAGCGAACATTGCGCATTTTGAGCAAATAATCAACAGTATTGATTCCATCAAACCACAGCATTTTTCACCAGCTCATTTTGACGGTTCAATCACTATTTATGCCAACACATTGTTTTGGGAGTACTTTGGTGACAAGTTTTACTTGGAGTTACTAAAGCACGCCCCAAACGCAAAATTCTCATGTTTGCGCTGGGGTAGAGAAGCAAAAAAACGATTAATTAACGGTGAAAACGCCATTGCGATTCATTACTTTGATGAAGATCTGCCACAGTCAATTGTTCAGACCGAACTAGGGCGAGGAAAAGCGGTATTTTTTGTTCGAGAAGATCATCCCGCTCAAAACTCCCAAGAACTAGAAGAATACCCTTTTATACTTTTTAAAACGCCGGGATGGAACGACTACCGATACCCTGTGTTGGAAAGGCTCAAACATATGGGTTTTAGAACCACACCTAAAGTGGAAATTGAGCATCCAGCGATGATTCAAAAAGTGCTTCTGCAAACGAATCATTTTGGCATAACGATGAGTGGACATGTTCCTAAGGGTTGCCGAAGTATCGCGCTTCCTGCTGGGCTAGAGCTTGATGTTCGCTACGTGATGAGCTGCCGTCGCTCTCAACAGCAAGCTCCGGTAAATCAGTGGTTATTAGATGTCATTAAGCATGTCGCTCAGTCCTAGACTGATGACTTGCCATTGCTAATAAGAGCCAAACCACACATGCGCTCTACTCACTCGCTGAACGAACATTAAAGACTCTGTATTAACCATTGAGCAAAGGTGTTTACGTGTGATTTTTCGGATGCTCGAACCATCATATAATGTGCACCAGAACTTGGCATATGCCAATTTCCAACCTGGACTAATACGCCCTGTTGCAGCTCATCCTCAACAAGAAAGTCTCTTACCAGCAACACGCCAAGTTGATTAATCGCAGCATGAATAGCAAGCAATGAATGCTCAAACTCGGCGACGACTTTGCTCACCTTCCCTTGATAACCTTGGTGCGCAAGCCAGTCTTGCCAAGATTCATGATAACCGCTAGTACAGATTTTAGGCACTTTAGCTAACTGCAAGAGGTCATTTATCGGGTTTAAATGCATAAAGCCCGGGCTTGCGACAACGATCCAGTTTTCTTGGGTTAATCGTATGGCTTCTTGCTCTTGCCAATCTCCATCTCCGTTAATAATTTCGATATCCGCAATCGCACTGGCGTTTGGAACTGTATTAGCAGTTGTCGAGACTTTAAAGGAAATGTCTGGGAATTGTCGCTGAAAATCAGCCAATCTTGGCATTAACCACTGAGAGCAAAAGCTGTGAGCGACATGTAAGTTAACTTGCGTATTCTTGGGACGAGTAAATAAATGCTGCGTCGTGGTCGATAATGTTTGAAGCACATGATTAACCACAGGCCAGTATTCTTGTGCGGAGCAGGTCAGCGTAAGGTGAGTGCCCTTACGCTCGAATAACGTCGCATCGAGCTGTGACTCTAGCGATTTCACCTGTTGGCTGACGGCCGCACGAGTCACATTTAGCTCCTCTGCGGCTTTTGTAAAACTCTGTAGTCGCGCCGTGGCTTCAAAAGCTCGGAGCAAATTGAGCGGCGGTAAACTTTGCATATCATTCTCCCAAACACTTGGCTGTCATGCTATGAACTGGTGATGACAAATTGATGAAGGTGCTGAGTTTACGTATGTTGAGCACATGTCAAAGCGTCCCGATATAACTATGTTTCTACACAACTACTTAGTTTGTTAAGCGGGATCAAAAAAGCCAGCGTGATACACGCTGGCTTTTGGAACTTTATCTTAAGCAGGAATTATTCTGCTTTTTCAGTTGTTTGGTATTCAAACGCAGGAACAACCACTTCAACACGACGGTTCATTTGACGACCTTGACGTGTCTCGTTGCTTGCCACTGGGTTAGCTTCACCCATGCCTTTCACTGTCATACGCTCAGCCGCAATACCTTTTGCTTGGAACTCGTCAGCAACGGCTTTCGCACGTTTTTCTGTGAGTTGTTTGTTGTAAGCAGCAGAACCTGTCGTATCGCTGTAACCCGTGATCTCAACTTGAGCTTGTGGGTAAGTATTCATCAAATCAACGGTACCAGAAAGGTTCGACGTGTCTTTCACTTCTGCACTTTCTAAGTCGAATTGTACTGTCGCTGTTGTTTGAGCAGGGTAAACGTGATCTACAATGCGTGTTGCAGGACGTGCTTCTACCACCTCTTCAACGGCTTTTTCTTGAACGACTGGCTCAGAACCAAACTTGTAGTTGAAACCGATACCGAAGAAATCTGAATCCATGTCTTCAATTACATCATCAGACATATCTTGGTAGCGTTGGTATTCAGCACGTAGGCTCCAGTTGTAGTTGATTTGGTATTCAGCACCCAGAGAGCCAGTTGGTACGAAATCTTTCTCGTCACCAGCCATCATGTATGCAGCACCAACTTTCGCGAATAGATTCCAAGAATCCGTTAGCGGTAGGTTAAATTTAGGAGCAAGCGTCAACGCCCAAAGATCACCATCAACGGTGTTTAGGCCAGGCTTTTTGAAGTTTGCAGTGAAGTCACCAAGGTAATCAACACCATACTCTGCTGCAACGTACTTGTTGAAGCTGTAGCCTAAGTGCATAGATGCTGCAAAACTGTCGTCGTCACAAGGTTCGTTTAGGTAACACGCATCGTTTAGAGAGTTGTAACCTATTTTACCGCCCATGTAAGTGTCAGCAAGTGCAACGTTTGAGATCACACCACCAGCAAGTACAGTAGCCACTGCTATAGCGATTTTTTTCATTATTCTTTTCCTTTTTCTTGTACACAAAGCAACACATCGCGGCAGCATACTGCCGTAAAATATGAAGCCGTAACTTTCTCTTTTCTTCGAATAGAAATAGCTAAATAGCGTAGGAAAGAATCAAAAATGATATTCAAACGCCAATGACGTAAAACGGAAAAAGGTAACCTCAAGACCATCTATTCATGAGCTTCATCCGCATACCCAACCGAAAAACAAAGTTCGTTGCGTTGGTTTAGCCATAGTCAATTCGTTGCGGAGAATATCACAAAGAAGCCAACTTTCTGTGACGCAAATCACCATAAAAAGCCACTTTCTCAAATTTAAGAATCATCATTTAAGCTTGTGAATGGCAACAAATTTTTACAGGGGAGCGTGGATCTGGAGAGCACAAAAAAACAGCTCATTTAAATGAGCTGTTTTCGAAATAATGAAAAAGCGTTAACTCGTCGCGCTAAATTTTATCCGCTACGGTTAACGTTGCAGCTAATACATCTTGCCCAAACAAGACACTACGCTCAGGAGACCAACCGTAAAGTGGATCTGGGTGATTGTTGTTATCTTTAAATGGCATTTCGATTGTGTAAGACAAGCATTTGAACTGCTCTGCAACCCAATTTGAACCCACCGTCAAATTCGCTTTACCAGGCTCATCTTTATCGTAACCAATCTCATCTTGGAACTCTGGCGTAATAGTCAGTAACGCTTGCTTAAATGATGTCTCTAAAGCGGCAAGATTTTCATCGTAAGAAGGAATACCTTCTGAGCCAGCGACGAAGTTATACGGAATCGCTTCATCGCCATGAATATCTAAAAACATGTCAACACCCGTTTCCAGCATGCGCTGACGCACAAGGTAGACTTCTGGGCTCTTTTCCATTGATGGCGTTTGCCATTCACGATTTAGGTTTACACCTACTGCGTTGGTACGCAAGTGACCGCGAATACCACCGTCTGGGTTCATATTTGGTACGACGTAAAGCACCGCTTTTTCAAGCAATGCACGTGCAACCGTGTCGTTTTCATCTAACAGACGTTGGATCATACCTTCCATGAACCATTCCGCCATGGTCTCACCTGGGTGCTGACGTGCAATCATCCAGATTTTCTTTTTGCCTTCTTCTGGCTCACCGAAAGTAAGCAAGCTCATGTCATTGCCATCTAGCGTATGACCAAGCGTCTCTAGTTGGCAGTGGTGCGCGCTTTGTGCCATGTGTAACAAGTCTAAATGACGATCGTACGTGTATGGCGCAAAGTACGCGAAGTAAATTGAGCTGCGCTCAGGGATTACAGTGAAAGTCAGCGTGTCGCCATCGAACTCTGCCGGTACTCGGAACCATTCTTCACGATCGTAAGACGCAACCACATCGTAACCTTGCCATCCTTCTGGATAAGCCGATTTAGCCAAATCAAGCAATTTGATGGTGTGTGATTGCTCGGCTTCTGTCTCAAGACGGAAGTGGAACCACTGGTAGAATTCCGACATATTGTCGTTAGGAATTTTGAGTTGGATGTCGTTTTTGTCGTCCGCTTTCACTACGTGAATGCTGCCGCTATCGAAGTTGCTGAATACTTTCATTTTATGACTCACCTTTTAAATCTGAGCTTGAAAGACAGAGGCTAACACAAGGCTTCATCGCGCCCCAATGACTTTCACTGCAAACTGTCTCGTTTGTGGCTAAAGTCTTCAGTTTAGTCAAGCTTATCCGCTTTGCCTGCTGGTCCCGCGAGTTTTGCTAGCCACTTATCCCAGATAAACGGCGTTTTCTCGTTATCTTCTGCTTCCTCTTTTCGACGTACCGCGTTGCGCACTATCATAGCCCCGGTCCAGCGAAGCGGTTCTGGTGGGAAATACCCCAACGGTCCTTTGGCTAAACCACTGTTCGTCCACTCGTTATCGATTCCCAATATCAATGAAGATAAGATCTTTCCGCCCATTCGAGTCTGCGCTACACCATTGCCTGAATAACCAAATCCGTAAAAGATATTGCTCTGTTTATCTAGCTCGCCGAAAAAAGGGAAACCAGTAGCAGAACGATCAGAGCCCCCCGTCCATGAATAAGCAAACTCCTCTCCTCTCAAATGAGGAAACAACTTATCGAACGACTTGCGCAGTAGACCTTGGTAGCGTGTTGGCTTGTTAAACATTGCGTCGACTTGGTTATTGAAAGAAAACTGATTGCCGCCTTTCCCCAACATCAAACGGCCATCTGGCGTATCTCGGTAATAGTGGACGAAGATACGTGAATCCAACACGCTAGAACCTGCCTGCCAACCAGATAGAGGTAGTGCGTCACCAAGCGGCTTGGTGATCACCATGTCGGAAGAGACCACCACGATACTGTTTTTGAACTGTTTAAACTGCTCCACCATCCATGCATTTAATGCCAATACCACCTGCTGCGCTTGAACATTTCCTTTAGGTGTACAGACAGTGGCAGGTTTTCCATAATCTAGACGCGTCATCGGCGTGTTCTCATAAACTTCTACACCCAGATCAATAGCAACACGGCGTAACCCCCTCACTAATAATGCAGGTTGAACGCTGGCTGCAACTGGAGAGTGAAAGCCTTCTATATGTCGAGGTGAACCCGCATTGGCACGCAGTTCCTCCACCGAGCAACGACGCCAACTGTTCACTTCTAATCGCTTTAACTCGTCCACAACTGGCTGCATTCCCCCAGTTTGAGCCTGATTGGTTGCAGTGTAATAAACCCCTTTCAACGATAAGTGCGCATCAATGTTGTGCTGCTGACAAAAGTCGTCAATCTCTAGCACTGCTTGTTCCGACTCTTTTACTAACCAAGCAGCATGTTCTTCACCGAATAACCGTTTCAATGTCGGAAACTTGGTAGACCAAGTCAGCATACAACCGCCGTTTGCGCCCGATGCACCACTGCCACAAAGGCCTTTTTCAATCACGACTACCTTTTTTTCCGGAGATTGCTGCTTAATCATAATCGCGGTCCAAAGTCCGGTGTATCCGCCACCAACAATCGCAACGTCAGTATTAATGTTCTGCTGTAACGGTTGTGGCGTTTCTGGTTGCTCAGCTTCAATTGCCTGCTTGAACCAATATGAATGATGTGTCATCGGGTATCCTCGTTAGTGCGTTACATCCATTTCCGCAAACACTTTACAAACGATGATGACAATCAACGAGCAAGAAAATCTAACGCTGAGCGATAGAAAATGTTGCACTGAGAGTGTGCGAATTTTCGCTTCCAACAAAAACAAAATGGGGAGCTCGTGGCTCCCCAAAACAAACAGCAAAAAATATTAGTGGTAAACAATTCGAGTCCGTCTTACTGGTTAGTATTTACCGGTATCACGCATGCGGTACTCGTATTGAACATTGAGAATAGGCTGGTAAACAACTTGCCCGTCACTTTGCAAGAACTCATTTACCATGACTTTTGAGTCAGTGATAGAAAACGATTGGCGATCAACATACGTTGTAAGGCTCGTAAACTCATCACGGAGTTGTCCAGATGATTTATTTTGGTAGCTTTGGATCATGTCTCGGCCCATTTCATAAGCCGCTTGTTTGCTATCCATTACGTCGCCATGGATAGTTTCGGTATCGTTTGTCCACTGATAACCACCAGCAAGAGCCATAGAAGGTGCAGCAATCAGAGCAATCGTACTTGCTAAAGTTGTTAAGCGTTTCATAAACCTCTCCTTACTTACCTTTACATCGGGCCAAAATTGGCTCGATACTTATAAGGTACGTATAAAGACCTAAAACACGTCAAAACAATTTCAAATAATGTTCAATTTTCGTTCAACTTATTTCACATTAACTTAGCAACTCAACGTCATATTCAGCCGACATTCGCATTTTCTTCATTTTGAACAATGGGTTTCAACCTGACACTTCCTTACCAAACCATACAATACCTAAGGTCAATTTTCTCTTAGAATTCCAGCAAAAGAACAGTGTTCAAAACCTTACAAAAACGTCGGACACAGCAAAAACCACCTCTTTTCAGTCGTGCTTTGCATTCCTCCTTTTCGGGTTCTTCGCTGCTCGTCCGTCGGTTCTTAATTGTCGCTATTGAGCACAAGTTAATCTGGAGTGAAAATGACCGCGAACAAATCCATTTTTTACCATAGCAAATCGATTTACTCAGATGATTATGCTGATGTCTACAAGCCAATTTGGACCTACAGAGCTAAGTTCATCTTACGTGCGCTTTATTACAAACGTGCGTTTAAGCACCTTTCAGACAATATTGAATCGTCATTGTTAGAGTTGCTTTGTACGCGTACACACCGATTCCTAGAAAAACCGTTTCGCCCGTACATCATCAAGAATAACTCCGCCTTTGATCGCTCCAACTTGGTGGTTGATCACTATAAAACGATTTCAGAACTGTTTTCTAAACAAACAATCGAAGAAATCTACACAGACTCGAAAGGCCTAACATTAGCCTCTTTTGAAATTGACGAAATACTGTACTCGGTGAGATTAGTATACGAAGCACGTTATCAAAAAGAAGGCGACATGAGCCTAGTGCTGCACAGCGCTGAAGATGGCAACTTCTACACGCTCTCTTTTACGCTAGGTCACATCGAATCTGGACGCAGTATTATGATTGGCGGCTTACAAGGACCGCGAAGCAGTGAAGAAAACAACGCGAAAATTAAAAAGCTAACCCGTAAGCTTTACGGACAGAGACCAAAAAGCTTGATGGTGAGCTTGCTCACTTTGCTCGCACAAATTTGGGAAGTAAATACGATTCTAGCAGTGAAAACGCAGTCCCATACATACGCAGCTAAGCGCTACAGCAAAGGGCGAATCAAAACGGATTACGATGCACTCTGGCAAGAATTGGGCGGCACCGAATACAATCGTCATTTTTACTCAATTGATGTAAATGCACCCCGTCGAGATATCGAAGGCATGTCGCGCTCTAAGCGTTCGATGTATCGTCGCCGTTATGAATGGCTAGACAACACCAAGATCACTTTCGAACAAATATTAAAAGGCGAGCAAGCTAAAAGCTAAGGAGAAACGTTCATGCGTTATTCATTCATTACTGCTTTAGTGCTGTCGGCTTTTTCTTTGTCAGCCAATGCAGAAACCAGTGAGCACATCATAGGTACAAACATTGGTTATGGCGATGTGAACTACGATGCTCCGACAAGCAAAGAATCAGGCGACATGTTCTTAGGTGAAATATATTACCGCTACATGCCAACACATAACTTTGGTATCGAAGCAGGTTATAAAGGCGCGTTTGACGGTATCGGCTCGATACTCGTGAGTCCGATTTCAGAAGTCACCGATACGAGCTTCTCCGGACCTCGCTTGAGTGGCTATGCTAGCTATCCTCTGGGTTCAGGTTTCGAACTGTACGGCAAGGCAGGTGTCACTCTCTACACTCTCGAATACACTTATAAAGTGAACGGTCAGAGCAAGAACATCGAACACTCAAGTGTCGGAGGGGAAGCCGCTGGCGGTATCGGCTGGAGCTATAAACACTTTGGTTTGAATGCAGAATATGTGTACTCAAAAAACAGCGATTTTGACTCTAGCGGCGTGATGTTTGGTGCGCAACTGCGTTTTTAAACAAGGCTTACAAGTTAATACAAAAGGCAGCGAGAGGCTCATTCGCTGCCTTTTTTCGTGAATATAGGTCAATACGCAAGCGCGAGAATAATCCCCGCCACGATAGAAGTAACGCCAAGCCCTCGGGTGAGATACCATTTCTCAGACAGAAACCAAATCCCCATAAACAATCCAAACACAATGCTGATTTGCCTTAGTGCTACGACCAAACTCACGTTGTCTGTCATGGTCATAGCAAACAGCACCAAGCCGTAGGTGGATGCCATCATTACCCCTGCCATGCTGGCTGTTTTGCGGATCTGCCACGCAGTCTTAATCTCATCTGGCTTGCCCGTAACTAAGCACCATACAAGGGCTGGAATACCAATTGCCCAAAACTGCACGCCCAAGTAGAAGATTGCACTGTACTGATCATTCAAGATCTCTGATGCTTGTCCTGTGAGTAAACTCAGCGCTTCTTTATCGACCACCGAGTAACCCGTTGTGCCTATTGCAGCAATTAATGCCCAGAACACACCGACGTTCAAATAGGAGCCCAATATCATTTGACGAAAATTCGTCAGTGGCACCAGCATGCAACCAAGGGTAATCAGCAAGAACCCAAGCCACTGCTGACTAGATAATTCATGTCCCAATGCAACACTGATTGCGCCGACCATCATCACTGGCAGTGCCCGAGCAATGGGATAAACCACCCCCACGTCTGCATGCTTATAAGCGACAATCAAACCGACTAGATAGACCATTTGTGAAATGCCGCTAATGAACAGCAATCCCCAAAACTCACTCGGTAATGATGTCCAGCCAATGGTTGCCAAATACCAAATCAAATAAGGGGTAAGAATGAAACATGCAGAAAAGCTGGCGGCCATGGTAAACGCGAGTCCAGAGCCTGAGTTGCTTTTGCCAAGGATATTCCAGCCCGCATGGAGAACAGCAGAGAAAACGACGAGACCAATCGCCAACAAATCCATTTCAACGTTCCTGTCTGAATAAAAGAAAGGCCCCGAGATGGAGCCTTAGATAATGAGAAAATCCACTTAACGATTGAGTTCCGCCAGAGATTCAATGCTGATGGCATCGTGTCGCCAATACTCGATATCGCAATCAATCAACTCACCGTGCTGGTTGTAGTTGATGCGCTCCACCACCATCGCGGGAGTGCCAGCTGTCGCGCGCAGTGCCTGAGCCATTTCACCCAACAAAGTGCTCGTTGAAATGCGGTAGCGAATCTTTTGATACGTCACGCCATAATGCTCGCGGTAAATGTCCGTCAGTGAATTTGATAAATCGTAGTCCAACAGGTTCGGAAACAGCTCTGGACGAATGTAGTTTGTTACGAATACCACAGGTCTGTCTTCAAGGTATCGCACACGGTCGACTCGATACACATCCGAGAAAGGCTGCAAGTCTAGCAAACGCGCGGCTTGTTTGTTTGCCAACGTTCCTTTTGCTGCAACCAACTCCGTTTTTGGCACACGATTTTGCGCTTTCGCCATGTTCGGGAAGTTCAGCGTTTGCGTTGGGTCGTAACGCAATGGCTCAGGTGAGATAAACCAACCTCGGCGATCTTCGCGATAGATTCGACCTTCCGCTTCTAGCAGTGATAAAGCTTCACGCAGAGTGACGCGTGTAGTATCGAACGACTCCGCCAACTTACGCTCTGCTGGCAGTTTTTGACGCGGCGATAGCATGCCCGCTTCAATCTGTTCAACAATCGAATCTTTAATTTTTACGTATTGCACGAAGTGTCCTTATCTTTTGCGCCAAGCTTGTGTGCGATTCTCTAACAATTTACCCAAAGTCATCTGAACAATCTTCGCAATTGCGGCAGCCATCATAATCATCACAGCCATTGCCGCTGCAGCGCCAGTTTGACCTGCATCGTCCATATTCAGAATCGAGACCGAAGCCGGAATCGTATCGGTTGAGTAAAGGAATACTACCGCAGAAGTGGTGGTCAATGCATTAACAAACAAGTAAGTCGCAATGTCCAAAATCGCAGGTAAACACACAGGTAATGTCACTTTAAAGAACAACTTGTATTGAGGAAGCTTCACCGATGCTGCTGTGGCTTCAATCTCCGATGGCAACTGCTTTAGCGCTGCCAGGGCGGTCATGTGACCCACTGTGTAGTAATGCACTACCGTGTTAATCACCAAGAATGCCATGGTGCCATAAAGTACGTTCAGAGGATTGTTCGCATCGTTGAAGTAAAAGATGTAACCCAAGCCAAGCACCATACCCGGAACCGCCATTGGCACCACGCTAAGCATTTGCATCACCTGACGAATTGGACCAAACGCACGCCCTTTCTCAATGCAGTAAGCGCCGACAAAGATGATGGCTGTACCAATAACTGCCGTCCAACCTGCCAACGTTAGCGAGTTAAAAAATGGACTCCAACCGTAAGTGCTCATTTCAGCAAAGTTGTAGTTGTTTAGCGTCAACGCTTTGTTCCAAGGCCAGAACGTCACTAACGAGCCATACACCGCCATACCCAAAACCGCCAGCACTGCGATAGAAATGATGCTGCAGTAAACCAAACAAATGCTGTCGCGCGCTTTGTTGGGTTCTGGCTGATATGGCACCGAGCGAGTGTCAAATAAGCTCTTTTGCTTTTTCTGTACCCAGCGGTCTGCGCCGAATGCCATTACCGCAGGAAATAGCAGCATAATGCTGGTCACCGCACCCATGGCAAAGTTTTGCTGTCCCACAACTTGCTTGAAGATGTCAGTCGCCAGAAC
This sequence comes from Vibrio sp. Vb0888, assembly GCF_033338835.1. Classification (NCBI taxonomy): domain Bacteria; kingdom Pseudomonadati; phylum Pseudomonadota; class Gammaproteobacteria; order Vibrionales; family Vibrionaceae; genus Vibrio; species Vibrio sp. Vb0888. The sequence goes on from NZ_JAWOTL010000001.1 coordinate 823,062, forward strand.
GTTATAGCTGCCACCAATCACTTTCGGCACACCAAAGTCCGTGATAACCAGTGTAAAGACGACGATAAGCGTACTGATCAAACCGTATTTCGCCGCAGGTAACGTCACCATAAAGAAAGTTTTGATTGGTGAGGTTTTAAGTGCGCGGGCTGCTTCATACAAACGGGCATCTGAAGTGCGCAGCGAAGTGGTCAAAATCATCAATGCATGAGGAAAGGTCCAGAAAATCAAACCCATCGAGATACCAATCACGCCGTAAATCGAGCTTCCTAACAGCATCTCTTTGGCAATGCCTTGATTACCGAAAAGGAAGATTAAACTGATCGCTGGTAGCAACGAAGGCGCGAGAATCGGCGCAGTACCTAGGATTTGGAACAAACCTTTAAACGGCATGCATGAACGAGTCAGCGCGTAGGCATAACCAAACGCAAGCACACCGACTACCGAGGTCACAATCACGCCCAAAGTGAAGGTATTACCCACCGACACCCACAAGCTTGAAGAAGAAAAGTACGTCGCAAAGTTTGCCAATCCGACAAATTCGCCATTGGCATTTTGCACACTCTTGGTCAACATTGCCCAAAGCGGCATTAAGATGAACAGCACCATCATGGTCGACAAGCCAGCGAGCAAACCAAACAACACAAGGTTGTCGCGGCTAACACGCCCGAGTAAGGATTTTGCTTTGTCTTGTGTGGTCAGGCTATTCATCGTCATTGTCTTCGCATCCATGTTTACACCTACGCCGCTAGCGCTTTATCAACCGAGGGCACGGCGTAACCATGCAGCCCTTCTTCAGCAAACTGGATGTAACGTACATCGCCCGCCTTGATATTGAGTTTTTGAACCGTTTCCACAGGCACATCCACGACGATGGTTTTCGTTGAGCTGTCGTTTTGCAATACGCAATCAATGCGGAAAAACGCCCCAAGAAACTCGGTTGCGGTAACTCGTACTGGTAAAGAGTTGGTGTAGTTTTCAACGAACTTGATGCTTTCAGGACGCACCGCAAGGTCGAAGCGGTCACCGCGTTGGATCTTACGATTAGTCAAGCTTGGCGCTGGCATCAGGGTTTCTGCAATGCGTACCTGCGAATCCGTTGCGGCTGAGGTTTCAATAAAGTTCATGCTGCCGACAAACTCAGCAACAAAGCGTGTGGCTGGTTGTTGGTAGATTTCTTGAGGTGTGCCAACTTGCTCAATCACACCATGGTTCATTACCACGATACGATCCGCCATTGACAGCGCCTCGTCCTGATCGTGCGTAACCATGATGGTGGTGATGCCCAGCTTACGTTGCAGCTTGCAAATCTCATCACGTAAGTGAACACGTACTTTTGCATCCAGCGCTGACAGCGGCTCATCCAATAACAATAAACCCGGAGACAACGCCAATGCACGAGCCAAAGCAACACGCTGTTGTTGACCGCCAGAAAGTTGATTAGGGAATTTCTCGCCAGAGGTTGGAAGACCAATGGTTTCTAGCCAGTAATCCACCTTCTCTAACGCTTCTTTGGTCGACATGCCTTGGTTCTTCAAACCCACCGCAATGTTTTCTTGCACGGTAAGGTTCGGAAACAGCGCGTAAGATTGGAATACGATGCCGAAATCGCGCTTCTCTGGTGGTAGGAATGTGGTCTCTTGACCGTTTTGAAAAATCGCACCAGACGTTGGCAAGTCTAAACCTGCAATGGCACGTAACAGAGTGGTTTTACCGCAGCCAGAAGGACCAAGAAAACAAACGAACTCGCCCTTTTCAATCGCTAGCGAGATTTTCTTTAATGCAGTGAATTGTCCGAATTGCTTCACTACATTTTCGATATTTAGGTAATATTGGTTAGTTGACATAACACACGCTCCAAATGGTATATACCAACCTTAGTTTTGGAGTGTTACGTTCCAATGACAAATTTATAGCCAGAAGATGACAAATAGATGAAGGGCGATGAGGTTTGTTTAGGTGACAATTAGAGATTCCCGACTCACTCCTTCGTCACTCTCGAGAATGACGTGGTGAGTGTGGATAGAAGATCCCAACTTTCTTGAGTCCGTCATTCCAGCGAACCTAGGTGAGACTAGGAATCTACTTTCAGCAAACTCTGAAATAAAAGAGAAAACAAAATAAAAATCCACCTCAACCGAGGTGGATTTCAGTATTCAACTCAAAGCAAATTCAATTAAGACTTTGGTTCTGATTTCGCATCGAACTTCTCAGACCATGCCGCTAGAATCTCTGCACGCTTACTGCCCATTTGCGCGAAGTCCATCTTCGCCATGTTCTCTTGAACGTTTGGGAAGTTAGATACGGTCGCCTTCACTTCTTTATGTGCAACCACTGGGTACATTTCTACGTAAAGCTCGTTTGCTGCTTTAGAGATTGACCAGTCGACAACACGTTTCGCTGCATCAGACTCTTTTACTAGACCAACGGCTTCTGATTCCCAGCCGATGCCTTTTGGTGTGATCACCGCTAGTGGCGCACCTTGTGTTTTCAGCTTCGCGCCGCGACTTGCCATCGAAATACCGATAGCCACTTCACCCATACCCGCTTGAACACATGGCTTAGAGCCAGAGTGCGTGTAGTGTGCAATGTTCTTATCTAGGTCACGCATGTAGTTCCATGCCTGATCTTCACCCATGTTTTGTAGCCAAGCAGAAACCTGCATGTAGCCAGTGCCCGAAGACGCTGGGTTCGGCATTGCAATGTGACCTTTGTAAACCGGCTTTGTTAGGTCTTCCCAAGACGTTGGTTTAGGCAGGTTAAGTTGTTTCGCTACCGCTTCGTTGAAACAAACTGCGTTAAAGAACGCATCGTTACCAAACCAAGCTTGGTTTGATTGAGGGTCGTTTAGGTTCGCGTGCAGCTCTTCCAAACCTTTTGGTGTGTAAGGCTTAAGAAGACCTTCATCTTTAAGCAGTGCCATTGACGAGCCAGCAAGACCCCAAACCACTTCCGCTTGAGGGTTGTTCTTTTCTGCCAGCAATTTTGCCGTCATGATACCGGTTGAATCACGAACCCACTTAATCTTGATATCTGGGTTATCTTTCTCAAACGCAGACTTGTATTTAGCAAGAATGTCAGTTTCGAAAGCGGTGTAAACCGTGACTTCCTGTGCTGCCATTGCATTCGTAGCTAGCAGAGAGACAAGTGCAGCCAGCGATCCTTTCATCAAACGGTTTTTCATCATTTTCTCCAGTTAATTTGGCTAAGTTTTCATTTGGTCTGTACCAGTTGACGATATACACCCTACTGAGCCTTTGTGACGAAATCATGACCATTAAATGGCAGTTTTACGAAAACTTGCGATGAATAATCGTTCAATTGATCCGCCATTTTCTGGATATTAAAGTTTTATGAAATTGGAGATTCGCCTATTTACTGCCCTTTTCTTCCTCGCTAGAGTGAACTCGAAATTTGGTGTAGACCAATTAGCCTATTCTGATGGAAATCGAGATGAAAAACGAATACCTACTACTGACTCCAGGTCCTCTATCTACTTCTGAAACGGTACGTGAAGCCATGCTTAAAGACTGGTGTACTTGGGATGATGAATACAACAAAGACATTGTAGAAGTGATCCGCACTAAGCTTGTAAAACTGGCGACGGAGCAAGACGGTTACACCAGCGTACTAATGCAAGGTAGCGGCACTGCATCAGTAGAAGCAACGATTGGCAGTGCCATTGGCAAAGATGGAAAGTTGTTGGTTGTCGACAACGGTGCTTACGGTGCGCGTATCGCTCAGATCGCTGAATATCTAAATATTCCATGCCATGTAGTTTCCCCAGGCGAAACATCACAGCCACACTTGAACGAGGTGGAAACTGCATTGGCATCGGATCCTACAATCACACACGTGGCGATTGTTCATTGCGAGACAACCACTGGCATGCTTAACCCAATTGAGGCATTTGCTTCTGCGGCAAAAGCTCACGGTAAAGTAGTGATTCTCGATGCCATGTCGAGCTTTGGTGGCATTCCTATCGATATTGCTGAGCTAGGCATCGATTTTATGATCAGCTCTGCAAACAAATGTATTCAAGGCGTACCGGGTTTTGGCTTTGTGATTGCGAAACAAACTGAGCTCGAAAAGTGCCAAGGTCAGGCACGTTCTTTGAGCCTTGATCTTTACGACCAGTGGCACTGCATGGAAGTGAACCACGGCAAATGGCGTTTTACGTCTCCAACGCACACGGTTCGCGCTTTCTATCAAGCATTGTTAGAGCTGGAACAAGAAGGCGGCATTGAGGCTCGTCATAACCGCTACCAAACTAACCAGAAAACACTGGTTGCAGGTATGCGCTCTTTGGGTTTCGAACCGCTACTGAGTGATGACCTTCACTCGCCAATCATCACTTCTTTCTACTCTCCGACGCACAGTGATTACCAGTTCAAAGCGTTCTACACACGTTTGAAAGAGCAGGGCTTCGTGATCTATCCGGGTAAGGTATCGAACGCAGATTGCTTCCGCATCGGCAACATTGGTGAAGTTTACCCAGCAGATATCGAGCGCTTAATCGGTGCGATTGAAAAAGCAATGTACTGGCAAGTTGCGTAAAGCAGCCTTCTGATTGAGAGAGCGTTATGACTCAGAATATCAAACCGACCCATTTCCGCAGCGAAGGTGATGTCAACACGACACCAGCGCGCCAAGCTTGGAATGCATCGATGGACGACGAACGCACGCAAGCTTTGTTGAAGCGTGATTCGGAGGTCTTTCTTCATCAAGCCATGTCAACGCCTTGCTTAGATACCTTGGAAGCAGCAGAAGGCATCTACATCCAAGATGCTACCGGCAAAAAGTACATGGATTTCCATGGCAATAACGTCCACCAGTTGGGCTATGGTCATCCGCATGTGATTAAACGTGTGCAAGAGCAAATTGCCAAACTGCCGTTTTCACCACGTCGTTTTACTAATGAAACCGCGATTGAATGTGCCGAAAAGCTCACCCAAATCTGTGGCGGCGAATTGAACCGCGTGTTGTTTGCTCCGGGTGGCACATCTGCGGTTGGCATGGCACTTAAACTAGCGCGCCACATCACGGGCAACTACAAGGTGGTGTCGTTGTGGGACTCCTTCCACGGCGCATCATTGGATGCCATCTCAGTAGGTGGCGAAGCGTGTTTCCGACAAGGCATGGGGCCATTAATGGCAGGTGTTGAGCGCATTCCACCAGCCGTATCTTACCGTGGTGCTTTCCCAGTCGCGGACTGTAGCGACGTGCATTACGCCGACTACCTTGAATACGTGATTGAGAAAGAAGGTGGCGTGGGCGCGTTTATCGCAGAAGCGGTTCGTAATACCGACGTACAAGTGCCGAGTAAAGCCTATTGGAAACGCATCCGCGAAATCTGTGACAAACACAATGTCATGCTGATCATCGACGACATCCCTAACGGCATGGGTCGCAGTGGTGAATGGTTTACCTACCAAGCCTATGACATCGAGCCAGATATGCTCTGCATCGGTAAAGGTTTGGGCGGAGGGTTAGTGCCTATCGCTGCCATGGTAACCAAAGACAAATACAACACTGCTGAGCAAATCTCAATGGGTCATTACACTCATGAGAAAAGCCCTATCGGTTGTGCTGCAGCACTGGCAACTATGGAAGCCATTGAACAAGACGGCTTGCTAGATAAAGCCAAAGCCGACAGCCAGTTCATGCGTGAAAAACTGCTAGAGATGAAAGCCAAATACCCAGTGATTGGTGATGTGCGTGGCATCGGCATGTTATGGGGCATTGAGTTGGTCACTGACCACGAAAGCAAAGCACGCGCGTATGACGAAGCGGAAGCTGTGTTGTACCAATGCCTCAACAACGGAGTGAGTTTCAAAGTATCGCAAGGCAATGTGATTCAACTCAGCCCACCGCTGATCATCACTCGAGAACAACTGACAGAAGCGTTGGCGATCTTCGAAGAAGCCATCGCCAAAGTGTGCAAAGACTTTAACTACTTTTAGGGTCAATAGACCTCAACAAAAACCAATTGATTCAGAGTGCAGTTCAAACGTGTAGGCAAGCACTCTGGCAAGCAAGAAAAAGGATTGAACATGAGCAACTCACCAATTCAAGCAGTGATCTTTGACTGGGCTGGCACTATCGTCGATTTCGGCTCTTTTGCGCCAACCAGTATCTTTGTGGAAGCGTTCAAACAAGGCTTTGATTTCGATATCGATCTTGAGGAAGCGCGCGAACCAATGGGGCTTGGTAAGTGGGATCACATCCAAGCTGTGGGTCGTATTCCTGCCGTTGATAAGCGTTGGAATGAGAAGTTTGGTCGCTCAATGACCAGCGAAGACATCGACGCTATCTACGCAGCATTTATGCCTTTGCAAAAAGCAAAAGTGGCTGACCATGCAGAGCCAATCCTCAATGCGATTGAAGTTGTAAACGGTCTGAAAGACAAAGGCATCAAGATCGGTTCTTGTTCTGGTTACCCTCGAGAAGTGATGGACGTATTGATTCCAGTGGCGGCGGATTACGGCTACAAACCGGATTACGTAGTAGCAACGGATGACCTGCCTCAAGGGGGTCGCCCTGCACCATTTATGGCACTGAAGAACGTGATTGAGCTGAATGTAACCGACGTTAATGCATGCATCAAAGTGGATGACGCCGCACCGGGTATCGATGAAGGTCACAACGCCGGTATGTGGACCGTTGGTTTGCTGCTTTCTGGTAACGAAGCGGGTCTGACGTTTGAAGAATACCAAGCCGCGGACGAAGCAACACTTAATGCCGCTCGTGAAAAAGCGCGTGCAAAATTGCTCAAGAGCTCGCCGCATTACCTCATCGACACCATTGCTGACTTCCCTGAAGTGGTTACAGATATCGAACGTCGCCTAGCGGCAGGTGAACGTCCTTAGTCGACAATCACTATTCTCACGCATCAAAAAACCTCTCAGCATTGAGAGGTTTTTTGTATCGCGTTTTAGTATCTAACCAAATCAAATTAGTTGATCGCAGTGCTCGCTCGGCGTTTTAGCTTAAAGCCCATGTCCGTTGCATGCTCTACTGACTCACCTTTTATGGCTTGCAGTAACTTGTCTGCGGCTTTCGTCCCCATACGTTCGTAATCGAATTCCGCACAGGTCAAACTTGGGTACGCGTGCTCACCCATAGAAGAGCCTTCTAAACAGATAATCGCAATGTCGGTTGGGACTTTCAGCACTCGGCGATGACACTCAAACAACGCGCCAATCGCAATCTCTTCATGGCTACATACCAGAGCATTCAAACTTGAATCACGCAATAATAGCTTCGCCAATCCTTCCGCACCTAATTGTGAAGATGGTGCTTCGTGCGTGGTTAAAAAATGGTCCGGCGCAAGGTAGTTCTCAATCATCGCGCTTTGCCAGCCGTGTAGCTTACGTTGCAAAGTGGAGTGATCGCCGCGCGCACCAATGAAGCCCACGTTCTTGAAGCCTTGTTCAATCACATGCTTAGTACAAGCTTTACCCACCTCAAAATGGTCAACACCGATATTGAGATAGCTCGCTTTCGAACTTAACTCAGCAATTTCCAATACAGGAGTGTTCGAAGCTTCCAAAAGCTGATTAGTACGTTGGCTGTGTTCATTACCAAACAGCACTACTCCGGCTGGGCGGCTCTCAAGAAATGTCGAAAGCAGTTTCTCTTCTTGCTCTACCGAGTAGTCGCTGTAACCAAGCAGTAATTGATAACCCGCCTTGTTCAACGCTTGTTGAAAGCTCGGTAAGAAAAGCGCGCACGCTTTTTCAAACAGGGAAGGAATGATAAGAGCGATGGAGTAACTTTCAGCAGATGCCAAAGCCCCTGCCGCTTTATTCGGGATATAGCCGAGCTCATCAACCACTTGTTGAATCTTTTCTCTCAGCTTGTCAGATACTAGCTCGGGCGTTCGTAATGCTCTCGACACCGTCATGGTGCCTACGCCGGCTTTTTTAGCGACGTCCGCCAAGGTGACATTGCCAGTACTTCTTCGTTTGCGAGGTTCGCTCATTGTTCTTATTTAGTGTTCTCTATTTTCTGCCGCGACATCTTACCACAGCGTTTTAGTGGTTTTGATATTAGCGCATTAGAACTCGATCACAAGCATATGAAACTCGGATGACTGATAAAAATGGTAGCGCTATCACAATTTATGATAGCGCTATCAGATAGCGCTACCATTTGTGATCATTCTCAGGTTTTTCTGACAAATTGATCGATAAAGTACCCATCAACAAAACAACAAACCGGAAAGATCCAATGCTACGTGAACTGATTACCTCTGATGTGATTCGCATCCATTCTGATGCTACTGACTGGAAAGATGCGGTGAGCAAATCCTGTGAAGTACTGATTGAAAATGGCGCGATTGAGCCAAGCTACGTGGACGCTATTTACCGCTCACACGAAGAGCTCGGTCCTTACTACGTGGTAGGTCCTGGTATGGCAATGCCACACGCTCGCCCTGAAGATGGCGTTAACCGTTTGTCTCTTGCAATCACAGTGATTCAAAGCGGCGTGAACTTCGATTCTGAAGGTAACGATCCAGTGAAAATGCTGGTTACGCTAGCCGCGACAGACAGTAACTCGCACGTGGATGCGATTTCTAAACTAGCTGAGTTGTTTATGAATGAAGAGCATGTAGAAGCCATCTGCACCGCTCAAAACACACAAGATGTTCTCGCGGTCATCGAAAAATACTAACTCCTGATGTGCCCTTCGAAATGGGCATACACCCCTATAAAAAGAAAAGGTCTGAATTATGAAAATTATGGTTGTTTGCGGTCACGGTCTTGGTACTAGCCTAATGATGGAAATGAGCATCAAAGGCATCGTGAAAGAATTGAATGTAAACGCAGAAGTGGATCATATCGATCTAGGTTCTGCAAAAGGTACGGATTGTGACATCTTCATCGGTACTAACGACATCGTTGAACAGTTGAATGCACTTGGTGTTGAACCACGTATCGTTGCGCTTGATAACATGGTCGACAAAGTGGCAATGAAAGAGCGTCTATCTGTAGCACTTCAAGAGCTTGGCGCTCTATAAGGTGGCGTTATGGAATTTTTCAGTTTCTTAATGAACGATGTCCTATCAGAGCCGGCGGTTCTGGTAGGTCTTATCGCCCTAATCGGCTTAATTGCCCAGAAAAAACCGGTCACCGAGTGTATTAAAGGCACGGTAAAAACCATTCTTGGTTTCATCGTGCTTGGTGCGGGTGCGGGTCTGGTTGTAACTTCTCTGGGTGACTTTGCGACGATTTTCCAACACGCGTTCGGCATCACTGGCGTGGTTCCAAACAACGAAGCTATCGTCTCTATCGCGCAAGAAGCGTTTGGTAAAGAGATGGCGATGATCATGTTCTTCGGTATGTTAGTGAACATCTTGATCGCTCGCTTCACGCCATGGAAATTCATCTTCCTAACAGGTCACCACACGCTATTTATGTCGATGATGGTAGCGGCGATCCTTGCTTCTAGCGGCATGAAAGGTGTTCCACTGATCGCACTTGGCTCTCTGGTTGTGGGCTCTGTGATGGTGTTCTTCCCTGCGATTGCTCACAAGTACATGAAGCAAGTAACAGGTTCTGACGACGTTGCGATTGGTCACTTCTCTACCCTTTCTTACGTACTAGCGGGCTTTATTGGCAGCAAGTTCGGTAACAAAGAACACTCTACTGAAGAGATGAACGTACCTAAGAGCTTGTTGTTCCTACGTGACACGCCAGTGGCAATCTCGTTCACTATGGGCATCATCTTTATGGTGACGTGTATCTTCGCTGGCGGTGACTTTGTACGCGAAGTTAGCGGTGGTAAGCACTGGTTCATGTTCGCGCTGATGCAATCCATCACATTCGCCGGTGGTGTGTACGTTATTCTTCAAGGTGTACGTATGGTTATCGCAGAAATCGTTCCAGCGTTTAAAGGTATCTCAGACAAACTAGTACCAAACGCAAAACCTGCGCTTGATTGTCCGGTTGTATTCCCATACGCACCAAACGCAGTATTGGTTGGCTTCCTATCGAGCTTTGCGGCGGGTCTTTTGGGTATGTTCCTACTTTACGTGATGGGGCTTACTGTGATTATCCCAGGTGTTGTTCCACACTTCTTCGTGGGTGCAGCAGCAGGTGTATTTGGTAACGCTACAGGTGGTCGTCGCGGTGCAATCTTGGGTGCTTTTGCACAAGGTCTACTGATTACCTTCCTACCAGTATTCCTAATGCCAGTACTTGGTGACCTAGGTTTTGCTAACACGACCTTTAGTGACGCAGACTTCGGCGCTGTTGGTATCCTACTGGGTTTGATTGTTCGCTAAGTAGTTAGTCTGAATATGACTAGCTGATAACTGACTTGATTGATGCGGGAATAGGCTCATCAGCATCAATCTTCAAGAATCTCTAGTCATAGCAAACGACGAACTTTAGAAAAAAGCAATCGTAGAAAGAAAACAAACGCCCCTCACGTGAGGGGCGTTTTTCTTTTTGGCACTATCTTAAGAAAGTTTGGCTTATTGAAGCGTAGTTCCGTTAGATAGCAGCTTTCTTGTCGGCTCTTGCTCGGTATATTCGACCGCATCGTGATCCGCGAGCTTATCGACTTCCGCCAGTTCACCCACCACAACCAACACGTGTTGTTTCACCAGAGCGTCGACCACTTCAATGTTGTGCTGACGAAGAAGCGCTCTCACTTCGCTCTCTTTCCCTTCATGATACTTAACAAAGTAACGTGCAGGTTGCTGCTCGGCTTGATCTTGGCGTTCATCCACGAGAGGAAATCCTTGATTGTTTGCCAAGCTGCTTGAGCTCAGTCCGATTGCAAATAGTGCGGTAGCGCCTACCGCAGACAAAGAAAGTAAGGTCAACTTCTTCATAGTCACTCCTTATTGAAAGGTCAGAGTCCAACTGTTGATGGTGCCTGTGTCTCTTCTGGCATTGTCCACCGCTTTAAGTTCCCATGTACCTTGCGATTCAAAACCAGAAAAATCCGCTTGGAACGTGTTTTTTATATCGTTAGCGCTGCCGCCAGTATTATTGTGAAGTACAACTTCTCCACCAGTCGGTGACGTTAAAGTCACTCGTAGATCACCGATGTAAGTGTGGCTAATATCAACGTCAATACTTACTGTGCCTGAATCACCAGAGCGATCGACTTCTACTGCACTGATTGCGCCAGAAGATTTATTATCTGGAATCGCAACAGGGCTGGTATTTGAGAAGCTAGAGTCCGAAGAGCTACCACCATCAGGTCCATTACAGCCAGCGTCCAAGAACAGCTTCGCCGCTTCAGCATTAACTAGGCCGTGGCCAGTACGGTTGTCTCGACCAGCAACATCAATATCTGTTGCAGTTTTCACTAGGGCATTACGTACTTGCGCTGCTGTACAGGTTGGGTGGTAACTCCACACCAAGCCAGCTACGCCCGTTACGTGCGGTGTCGCCATTGATGTACCATTGTAGTACTCGTAATCTTCACCAGAGGTTGTTGCAACAGTAATTTCCTGACCAACATACCCCAATAGCTCTTGACCAAATGCACGATCAACCGTTACCGAAACCATACGATAAGCGTTGTTTGTGTCTACCAAGAAAGGGTTTTGTAAACCAGGTAGTTCAGAGTTGCTGTACACGATTGCAGCTCGCGCACCCGCATTGTAACAAGCCTGAACCGCATCTACTTCAGGGTAGTTTCCTGAAGACTGGTTGCCGATACGCTCAGTCAAACAAATTTTGCCCGACATATCACCACAGTTAAAGTTACCGCCAGAGACATCACAGCTATCTAGCGTTGCCGTTACTGAACCCGCGATTGGATCCGGAACATACGAAGAACCGTTATTGATCAAACGATTGTGAGGAACAATCCCACGATCAAACTGACTGACACCATTCAAGGTAATATCAGAAAGTTTACCTTCACCTACCGTAACCGTTGATAAGATCGCCACACCCGGGCCTGAGATCTCAACTTGATTAGTAGATTGTGAGAACGCTGCATGATCATTTTGATTATCAACAGCCGCAACAGACATCACTGAGTCATAAGAAGCTGGATAGCTGTGCGCTGTATTGCCATCATTACCCGCAGCGGCGATCAATAGAACGCCTTGATCGTAAATATTTTGCAGTGCATTTTGCTCAGTTCGGCTTGATTGACTACCACCAAGGCTCATGTTCACAACGTTAGCACCATTATCGGCACAGGTCTGGATAGCTTTAACAAGCCCAGATGAGTAACCCCAACCCGATTCGTTAAATACTTTCACGATGTGCAAATTAACATTCTGGTTTGGCATCACACCCTTTACACCTTCGGTGTTGGCAATCGCAGCAATCGTACCCGCGACGTGAGTACCGTGGGCATTGTTGTTACCCGGATCACTCCATGATCCCGTACCACTATCGTTAGTACCAGCAACGCGGTTACCGCTTAGGTCGTTGTGCGAAATGTCGTACCCTGAATCGATAATACATACAGTGCGATTACCCGCATTGAAGTCAGCTAGCAGTTGAGCATTAACCGCTTCATATCCCCATGGGGTCGTTTCGCTGAGCAAATAGCGAGGTGGATCGACTTCCACGTATTCCACATCACTACGATTGCGAAGCGGCTCTAAGTCATCGCCATCCAATTCAACGCTGTAAATGGCGCGATTGCCTAGTTTTTCCACCTTACGTGCCTTCACCTGTTCTAGAACAGACTCCTGCGCGATTCGTGGCCCCCAGAATGAGTTACCACCCATTGAAGAACGGCTGACTGCATCTTCTTTGAATTTGACGATGTACTTCGTCGGTAACTTAGATTCATCAAATCCCATTGGTGGAGCCGCAAACGCTGACATCGAAGTGGTCAGTGCTATTGCTACGGCAGACAACGAAAATAAGCCTTGTTTTTTACTTGTTGTGTAGTGCATTTGCCCTATTCCTTATTTGAGCTAATTTTTATTCACTATATTCTCATGAAAAGTCATCATCATGATGTTTGCATGAGAGCTTCAGCTATAGTTTACAGAGCAAAAATGCCAAACAATTTGTTTCATGAATATACAAATTTGTACAAAAGATCATTCAATAAACACTTTAAGTTAACATTAAAAATCACCAACAAAACCTTATAAAGCAATTGCTTAATTAACAAAAAGTGAATGTTAAATTAATGTTAGTGAGTAATTATTCTAAATATCACCCATTTAATCGATTGCTATGCTGAATGGATTTTTTGACCGTGGTGCCAAAACTGAAATATTGAATATTTAGTTGTTGACTGTCTTGAGCATTTACTCAGAATTAGAAGGTTTAGTGAGAAAAATTCTCATCTAAATACTGTTATAGCCGAGCGTATTCACGCATTCGGAACAATAACCATTACAAGAAGAGTGAATGATGAAAAAAACAATCACACTATTAACTGCATTACTTCCGCTTGCCTCCGCCATTGCTGAGGAGCCAACTTTATCACCAGCAATGGTTTCTGCGGCTGAAGTGGTTAGCGCGCAAGAAAATCAAACTTATACGTACGTTCGATGCTGGTATCGTACGAGCCACTCTAAGGACGATGCGGCTACCGATTGGAAATGGGCAAAAAACCAAGATGGTAGTGACTTCACTATCGATGGCTATTGGTGGAGCTCTGTTTCATTTAAAAACATGTTCTACACCAATACCTCACAAAACGTAATTCGTCAGCGTTGTGAAGAAACACTAGATCTAGCGAACGAGAACGCAGACATTACATTTTTTGCTGCTGACAATCGTTATTCTTATAACCACACGATCTGGAGCAATGATGCTGCAATGCAACCAGATCAGATAAACAAAGTAGTGGCTTTAGGCGATAGCTTGTCTGATACAGGCAACATCTTTAACGCGTCCCAATGGCGCTTTCCTAACCCGAATAGCTGGTTCTTGGGTCACTTCTCAAACGGTTTTGTTTGGACGGAATACGTTGCTAAAGCCAAAAACTTACCGCTATACAACTGGGCAGTTGGTGGCGCAGCAGGTGAAAACCAATACATCGCGCTAACTGGTGTCGGCGAACAAGTTTCTTCTTACTTAACCTACACCAAGCTGGCGAAGAACTACAACCCTGCTAACACATTGTTTACGTTAGAGTTTGGTTTAAATGATTTCATGAACTACAACCGTAGCGTGCCGGAAGTAAAAGCGGATTACGCTGAAGCTCTGATTCGTTTAACAGACGCTGGCGCGAAGAACTTCATGTTGATGACACTGCCTGATGCAACCAAAGCACCACAGTTCAAATACTCAACACAGGAAGAAATTGAAACGATTCGTGCGAAAGTATTGAAAATGAACGAGTTCATCAAAGCACAAGCGATGTACTACAAAGCCCAAGGCTACAACATCGCATTGTTTGATACACACGCACTGTTTGAGAAGTTAACCTCGGCACCAGAAGAACACGGTTTCGTAAATGCAAGCGACCCTTGCTTAGACATCAACCGTTCATCCTCTGTTGACTACATGTACACTCACTCATTACGTTCTGAATGTGCAGCATCTGGCGTAGATAAGTTCGTGTTCTGGGATGTGACTCACCCAACCACAGCAACGCATCGTTATGTGGCTGAAAAAATGTTAGAAAGCAGCAATAACTTAGAAGAGTTTCGCTTTTAATAAGCCGTTGTTGTTCATTGCAAGTTAATCTGCATAAAAATGACCACGATGCTTCGTGGTCATTTTTTATCGATATCGACCCCCGATAACGGGTTTATTTGAGCTCGCTTAGTTCAAGCCGTTGATTTAGAGACGTTGACTTTGAGCAGTCTCATTCAGCTTTCTGTTTTTGGTACGTTACCGCGGAAGCTGTCCACCATAATAGAGATCAACGTCTTTAAGGTTACATCATCACTGCGGTATGAGTAGGCTCGTATACCCGTAAACTGAACCTGGAACAACTGAGCAAGAAGCAATGTATCCTGGGCTTCAATTTCGCCATTCTCGATTGCTCGCTCAAACAGCTTTGCAAGAAAAGATTCAAATTGGTTTGCTAAGCTGTTTGTTTGATTGCGCAGCGCATTAAAATCCTCAGCAAATTCACTTGCTGATTTGACTAACATGCACACTTCACTGGGATTGGAGTCTCGCTGATTGATAACCACATCAATCGCGAAAGCTTCTATTGCATCTAGAACCGTTGTGTTCTGAGCTAAATGCAACTCAAACAGGGCTTGTAAGTTCGCAACGTACATTTTTAGCGCTTCACAATATAGCCCCTCTTTTGACCCAAACGTCGCATAGATACTTCCAGGACGCAGATTAACGCTATCTTGTAAATCACGTGTAGATGTTGCATGAAAACCTTTCTTCCAGAATAGATCCGAGGCAGCTTTCACCACTTCATCACGTTGGAATTTCTTTGTATTCGCCATGAGCAATTATCAATTTTGAACATATGCTCAACTTTATATTGAGCGACCGCTCAAAATCAACTATCCTGTTCTTGCCTAATCCGCTCATATCCAATTACAGGAGATTTAAACATGGCAGAATTTAAACTGTATACCGCAGAAAACGCACCGGAAGGATCAAAGCATCTGATTGAAAATTCAGTCAAAGCGTTTGGCATGCTACCAAATCTTCATGCTGTTATGGCTGAAGCGCCAACCTTGCTTGAGGGTTATCAAGTTGTGCATGAGCTCTTTCAACAAACATCATTTAACGCAGAAGAATTGACCGTCGTATGGCAAACCATCAACGTTGAACATGGTTGTCACTATTGCGTTCCTGCTCATAGTGCGATCGCGGCGTCAATGAAAGTGGATCAGGAGATTGTTGATGCTCTCGTCAACCAAACACCATTGGCAGACGAAAAACTTGAAACACTACGAGAAACAACGCTTCAAATGGTGCGTCAACGTGGTGTAGTGGAAGAGTCTCAGATAGAGAAATTCTTTGCGGCAGGTTACGGACAGCAGCAACTGCTTGAAATTGTACTTGGTCTAGCGCAAAAAGTGATGAGTAACTACACCAATCACCTAGCTGACACCCCGGTTGATGCACCTTTCAAGAAGTTCGCCAAGTAACTTAAGCTTTTATTACTGGTCCCATTCATGGGACCAGTAATACCTTCAAAAAAGGCTTTGTTGCATGGCGCTTCGCTAGTGTGCGCTGACCCCTAATTACAACGGCGCAATGTCGGTTCCTCCTAAAGACTGGTAAAGCGTAACCTGAGTGAGAAACTGGTTGTAACGGTTCTCCAACAAAGAAGCTTGCGCGTTTCTGGTGTCTTCTTGGGCATTCAAATAGTCCATGATCGATGTCGAGCCATACTGATACCGCGCAGCATAAATGGACTCAGCGGCACTTGCGGCATCATATTGCTCTTGTAAACGCGCCGCTTGATACTTCAATTTTTCTCGTGCTGACAAGGCATTTTCGACATCTTGGAAGGCGGCGTACAACACTTGGCGATAGCTCACAATGGCCGATTGATAGTCTAAATCGGCAATGGCTTGGCTGTTTTTCATCTCATTCCACTGCAAAAACGGTAGCGTCATATCCGCACCTAAACTGCCGATCGGGTTGGAAAGCAGATCTTTGAGCGCTTGTGACGATCCACCCAAAGCCCCAGTGAGCGTCAGCTTAGGCAAATAGTCCAAATCTGCTGCGTCTTTATTTGCTAGCGCGGCTTTGACGTCATAAATCGCTGCTTTAATGTCGGGTCTGCGGATCAATAAATCAGACGGAGCACCAACACTCAACGATGGCATATCGCCTTCAGGCAGCATTTGGATGTTTGCACTGATGCTCTTCGGCGGTTGATTGAACAAAATCGCAAAGGCGTTGTTTGCCTCAAGTAAACTCTGTTCAAACTCACTTTGCTGCGCTTGTAAGCTTGCCAACGTACGTTTGGCTTCAAGCACATCTAACTGATCCACAGCGCCAAGTTGGTACTGTTTTTCAATCAATTGTAGCGTTTGAGCTGCGTCTTCCACATTACGCTGACTGAGGTTTAAGCGCTGTTTTAGATAGCCGATTTGCCAATATAACGATGCCGTCGTTGCCACCAAACTTTGTGCGGTCGCCTCGCGATCTTGTTGACTTGCCATCGCCGTCCACTTGGCTTGGTCAACGTCTGCCGAGATTTTTCCCCACAAATCCAACTCGTAATTGACGGACAAGTTAGTGCTGTAGCTATCTGCCGATTCCCCGCTATCAAGAGATTTTTGAACTTGTCCTGATGTGGAAGAACTCAACGTAGGGAAAAGGTCATCTTGCGCTAAACCCAGCTGTAAACGCGCTTTCTTTAGCGTTAGCGTTGCCAGCGTCAAATCGTTATTTTGAGCCAACACCTGAGTAATGTATTGATTAAGAGTTGGGTCGTTAAACGCCAACCACCAAGGATCCATACTGACATCACCCGCAACATGCATCTGTTGCCAATTTGCAGGCACTTGCACCTCAGGAGCTTGATAGTCGCTACGCATAAGCGAACCACAACCTGACAACCACACTGCGCTTAAGGCAGCCGCGACCAATCGAGTTTTGAATTTCATTGTGTTACTCATTTTTAGTCTCTCGCTAGCGCTTCTATCGGATCGAGTTTGGCGGCATTGCGAGCGGGTAAAAAGCCGAAAGCGATGCCAATCAACGTTGAGCAAATAAACGCCCAGATGATCGAGTTCATTGAGTAAATCATTTGGAAGCTGCTGCCAGATGTACTGAATGCAAAACCAATCAAAAACGCCAACCCAATACCAGCAATGCCACCACACAAACACACCACTACCGCTTCAATCAAAAACTGACGCAAAATATCCGCTTGCCGCGCCCCCACTGCCATTCGCACACCGATCTCTTTCGTGCGCTCTGTCACCGACACCAACATGATGTTCATTACGCCAATTCCGCCGACAATTAGGGAGATCACCGCAATCGCTGAGATCAGTAACGTCATGGTGGCGGTGGTTTTCTCGATGCTCTGACGAATGGTGTCAGTGTTAATCGTGAAGAAATCTTCTGTACCGTGACGCATTTTTAACAAGTTGATGATGCTCTGTTCTACCGCTGCGCTTGGGGCGTTCTCATCAATCCGTACAGTAATGCCGTTGAGGTAGCGTTGTCCCATCATTCGTCCCGACATGGTGGTGTATGGCACCCAAATTTTCAGCGCGTCGCTGTTGCCAAACGCGTCTTCTTTTTTCTGCGTGACACCCACAATACGCACTGGCAATGAACCAAGAAAAATCACTTCACCAATCGGATTTCTATCCGCAAACATTTCCTTTCTGGTGTTGTCATCAATCACTGCTTCTTGGGCGAGTGAGTTCACGCTCTCTTCATCCCAAAACTGACCTTTGGCGATCTCATAACCGCGCACACGGAAATAATCTTCCCCAACCCCTTCCACAGACGCGGTTGCATCCTGATTGGCGTAACGCACGGTTAAGCTGTTGGATAAAGACGGCGTGACACTGTCGACAAAAGGTAGACTCTCCAACGATTTAGCATCGTCGGCGGTTAGCGTTTTCACTCGTCCGGAGCGGCGGTCACCAAACCCTTTGCCCGGCCTGACATCAATGGTGTTTGTTCCCATGGATGAAATATTCGACAAAATTTGCTGTTGTGAACCATTACCTAGTGCCACCACGGAAACCACCGAGGCTATACCAATAATGATGCCGAGCATGGTCAAAAACGTGCGCATTCTGTGGCTAGACATCGCCAGCAGCGCCATTTTTAGCGCGTCAATAAAACTGTCCCACTTCCACCACTTACTGGCGGCTTGCGCTGGGCGATGAAAAGATGCGCTCGGTGTCTTTGCTGCTTGCTCATTGATTACAACTTGTGCATTTGGCGTATCTGCAATGATTTCACCATCTTTGATTTCAATGATGCGATCCGCAAAGTTCGCCACGTTCATATCATGAGTCACTAAGATGATAGTATGCCCAAGTTGATGCAACTCTTTAACCAGTGCCATCATCTCTTGCCCACTGTGACTGTCTAATGCGCCAGTGGGCTCATCAGCGAGAATCACCTCACCACCGTTCATCAGTGCACGAGCAACACTCACGCGCTGTTGCTGGCCACCACTCAGTTGGCTGGGCTTGTGGGTCAAACGATCTTCCAGCCCCAAGCGAGCCAATAGTGACTGCGCTCGATCCGTTCTTTGACGATGAGGAACTCCCGCGTAAACCGCCGGTACTTCCACGTTTGCCACCGCGGTTAAATCCCCCAGCAGATGGTAACGCTGGAATATAAAGCCAAAATACTCGCGGCGTAGTTCCGCCAGTTGATCAGATTCCAACGTCGAGACATCTTGCCCATTAATGAAGTATCGACCGCTGGACGGTTTATCCAAGCAGCCAAGCACATTCATCAGCGTCGATTTACCTGAACCTGATGCACCCACGATCGCGACCATTTCACCGCGTTTTATCTCTAAATTAATGTGGTTCAACACGGTAAGCGACTCGTCGCCAGAGACAAATCGTCGAGTTAAATCCTCAACTTTTAAAAGCACGTCACTCATCTTAGAACCTCATTGGAGGGCGACGACGATCACCTCGGCTTGATGATTCCCCATCCATAGCATTGCCAAGAACAACTTGGTCGCCCTCCTTCAAACCTGAGAGAATTTGTGCGTTCACTTTGTTGTTGATACCCACTGTCACAGGCTTTTTCACCACTTGGCCCTGTTCAAGCACTGGCACGGTATAGTTGCCTTTGCCGCCAGATTTTTGCAGCACTTGTGAAGGGACAATCAAGGTATTTTCCGATTGCTCAAGGACAATCGAAACTTGCGCAGTCATGCCGATACGCAAAATACCTTGCGGGTTCTTCACATCAAATACAGCGTTGTAGTAAATGGCGTCGCTATCTGAAATGCTCAAATCGCTGTCATCGCCATCCATGATGGTTGGCCCCGGCTCAATGGCGCGCAATGTGCCTTTAAACTGCTGATTCGGTTTGCCTAAAATGGTGAACAGCGCCGTTTGGCCGGGGTGAACAAAAATCACATCGGCTTCCGAAATTTCGGCTTTCACTGTCATCGTATCTAACTTAGCTAACTCGATAATCGTTGGCGTGGTTTGATTGGCGTTTACGGTTTGTCCTTCTTCCACCGCGGTGTAGACCACCGTGCCATCCATCGGTGCGTTGATGGTGGTGTAACCGAGATCTAACTGCGCATTGTCGACGTTGATTTTGGCTTTCTCGATTTCGGCATCCAGTTGCGCTAACTCGGCTTTGTAGATGGCGAGCGTCGCTTCGGCATTCTCGTAATCAGCTCGTGAGCTCGCTTTCGCTGCCAACATGCCTTTTTGGCGCACGTATTCATAGTTTGCTTGTTTAATCTGCGCTTGCTTAGCCTGGTACTGAGCGTTGAGACTATTAAGAGACGCTTGGGCTTCTTTGAGGCTATTTTGCTGAGTCAGGCTGTCAATCTGTGCAATCAAGTCTCCCTGTTTTATCTCATCCCCTAAGTTCACAGCGAGGCGTTGAATTTGCCCAGATACTTGCGCACCTACATTCACCAATTTGGACGCTTGCAACATGCCGTTGGCTAATACCGCCTTTTCGATATTGCCTTTGCGAACGACTTCTGTCGCGTAAGGAGAAATGGGTTCTGGACGTTGCAGATAATGATAACCACCAGCACCAATAGCAAGTAGGCCACACAAAACGAGCCATTTTTTATTGAGTTTCATAGCAGGAGTGAAGTAAATAATCGTTTTGATTTTATACTGCTATTTGTCTTAGCCGTACAGGGTACGAGACGTAAAGATAGGTAAATTAACGTCAAGAAACTGAGTGAATAACTTCACTAACGTGAAAAATCAGAGATATTATAGTCACTTCAAAACTTTATTATTCAATACGTATAGCAAAGACCATTTTTAATATAGAAATTCAAGTTATAAGTATTATAAACAAAACTTTTAAATACCAAAAAACTAGTAAAAACTAAACTTATTCAATATGCAATCATTTTAAATTTCATGATGGTCACTTTGATGATTGAATTTAAAGAGGAGTTAAGTGGCAAGTTAAATAAAAAATACCCACATAACACAGGTAAGACCGAGAGGAGTGTGTCATGTGGGTTTAAAACGATAGTTCTCTTGCTGATTCGAACTACCAACGTTGGGATGCAATGGAAATACAAATGACTCAGAGTTTCCATCACGGACACTTTATCGCTGGATTTGCCTCTATTTGTTAGGGAACAGTCAGCACAATAAAAATAGAGAAGTAATACCGCAAAAATAAAAATAGAGGTTCAGGATTTAATTTACACGTAAAATAACTACTATATTCACGCCATGAAGCATTAATAAATTCAACAATAAATATTTATTAAGTTAAATTTACTTATTGTCAGCACACTGTTAGTTTTACTCCTAAACACACTGGTCAGATTTGTTTATTTTACTACTTTTCGTTGCAATACAACTTCTAATTAATTCATGAGAAAAACATGCAGCGACAATTCACTCTTTCACCGATTTATTTATTAATCGGGTTAGCCTCCTCGACGGCGTATGCCGGTGGTTTTCAAATTAACGAACATTCTGCGACGGGTCTTGGTCGTGCTTTTGCTGGTGATGCCGTCATTGGTGATAATGCGTCTGTAATCAGCCGCAACGCCGCAGCGATGACGCTGTTTAAACAAAATGCCTTATCGTTCGGTGTCACTTACGTCAAACCTGACGTTACCGTTAAAAATGCGCAATATCATCGAGCTAACATTAATGCGGATGTCAATGTTGGTATGGGTGGTTTTCCTCCGTCCCCTCAAGTTGACATTACCCCGTCCTTCTCTCAAACCGTGACCGACATTGATGACGTCGATGGCGTTGGTCAACCAGCCGTTGTACCCAATTTTTACTTTATTCACCCTATCAACGACGACTGGTATCTAGGCTTATCGGCATATTCCAACTTCGGAACCGACATGGAGTTTAAACCAAACTATGGCGCACCTGTTTTTGGCGGTGTCACCAGCGTAGCGAGTGTCAACCTTGGCGCAAGCTTGGCATACAAGGTGAACGACCGTTTTAGTATCGGTGGTGGTATTGATGTGATTTACGGCTCTGGTGAGCTGTACCGCGATATGGACGTGGGTGTTTGCGTTGGTGGGAACATACTTGGAAACGAACTAGAACAACGCTGTGGATCCGTAAAAGGCAACGCACTTGATGTGGAAGCTGGCGGCATTGGGCTTGGCGCGAACATTGGCATGATGTACGAGTTTAACGAACGTCATCGCTTAGGTTTAAGCTACAAGCACAGCCCTAACATAGATGCCAAGGGCGACATCCACTTTGCTGGCGAATCGTACGACTCGCTTGCTATGCCGCTACCGGATATTGCGGAGTTTTCCGGTTATCACCGCGTCTTACCTAAATTTGCCCTGCACTATTCTGTGCAGTGGATTGGTTGGTCAGCATTTGACAGCTTGAAAGCTGATGATCAGTTGCTAAAAGATTTTCAGTGGCAAGACTCCGCGCACTACTCCATCGGTGCGACTTGGTACGCCAATGAACGTTGGACACTTCGCACGGGTTACATGTTCGACAAAACACCTGTCGATGAGCTGACTTCGCTTTCTATTCCAGATTCGAACCGTCACTGGTTATCTGCGGGCGCATCTTACCAATGGTCATCAGATACCACGGTTGACATCGGCATGACGTACTTGATTGGTGAAGATGTCAACGTAGAAGAGTACGCGTATAAAGGTGTTCCTGCACCTATGGTGACGGGCGTGACCCATTCAAATGCGTTCCTAATTGGTGCCCAACTCAGCCACCGTTTCTAATTTGTCAGGCAGTGATCAAACCTCTAGGTCATTGCCTTGTAACAACGCTTATCGAAGCGACCGAACAGAGACATTATTATGAACAAAACACTACTTGCTTTTTCACTCTCACTTCTCACTCTAAGCGCAGCTCAGGCTTCGGAATGGGGCTATGGCAATGACAAACACGGGCCAGAGCACTGGGGAAAAATCGCCAAAGACTGCGCAACCACGAAAAACCAAAGCCCAATCAACATCGACAACCCAGCCGATGCAAAACTGGAAGCACTGAACCTTTCGTACACTGGTCAGGTCATTGGTTTAACCAACAATGGTCATACGCTGCAAGCGCAAGTGAACGGACGTAACAGCTTCACCATCGATGGCGAGACGTTCGAGCTGCAACAGTTCCATTTCCACACACCATCAGAAAACCAAATCAAAGGCCGCCAATATCCACTTGAAGCGCACTTTGTACACGCCAACGCAGACGGCGAGTTGGCGGTAATTTCGGTGATGTTTGATGCTGGCGATCAAAACGCAGCACTGTCTAAACTGATCAACGCAATCCCACAAGAGAATCAAACCACGTTCTTTAAAGATACGTTTGAGATTAACGACTTACTGCCAAAAACTGCAAACTACTATCGATTTAACGGCTCTTTAACCACACCGCCATGTTCAGAAGGTGTGCGCTGGTTTGTGCTTAAAGACACTCAAACCTTATCCAAAGATCAAGCCGCGAAACTGATGGAAGTCATGGGACAAAACAATCGTCCGCTGCAACCGCTAAATGCGCGCGTTGTACTTTCTAACTAAACGCCACATCCGATAAGGGGCATCGTATTTGCCCCTTATTTTGATTCGCTCTAACCTCACTTCGTTACAGGAACCCCCAATGAAAACTCCATCTGTTCTGTCACTCTTACTCGCACTCGCCCCGACACTCGCCTTCTCTCATAACCTTTCTGTCGGTCAAACCACCCCTTCCGTCAGCATTGATACCTATGGCGAAATGACGCTGCAAGGAGACGATGTGGCTTATCAACCTTGGGCAACTCAGCAGATGTTAGGCAAAGTCCGTGTGATACAAGCCATTGCAGGTCGTAGTAAAGCCAAAGAGATGAACGCGCCGCTGATGTCAGCAATCACTGCCGCTCACTTTCCTGAAGATCAGTATCAGACCACAACCGTGATCAACCAAGAAGACGCCATTTGGGGAACCGGTACATTTGTTAAATCGTCGGCAGAGGACAGCAAAAAGACATTCTCTTGGTCTTCCATGGTGTTAGACAAAAATGGCGTATTAGCAACAACTTGGGATCTGCAGCAAGAAAGTTCTGCGATTATCGTACAAAATAAACAAGGTGAAATTTTATTCGTGAAAGAAGGGGCTTTAACTCAAGACGAAGTCACACACGTCATCGAACTGATTAAACAGAATATCTAAACCTAAGGTAAGGAAAAGTTATGAAACTGTTCAACACCATCGCGCTCTGTCTTTTAGCGGCTGTAGCCTCTTTCCAATCGATTGCTGGAGACAACGATTGGGACAAGATTGCAGATAAAACCGTCAGTTTTAAATCGGAAACCGACACAGTCAATCCACTGTCACCATTTGCTAACGCTCGTTTCAGCCACATCAAAATCAAATGTACGCAAGGTACGGTCGATCTGAAAAGCGTTAAAGTAATCATGAAAGATGGTCAGGAAAAGACGTTCGACAGTTTAGGTGTTCTGACTAAAGGCATGTCATCAAGAAGCTTAAGCCTACCAACAAAAGATAACGCGAAGTTAGACAAAATCGAGTTGAACTATGAATCGGTTGGCAGCACTGCGCTGCAAGTCGCGGGGGTGACCAAAAAAGCGCAAGTGGAAATCTTAGGTAAGAAAATCGACGAGTAAGCGATGGCTCAACGAACTCACCCAAACTAAAAACAGCGGCACTAGGCCGCTGTTTTCATTAAAAAATCGTCATGGATAACTAAATGAATTTCTTCAGCTTCGCCAAACCATAAGCGGCGATGGTGACACAATCTTTGATCGTGCCGTCGATCATCATCTGTTCGAACTCCTCAACAGAAAAAGCGCGAGTGATCAAATCCTCTTCTTCACTGTCGAGTTGATTGCCCACGTCCGTTAAATCACTGGCGAAGTAGACGTGACATGTCTGATTCAAAAAGCCGTATGCGATAAACTGCGCGCCGACATACGCCATAGTGCTCGCCTGCATACCCGTTTCTTCACGCAGTTCGCCTTTGGCAAGCTCAAGATGATCCGCATCTGGGTTTGATTCCCACGCCCCTTGTGGGATCTCCCAACAACGTTGACCTACGGTGTAACGGTACTGCTGAACCAAGTGAATCATCCCGTTATCGATAGCCAGAATCGCAGCACAATCAGGTTTGTCGACCACACCATAGATGCCCTCTGCGCCGCTCGGACGTAAAATTTTGTCCTCACGCACCGTCATCCACTTATTCTGGTAAACGACTTTGCTGTCTAGCTGTTTGATATCTGACATGATTATTCCTTGATTTTTCTGAGGGTTACTACGGAATAATACCCGATTCAGTTACGCCACCAAAATGTTCTTTAGTTCACTCAAAGACTCAACGGTATAATTTGGTGCGATACGCTCATCGACGCTTGCGCCTGTGGTATTTAACCAGCAAGTTTCAATACCAAAATTATTACCACCCAGAATATCGGAATGCAGGTTGTCACCCACCATCAGTACGCGCGTTTTGCATGGGTTGCCCATTTGCTGCATCGCGTATTCAAAAATACCTAAGTCCGGTTTTGCTACGCCCACTTGTTCAGAGATCACCACTTTATCGAAGTACTCAGTCATCCCTGTGCGCTCAAGGCGAATTGCTTGCAACTCTGTAAAACCGTTGGTGATAATGCCCATTTTAGCTTTGCCTTGCAGCGCTTCCATCAGCTCTTTTGCACCTGGCAACAAGCTGCAAATATCGGCCATTGCTTCTAAAAATGCACTGTTGAGATCTGCTGTTGTGGTATTCAACTTCTCAGCCCACTCGGTAAAACGCTTATGTTTTAGCTCATCTGCCGTTACTTTGCCGTCTTGGTAATCCACCCAAAGCGGTTTGTTTACGGTTTGGTAATGAGCAAAATCTTGTTCAGTAAAATCTACGCCTTTGCGAGAAAACATAAGCTGCAAACCTTTGAAAGCATCAAAGTGGAATAAGGTTTCGTCAGCGTCAAACAGGATCCAATCGTACTTCATTTTCTTCTTCCCAAAATCAAGGTCGTAATACTGGTGCATAGTCTAGATTGTTTTCTTCTTGAAGATAATCTCTATAATTGGAAATTAATTGTATCCTTGTGCTCAACAATAAATGCTTCACGATAATAGGAGATTGATGTGAACGCGATTGCCTCCCTGCCCGTTTTTGTTGCTGTTGTCGAATGCGGCAGCTTTTCCCTTGCGGCCAAACAGCTGAATCTGACGAAATCGGCGATCAGCAAACGCATCAACCAGCTAGAAGACGATTTGGGCATTCGTCTCCTTAACCGAACTACGCGTAAGCTGAGCCTGACCGAAGCGGGAGAACGCTATTTTGAGTACGCTTCTCAAGCGCTCAATCTGGCCCAGCAAGGCGTAGACGCGGTATCTGAGCTGCAAGGCTCTCCACAAGGTCGGCTCAAAATTACCGTGCCGATGTCTTTCGGTGTACTGCATATCGCACCTTTGATCAGCGAGTTTCTCGCTCGTTACCCGAAAATTGAAGTGGATTTAAACCTCGAAGACAAAATGGTCGATCTGGTTAAAGACGGTTTTGATTTGGGGATCCGTATTGGTGAACTCACCTCTTCCAATCTAATCGCAAAACGTCTCGCCCCTTGTAAAAGTGTGCTTTGTGCCTCACCAGATTACTTAGAGGAGTTTGGAACACCACAAAAACCAAGTGATTTAGTCGGTCACAACTGCCTGCGCTACTCCTATTTCCGTGGCGGCGTCGAATGGATGTTCATCAACAACGGCAGCGAATACAAGGTACTTCCAAAAGGAAACTTTATCGTCAATAACAGCGAAGCCATTCGCCAGTTGCTGTTAAGAGGTTCGGGCATTGCGCAGCTGCCAACATTTATTGCAGGGAGAGACTTTGCCGCAGGAAATCTAAAACCGGTGATGGAAGAGTATTCTCTACCAGAACACGCCATTTATGCGGTTTTTCCTGAGCGCAAGCACATGCCGTTGAAAGTAAGAGCCTTTATCGATTTTATCAGCGAAAAACTCGGCACAGATTTACCTTACTGGGATCGTTACAATAGCCCAGAAAAATAACCATATTGATGATAAGTGAGTGAGATTTCACTACTGACACGTTCTGACATTCCATCCGCGTAACCTTATTTGGAACTCAACAGGCAATCCGCCAAAACCAATAAGGAATCACAATATGGAAACCGTTATCGAAACTGTGCAATTTCGTCTAACCGCAGGCACAACAGAGCAAGACGTGATCGCCGCTGCCAAACAGTCACAAACGTTTGTGAAGAATCTGCCGGGCTTTTTGTATCGCTCACTCAGTCACGAAGCGACTGACGGTGTGTGGACAGACACCATTTACTGGCGTTCAATGGATGATGCAAAACAGGCGGGAAAACAGATTAAGCAAGCCGTTGAATTTCAGCCTCTGTTATCAATGATTGACTGCGAAAGCTTCGAGCTTAAACATCACAACTTAAAAATGTGCAGTGAGCTAGAGAAGTAATCAGCCACACTACCACTAACAACCAGTAGGTCTAGATAAGGAACATCATGAGCAAATCAGAACGACTGTTTGAGCTACTGACGCTTCTGCGCGCAAAGCGTTACGCCGTGACAGCGAAAGAGCTCGCAGAAAGAATGGAAGTTAGCGAACGTACGATTTATCGCGATATTCAGTCGTTGCTTAGTTCTGGTGTTCCGATTCAAGGTGAAGCAGGTGTTGGCTACCTGTTGCAAGCTGGCTCTCATCTGCCGCCTTTGATGTTCTCAGAAAAAGAGATGATGGCGCTTGAACTGGGTATGCGGATGGTTCGAGCCTGGTCGGATGTTGAACTCGCCGAAGCGTCTCACTCTGCGTCCACCAAAATACTTTCGGTATTGCCAGATAAGCTCAAACAACAAGTGGAAGATTGTCCGCTGATTGTGCCCGATTATCACACCCAATCCGAGACTGCCAAACGAGGGCAGCTTCTGCGCCACGCGATTGATCATCAGTTTAAGGTCAGTTTGGATTACCAAGATGAAAGCGGACAGGTGACCGAGAGAAAAATCCAACCGTTAGGCCAGTTCTTTTGGGGCAAAGTCTGGACGCTGGTCGCCTGGTGCGAATTGCGCGATGACTACCGCCAGTTCCGCCTCGACCGTATCCAAGCACTGCGTATGCACGATGAAGAGTTTCAGAGTGCGGAAACCAAATCTCTCAAACATTATATTGCGCAGTATGAATCGAAAGATTGAGTGTTCTTCATCCTTCCATCACAAGGATTCTAAATTGCTCTGCTCAATGCTCGATATTTGGAAAGGCACATTTGGTTAAACTAATGTTTCATTTTTAACAGATGCGCAACCAGCCTA
Source organism: Vibrio sp. Vb0888 (assembly GCF_033338835.1). NCBI lineage: Bacteria > Pseudomonadati > Pseudomonadota > Gammaproteobacteria > Vibrionales > Vibrionaceae > Vibrio > Vibrio sp. Vb0888. The sequence goes on from NZ_JAWOTL010000001.1 coordinate 851,392, forward strand.
AGATCGTTAACTTAAGTAGCACGTCAACCACACCGGAGCGTGAAGCTATGAAAGTACTGATTCAATACACCCAAGCAGGGAAATATCGAGATCAAGCGTGGGAGTCTTTAACTCTTCGATCTAAAGGTGATATGCAGGCCGTTACCCCTTCTTATGCTGCCCAACTTATCGAACAAAGCAAAGCGACACTTGTGATGACTGAGGAGCAACAAATCGTTATTTATCCATAACCGACTATTAGCCTTGTTTAACCAACCTTTGTTAGTTGTGCAAGGCTTACATCTCGCCATTACACGTTATCCATTTTATACACGACCAACTATATTTACATAAAAATCAATAAAATAGTTCTTATTTTCGTTCTCGACACTCCTTCAAAACGCCCTTACATTCATAGCTAAGATATAGGTTATCTGTTAGTCTCTTTATTTCTTCATGATAAAAATTAGGATAAAACCTTTGAAAAAGCATCGGTTTATTATAAGGATAGGTGCAATATGCAATTGATCTGGAACATTATTGGATACTTAATGTTCTCTGGTGTATTAGTTATTTTTTTTCAAACATTCTTTATAGGTATCATGCACCTTTTAATGCCAAAAGACATTGTCAATAGCTACTTTAAAGAACCTTATTTTAACACTTTCGAACTAGCTCTATTTACAGGTTGGCCTTACGCATTTTTCCGAACATTGATGTTTGTTCGTTTAATCGTTCAACCTAGCTCAGGTGAAAAGCGAAAGTTACCCGATGTATCCCAAGAGGTGCCTAGGTGGTACCGTCTATTATCCTTCATATTAATATGGGTAATTATCATAAACTCTACAATGTTAGCACTTGTATTTTTTATCGCAGGTTTTTTATCACTAGCAAATCATGTATGACCTTCACTTATCCAACCAAGTTTAATATCACACTTTAAATGTAAAAAATCACATTAACAATTTCATGCAAATAATAAATACATCAGCTAATTTGTAACTTTTTAAAATGAAAGTCTAGAATGCAAAAAATAAACCTTTTTAAATATAGTTTTTTGTTAGTATCTGCACAAACAAATTATTAGCTAAAGGTGCTCTGTGTCGGGATTATTTGAGTATAAAATAAAAACTCATGATAACTTATCATCAATTATATTAAACATGTATGGTGCTCCATATGGTAGCAAGGACTATCAGATGGTACTGACTCATATAATGACATTAAACAAGCATATTTCAGATCCTAACCGCATTAGAGCAGGCGATATCATTTGGTTATCAGCTCTACCCAAATCAAGCTCTCAACTTAAAACTCAAAGTAACAATGCGTTACCTCCTAAAAGTATCGCGAAGCTAGGGATCTACCCAGCGTCTAAACCTCAAATGCCCAGCTCTCCTCCCCATAAAGTTTTGCCTCCCAATCTTCTCAGCTACAATCAACCTCCAAAATCAATCTCAAATCAAGTTCCACCGCAACATGCTGACATGTTTTGGGCGTTGGCATGGCTAGAAAACAACGCCAATATGATTACTATTCCAGGAGGTACCTTGATGGGTGCTACAGGGAACTTGATGAGTAAAGGAAATATTAAGCTCATTGAGAACATCAACGACCTTTACGCAAACTATAAAAACGGAGTAATAAGTAAAGGACAATATGATGGTCGACGTAAAAAACATTTAGACCTACTAAAGAAAAATGTTGGCCCTATGGAAAAGCTGTTATTTGGCAACAAAACGACTCACCAGTCTATTCGCATAGCTCGAAGTGGAGGGTTACCTGCGAATGCTCATATAGTTAAACAAGCCGAAAAACTGAATAAAATAGCTCAAGCATCTAAAGTGGGCGGACATGTTTTAGTCGGTGTTGGTCTGACGGCTTCCTGCATTCAGATTGCGAATACACAAGACCAACATGAGAAGAATGAAATTTTTGTTGAGTCAATAACTAGCACAGCTGTAGGAATGGGTACCAGCGCGTTAGTCGGTCTATTTTTAGTATCAAACCCTATTGGCTGGGGGACTGCCATTGTACTCGCTGCCGGTTCAACGGCTGTAGGTTATGCATCCGGTAAAGTGGCAAAAAGCTTTTATAATTCAATTGAAAGCAAGCCAAACTTAGTCGCTAGTACTGGAATAGAGTCTATATGCAGCAAGTAATCACATTTCTTTTTTACACTTTAATGACTGGTGTGATTATTATTTTCTTACAAACCATTTTTATCGGTGTCATGCACTTTCTGATGCCGAAGGAGATTGTTGGAAACTATTTTAAAAAACCATATTTTAATGAATTTGAGCTTTCTTTATTCACAGGGTGGCCTTACGCATTTTTCCGAACATTGATGTTTGTTCGTTTAATCGTTCAACCTAGCTCAGGTGAAAAGCGAAAATTACCTAATATTTCTAGAGAAGTACCAAAATGGTATCGTTATTTGTCGATTCTATTACTAGGTATTATCATTGTTAACTCTGTTGTCGTTGCCCTGACTTTATCAATTGGTGCCGTTCTTTTAGCAATTGAGTGAGGAATTAACATTAAAATATAACGATGTACTCGACGAAGAGAGCTCAGTCTGAACTCTCTAATCGCCAGAGTTATTGCATACTAACCTCTACTATTCTTCGTTGAGACGGCGAATCAACTTAGCTGGCGTGCCTCCGTATAGACAATCTGGCTGCACATCATGGTTAACGACCGAGTTCGCCGCAATCACCGAGCGAGCGCCAACTGTTACACCTTGGTTGATGACGGAATTTCCGCCAATCCACACATCATCTTCAATCGTGATGGGTTTACAAAACGTTTCCCAACGTCGGCGACTGCGGTAATCAACAGAATGAGAAGCGGTATAAAATTGCACGCTCGGTCCAATGAGCACGTGGTTCCCGATGGTAATTTTGGCACCATCGAGCATGACCACGTTCATGTTGATAAAGGTTTCTTCACCTATTTCGATGGTCTTACCAAATTCACAATGAAAAGGGGACTGGACAATACAACGGCCTACCTTGCCAAATAGCTGCTTTTGCAATTCGTCGCGCTGACTTTCGTCGGTGTTATTATTAAGTGCTCTAAGTGCTTGAAGAGCATGGCTTCTAATGGCGTCAATTTCTTTGTCCATGCCATCAAAGACCTGGCCAGACATCATTTTTTCTAGTTCTGTCACTGGAAGACTCCTACAACCTGCAATTACTGCTTTCAGATTCTTCACAAGGTACGTGAACTGCGAAATAAAAAAAGAGAAAAGCCCGGACTTTTCTCTTTCCTGTTTTTATATTTTGTGGAGTCTGTCGGCTTACACAATTTCCCAGCTGTGGGTCATCTCAACACCTTCACCTAGCATTAAGCAAACCGAGCAGTATTTTTCTAGCGAGTCAGCCGCCACTTTTGCTACGACTTCTGGGTCAAGCTCGTCACCTGACACTTCAAAGTGGATATTCACTTGCGTAAAGATACGCGGTGCGGTTTCACGACGCTCTGTGGTTAGCTTGGCATTAACTGACGAGACCTTTTGGCCTGCCGTTTTCAAACCATCAACAACATCGACAGAGCTACAGCCACCAGCAGCCATTAGTACCATTTCCATTGGGCTTGGTGCGGTTGCACCACCATTGCCATCCATCACTACGGAGTGGCCCGACTGAGATTGCCCAAGGAATTTAAAATCTTCTATCCATTTAACTTCAGCTTGCATGATTTACCTCATTTAGCATCGCTTATTCAAGGCATCGTTGCCCTTACTAGCTGTGTGTTTCTTGTCGATACTTTAGCTCTATCGCATAAAAGGGCAACGGAATTTTCAACATTACTGTAATTTTTTCGCTCGGTTACCTTTCTCTATACGTAACACTTTTTATTTAAGTAACACTTACTACAAAAATAACGATGAGGTAGCTATGAAGAATATGTCTAAGTTATTGGCCGGTTTCTCCTTCGCACTTCCAGTCTTGTTTCTACTATTGAGTAAAACAGGTACCGCCGATACGATGGATAAGCTGAAGGCTTCAGAGAATACAAGAATCGCAACGCTAGCTGGCGGTTGTTTCTGGTGTACAGAATCGGATTTAGAGCAACTGCCCGGCGTAATCGATGTTGTATCAGGTTATTCAGGTGGTCATATTGAAAACCCGACTTACCGCCAAGTCTCTTCTGGTAAATCTGGTCATATTGAAGTGATTGAGGTGAAGTACGATCCTGCTGTCGTGAACTACGAGCAAGTGCTGGACTACTTCTTCCGTCATATCGACCCTACCGACGATAAAGGTTCATTTGTTGACCGTGGTCCTCAATACCGTCCAGCGATCTTCTACCATAATGCGGAGCAAAAGCAGATTGCTAAGCAGTTTATGATGGAAATCGACAAGGCGATGATCTATCCAAAACCGTTGAAAACAGAGCTGATCGAGTTTGAAAAGTTTTACCCTGCGGAGTCGTACCATCAGGATTACTACAAGAAGAGTAGCTTGAAGTACAAATACTACCGCTACGCATCAGGTCGCGATAAATATCTCGACGAAGTATTTGGTGAAGATCGAAAAGAAAGTCCTAAAACACTTCGACAGTTGATTGAAGAAAAAAAGTTGCTTTCGAAAGTGAAAGCGTACAGTAAACCTGCTCAGTCTGAAATCAAATCAAACTTAACAGAGCTACAGTATTACGTGACGCAAGAAGAAGGCACGGAGCGTCCGTTTGATAATGAATACTGGGACAACAAAGAAGCGGGAATTTATGTGGATATTGTGACCGGTGAACCGCTATTTTCTTCTACTGATAAATACAAATCTGGCACAGGTTGGCCAAGCTTTACTCGACCAATTAACCCGGGTTACATCGTGGAGAAAACCGATTATAAACTGCTCTACCCTAGAACGGAGATCCGCAGTAAGTTTGGTGATTCACACCTAGGTCATGTGTTTAAAGATGGTCCGAAGCCGACGGGATTACGCTATTGTATGAACTCTGCTGCGATGAAATTTGTACCTGTGAACAAGATGGCGAGTTTAGGCTACGGCGATTACCTGTACCTATTTGATAAGTAGTTTTAACCAAATTAGGAGTGAACATTCAGCGCGATGAAAGGTTTTAAATCCAACCTTCCCATGAAAGTCTGTCCGGTCTGTCAGCGCCCATTTTCTTGGAGAAAGAAGTGGGCGCGAAATTGGGAGGAAATCGTTTATTGTTCTGAGCGTTGCCGAAGAAATAAATCAACGAAAACGTAGGTCACTCCGACCCTCTCTGGAGTATGTTATTTCATTTGTATTAACGTTTGTACGCGTTCTCTTACCAAGGTAATAACGTCCCATCATAAGCCCAAAACGCCCCGCTATCTTGCGGGGTTGCTTTTTCTATCAAGCCTAATAAATCCTTTGCGACTCGCTCTGGTGTGAACAGCTTTCCCTCTGGCACATTGGTTTGAAAAGGTGCCGACAAAGCGGTGTCTGTAGTACCTGGGTGAAGTGACAGCACCGTGCCATGTTTGACCATTCTTTGCCATTCGATCGACATGGTTTTGAGGAACATGTTTAATGCGGCTTTCGATGCTCGATAGCTGTACCAACCACCTAACTGATTATCGCTAATGCTGCCAACTTTGGCTGAAATGGTCGCAAACTTAGGTGCAGTACTGCATTTTAGCTTGGGCGTGAAGTATTTTGCCAACAGTAAACTTGGCAAAGTATTGACCGTGATGGTTTGCTGAAAGAAGTCTGCGTCGAGCGAGCTAAGATTCTTCTCAGGACCTTTCTCTTGGGTGTGCAACATACCAACACAGTTCACCAACCAATCGACGTGTTCAATCTGCTCACTGAACGCTTTTACCTGCTCGTCTTGCGATACATCCACTTGATGCCAAACGACATTTGGGTGTTGCCAATCTGGTTGCTGCTTACGATAAGTGGCATGCACGCGCGCTTGAGGGAACCGAGCTGCGGCTTCTTGAACCATCGCCAAACCAATTCCACCATTGCCACCGACGATGAGTATTTCCATCACAAGTTCTCCACGTTTTCTATGTAGTGCTCTGCGGTATCAAGAATCGCTTGGCGTTGCTGTTCTTCCATGTTGTCCCAAGAGCGGAAAATCATCCCGATTCGTGGATTGGCTGCGAGGCGCTTGTCGTGTTTGTTCATAAAGCGCCAATAAAGGCTGTTAAACGGACACGATCCTTCCCCACTCCTCGCCTTATTGTCGTAATGGCAACCCTTACAGTAGTCGCTCATTTTGTTGATGTAAGAACCACTCGCCGCGTAAGGTTTGGTGCCAACAATGCCGCCATCCGCAAACAATGCCATGCCACGTGTGTTCGGCATTTCGACCCATTCAATCGCATCAACATAGATACCGAGATACCACTCATCCACTTGATCTGGGTCGATCTCGGTTAGCAAGCAAAAGTTACCAGTGACCATCAATCGTTGGATGTGGTGTGCGTAGGCGTAATCGAGGGACTGCCCAATCGCATTGCGCATACAAGCCATTTTAGTTTCACCATTCCAGAAGAAATCTGGCAGCTTTCTTTCTGCGCCCAATTCGTTGTTTTTCGGGTAATGAGGCATGTTCGCCCAATAGACCCCTCGAATGTACTCTCGCCATCCTAAGATTTGGCGAATAAACCCTTCAACTTGAGAAATGTCGATGTCCGCGTTGGAATGAAATGCCTTGAGTGAAGCATCAATGACTTCTCTCGGGTGCAGTAATTTGCTGTTAAGCGAGAATGAAATTCGGCTGTGATACAAGCTCCACTTAGCGTCGTGCTGGCCTGTCATGGCATCTTGAAAACGTCCGAATAACGGCAGACAGACTTGGCAGAAATGCGCGAGTAAAGAGAGGCTTTGCGCGCGATTAATCGGCCACAACAAGTCCCCTTCGAGATTTCCGATGGTTTTGATGTCATGTCGTGCCAGCCGCTCAATAATGCCGTGGATGTCAGTACTGAACATCAAAGGTTGTGGCAGTTGTTCAATGTCTTTGGCTTTGAGCTTGTTACGATTATTGGCATCGTAATTCCATTTTCCGCCGACGGGCTTTCCGTCTTGCATCAAGATGTCGAAGCGCTTGCGCATACGGCGGTAAAAGTGCTCCATCATGATGTGTTTACCTTGAGGAAACTGCGATTCTATTTCCTCAAACGGCAACAAAAAATGTTCCGAGTCGACACAACGCGTCACGACCCCATCAAGCTTTAGTTTGGCTAACTGCTCCAGAAGACGGTATTCATCCGGGCGTTGATATTCAAACTTACTTGCACCAACTTCACTCGCGTAGTGTTGCAAGACTTGCTCAAGATCGTCGAAGGATTGTGTGTCATCCAACGTGAGGTGCAGAACTTGGTGACCTTCACTCTGACGCTCTTTCGCAAACTGTTCCATTGCGGAAAAGAACGCACACACTTTCTGAATATGATGCGTGACGTAAGTATTCTCTTGCTTGAGCTCCGCAATCAGGTAAAGCACTTGCTCATCCGGTTGCTGAAACCAAGAGTGCTCACTGTTAAGTTGATCGCCCAAGATCAATCGTACGGTTTCAAATTGCATTACGGTTTCTCCGATGACGAAGCTTTGTCACTGCTGCCCATCACAATCGGCCAATCGACCATGTCTACACTATCCAAATGCGCGCCAGGACAACGACCTTGCCACCTATCGATGAACTCCATGTGCGGGTCGTACATTTCGGTTTGCTTTTCGAGGTTGAATTGTCGTGAACCACGCGGATCAGCACCAACGCCTGCTAAGTATTGCCAATTTCCCCAGTTTGATGCCACATCGTAATCGACCAGTTGTGACTCAAAGTACGCCGCGCCATAACGCCAATCGAGGCCAAGCTCATGCACCAAACAACTGGCAACTAACTGTCTGCCACGATTCGACATATAACCGGTTTCATTAAGCTGGTGCATACACGCGTTCACGATAGGAAATGGCGTTTCACCTTTCTTCCATTGTTGAAAACGGTGCGCATAAAAGCTGGTGAGTGGTGCTTGATTTTGGATGCCACCGAATCGGAACAGCTGCCGCTTGTATCGACGGGCATACCAATAAAAGTATTCACGCCAAAGCAGTTCGAAGTAAATCCAATAGGTTGAATCATTTGCGCCATTCGCGGCTTCATAACGTTTCAACATGGCATAAATAGTTTTCGGAGAAACGCACCCATGAGCTAGCCAAGGAGAGAACTTGGTGGAGTAATCCATGCCATCTAAACCATTGCGTGTTTGTTTGTATTCACTGGCTAGTGTGGAAGCAAAATACTGGCGACAATGTTCAAGCCCGCGGCTTTCTCCACCATGAAACGCAGCTTTTGTGTCAAAGTAATATGCAGTAACGGAAGGAAGATTCACACCTAAGGGAATTGGAGGTAACGAACGGACACTCTCGTGGGGCCGAGAGATGTCTAAACCTTCAACTTGCTTTCTAAACTGCGTGAAAGTGGTAGGCAGATTGCTCAAGTCAAATGGCAGTTGTTCTTCCCTTAACAGGGTCCGGATTGCTTGCTGTTTTATTTTTACATGAGACGCGCCTTCAACTGCGCGATCTAACGCTTGTTGCTCATCCGAACCGGGAAAGGCGTCAGCATATATATGTGTGACGCCGAAGCGATTAACAGCATACTTGATTGCTTGATCGGGCGTTAGTTCAACCGCCCATAATCGCTGACCAAGGTGATTCAAAGATTGATTGAGTTCACTAAGCGATGAGTCGAGAAACTGCAATTTCGCGCGCCCGAAAGAGGCTTCCTGCGCAAAGTGATGCAAGTAAGGCGTCATTGAAGGGTAGCAATACAAGCAAATTAACTCGTCCATTTCTACACTGGCGCTTTTCAACAGTGGGTTGTCGTGCAATCGCAAGTCGTTCGTGAACCAATAAAGTCCTATTTTCTTTTTCAATTCGCACCCTCAGATGTTAATTCTTCGTCTACGAGTTCTTTTCACGGAGACCCTGACGTTAAGCCTTTTGATTTACTTGCTTTTATACGAAAACGAGAGTTTGACGATCATTAGGTTACTAACGTTCACACGGAATCCATTTGCTGGATATCTCAAAACACGCAATACCACCAAATTCCTGTACATGTTTCATACTGATATTTTATAAAATTTGAATCCAACGGTATTGATCACGATCTTAATCACTCATTTTCTATATAAACCATGCAAAAGTGATAAAAATTAAAGCGACATTAGTTAATATCCGTTAATCTAAGCCCAATCCCATTTTGCTAGTACCATCGCAGAAATGACCGACGAGTTTAAGAAATCAACCGCTAATTTAAAAAAAGCGGTCCCACTGATGATCAAAAACCATGTTGCTGCCACGCCAGCCAACTACGCGCTTTGGTATACCTACGTTGACAAGACCATTCCAGAACTCAACTTTGAGTTAGACACGGTGTTAGAAAACTACGGTATTTGCCCGCCAGCAACCAATAAACAGCTTTACAACAACTATGTGGCCAGCAAAGCAGAAACCAGCCTTGAAGATCTTAGAACCAATGTAGAAGTTCTGCTACATGAAGTATCCAGTTCAATGAGCGATACGATTTCAGATACTTCCTCCTTTTCTGAGATGGTAGACAAAAGCTTTAATAAACTGGAAAAAGTTGAGGACAATAGCCTAAGCATTGAAGAAGTGATGGTGGTGATTCGTCAACTTGTCGCAGAGTCACACGAAATTCGTCACTCAACAAAGTTTTTGAATAGCCAATTGACTAACGCGAGTGAAGAAATTTCTCGCCTCAAAAACCAACTGGCTGAAGTACAGCAAGATGCGTTGTTCGATGGTTTGTCAAACCTATACAACCGCCGAGCATTTGACAAAGATCTCTCTTCACTTATCGCATCAAATCAGGCAATGACCTTAATCATGCTTGATATCGATCATTTCAAATCATTTAACGACAATTACGGGCACCTTTTTGGCGATACAGTGTTAAAAGCCATTGCCCGCCGGCTACAACAAAGCTGTCGAGATGGGATATGTGCGTACCGTTTTGGTGGTGAAGAATTCGCGTTAATTGTACCTAACAAATCTCTGCGAATTGCTCGCCAATATGCAGACACACTACGCCGGATGATAGAAAAACTGCGTATCAGAGATAAGCGCTCAGGCACACAAGTTCACAGCATTACCGCTTCTTTTGGGGTAGCAGAATTTGAGCCGGGTGATACGCCTGAAGCCTTAATCAATAAAGCCGATAAACAGCTTTATGAAGCAAAACAACTCGGTCGTAACCGCGTGATGCCAATTTAAATAAACTGACTAAGCGAAAACGACTTTTACGATGAAAAAGAAAACCCCGCGACGTAAAGTGCGGGGTTTTTGTATCCAATCATGAGTATCTTAATCGACGCTGTAACAGTAACTTAGAATGTAGTCGTCACCATTTTTTGCGGTATATTCTTTATCTTCACTGCATGCCATCGGCTTACCTTTTTTGTCGCCTTTGATTAGACTTATCCAATGGCGCATCGCGGTTGGTGCATTGCCAGTTAGTTCAGGATGAAACGTCGTGCGAGTTTCCAATTGAATATCGTCAATGTCCACTAATTCCACGCAACCAGTACCTTTGTGACAGCCAAACAGCACTTCTACATGATTACCCGAATCATCTTTAAACAAAATCGATTTTGGATCTTCCTTTTCACCAGTGTACGCCACGAAGTGTTTTGGGCTTTTCAGGCCGCTGTGTGTACCGTCTTTGAAATAAGCCAAAACATGGCGGTAATCAATCACGTAACTTGATACATCTTGGTGCGACCCATTCTCCAATGGAAACATGCGGTCTAGTAGTTGCTTCGCTTTTACTTGTTTCTCACTCTGCTGCTCAGCACTTACCGCTTCGACGGCAAATACGGCTTCAGCGATAAATGGGCGTTGTTGTTGTTGCATCTCTTTTTTATCGAAGTTCAGCATATTCATCGTCATATCCTCGCACTTAAAAACTCGTCCTAGAGTAAAAACTTAAATCCTTTATTTAAGTTTCAGGCAATTCTGTGAAGTGGATGGTTAATTTCCTTGCCTGCTCATTATGTAGACTAGCGAAATATTGACTACAATTTCACAACAAAAATTTTACAATGTGAATTTTACAAAATGTCTGTGTCAAAAAGCCTTATTCGTCAGTCTCATTTTCTTGGTACGAAAATTCGTAACCTAAGAAAAAACAACCATTTAACGATGGAAGATTTGTCTGCCCGTTGTGTAAGAATTAATCCAGAGTACGCTCCGTCGGTTTCTTACCTTTCAATGATTGAGCGCGGAAAACGCGTACCGAGTATCGATATGCTCGAAGTGATCGCGGAAGTTTTTCAAAAAGATCCTGCTTGGTTTTTAGATGATGAACCCGAATTAGAAGCCATCACACCCAACAAAGGAAATCGTGGCGGGATTAGTGGCATGGCGTTGGAGCCGAGCTTTCTGTTCTCCAATGATATTCTTCAAATCGCGATACCAGAAATGCTCTCCCAAACAGGTATCACGGGGCGTCAGTTTGCTCATCTCTTGATTCGAGCACACCAAGAAAACCATCAAAACCATTTTCCTGATTTAGAGCGCGCCGCCGAAGAGGTCGGCTTGAAGCGGCTGAATCTATCTGTAGAAGATCTCGTAGACATTGCAAAGAGTATGGGATTGGATATCCGCTGGGTAGATCGAGCGCCACAAGATGTGATTGATGAACTGGGCGTCAGCGCCAAACAGTTGATTACGTCTTTCATGGAGCCACCTGGGACTATTTATCTCAATAAACGAATGCGTGACTATCCAACCCGATTGAAGTATGACTTGGCGGTATATATTGGTCATCGAGTGCTCCATAGCAGCGATGCAATGAATAACGTTTTATCTATCGGGCATCAAAACAATTGGGAGCAAATGGACAGCCCTGTGTCGAACTCTGAACTCAATTCGCAAGATATCCTGCAAGCTTGGCGTGATTTTGAGTCCAGCTTCTTTGCCGGTGCCCTACTCTGCCCCAAAGTACCCTTTCGTCAGTTGCTTGACCGTTCTGGTTACGAGATTGATGTTCACAAAAAGGCGGGGGTTTCTCCTTCCGTTGCAATGCGTCGCATGACGGTGGTCTCGCCTTACCCGCATTGGCACTATTTTGATGCCTATGGCCCCGGCAAGTTAAAAGCAGTGTATCGAGGAAATGGTATTCCATTGCCTTGGGGCAACATGCGCAAAGTAAACGACCCTTGCCAGCACTGGGCGGTATTCCGACGCCTTTCCCAGCCTTTGGATACAAGTTCAGCGCAAATTTCGATTTTAAATGTTGGTGACGAGCCACGTATCTACTGCTGCGAATCGGTCAACGTATTTGATCCTGCGGGGAATAATCGCGTGCTATGTGCCGGTATTGATCTTAACCCTGCCATTTCTGCACAAGGTGGCGATGCCGTTTCCATAGCGGAAGAACTTAAGTCCCTTTGTGTCGCTTCCGGCGGAAGTAGTGTTATTCCTCCCCACATCAAAAAAGACTTAACGACTATCGCTAAGATATTAAACATCAACTGGATAGAGCGCGGGATTCAAACCCAAGCAAGGTTAATCTGCTCCAGAGGGGCGGTTTGTCCAAGACAACCTAGTTGTTACAGCAAGTGCGGAGAAGCTGATGAGACGGGCAACGACGTGAATATCATCGGTCTTTAGAAAGAAAAAACGCCAATCACAATAAACGTGATTGGCGGTATATACTTGTGAACAATTTGTATTCACTAACAACGTCAGTTGGCTAGGTGACCCTCGGCTTAATAAGGGTCACTCTAAGTAAAGCACGATGCGTGCCAACTTTAAAAAAGCCGTTTTTTAGTAGATCCAGATGCATATCGTTGCTTTATTAACCATTAATTTCGCAAACTGCATTTGCAAAATGCAAAGTTATGCAAATATGCCACTTAATGCACTGCTAATAACGACTCTCTCAGCAAAGTGTCTGTGAACATATGAAGTCACATATTCTTGCACCTCAATGATGATGAGATTTCGGACTCCCAACTTTACCATTCTTCTAACCCCTTATTGAAACTGGGTTCAGGCTCATCCGCCATGCTTTTGTTGATACATTCTCTCATCGGCTATTTTCATCATTTGCTCAGGAGATGACATTTGCGGGTCAAATATCGCGTACCCAATACTGGCTTTCAAATAGATAAGCGTTTCATCGTAAATGACGGGCGTAGAGCATAGCGCTAATCGAAGTTTTTGTAGAAGAGACTGAACATTTTCTTCCGTTCCTGGGTGATGAACTACAACTAAGAACTCATCACCGCCCATTCTGGCCACGATGTCTGATTTACGCAGAGAGCTTTTTACCCTTTCAGCCGTAGCGATTAAAACTTTGTCACCTGCGTCGTGACCATAGGTATCGTTAATGTGTTTAAACCTATCTAGGTCAATATTAATTAAGGCGAAGCTATAACGCTTTTTATAACGTTTCGCTATTTCAAACTGCTGCTTGTAAAACTTCATAAAATAGCGACGGTTTGGTAAATTCGTGAGTTCATCGTGTAAAGCTCTGTCATCTGCAATGGTATACAGTCGATAAATGGCGAACAGCGCGAGGCTAAGTGCGAATATAATGGGATAGCCGATTACTCTAGCTAAATGCAACTGATGCCAAGAGATTTGGCGATCAGCTTTACCTCCAGAGAAAACCACCATACTCCACCCACCATAAGGAAAATGAACCATCTCTTTTGCATATACCATGCTATTTACACTTTGCGCGCCAAAGAAAGCATCACCAAATGAGCCACCGCTATCGTAACCACGGATCATTAAAGGGTAACGATACGAGAAATCAATTACGCCGGTTTCTCTCATCAGAGCATCGAAATCAATCACCGCACTGATCACTCCCCAGTAGTCCTGATTCATTGGAGGATCAAGAAAAACAGGCACACGCACGATCAAACCTCGGCCACCTTGAATCAAAGTCACTGGCCCTGCGATGAAAATTTCTTGTACATCCTTGGCTTTTTGCACCTGTACCCACTGCTGTGGCACTGCGCGGTAATCAAGGCCGATTAGGCGCTCATTACCTTGGCGTGGAAATACATGACTAATTACATCATTTTTCGCGATACCGATGATTGTAATATGTTTACTTTTATTTAGGATTCGGTGAGCGGCGATACTCAATTCTTCTTCTTGATTTTTAGGAAGTAACGTAATGAGTGTCGCTAAAGTACTGGCTTTGTAGATATCCGCCATAAGTACCGCTTCCAAATTGGAACGGAGAATGGAAAGTTGTTCTTTGGCCTCAACTTGAACTCGCTCTTTGTGAAGCTCTTGCTGGTTTCGATTTAACAGCTCAATAACCCCAATACACAAAGCGAAAAAGGTGAGGAAGAACAATGCAAAATAGCATCGCTTTCTGGGTAAATAACGCATTTTCTCCCCACAACTCGTATACAACTACGAGATTTTTTATTTATTGTTAAAATTCTTATTATCACAAGAATAACCAATCATAATCAGAAAGGTAACAGTGATTGACAACTTTTATGTTTTAGGTGTGAGATGATGCATCAACAAGGCGATTTATTTGGCGGCGATCTATGGCAAGAAGTAGAAAGAGGAAAACTTTATTATGATCCTCATTTTCTTAACCATCTTGAGGCGGATAATTACTTTGACCAACTTCGAAAGACACTGCCATGGCACCAAGAACACATTACTATGTTCGGCAAGTCAGTACTTCAACCTCGCTTACAAGCGTGGCACGGTGATGCAGCATATACTTACTCAGGCTTAACCATGCAGCCTCACCCTTGGACTCCTGAGTTAACTCAGCTCAAAGTGCGTTGTGAATCAGTTGCTGATGTCACTTTTAATTCTGTTCTCGCTAACTTATATCGACACGGTCAAGACTCAATGGGCTGGCACCAAGATAATGAACCAGAGTTAGGTAGAAACCCTGTTATCGCATCTTTGAACTTAGGTGAAACACGTCGATTTTTGCTTAGAAATTTACATTGTAAAACTGAGATTGAATATGAGCTTTCTCACGGCTCCTTACTGATTATGGCTGGCGAGCTACAGCATCACTGGAAGCACTGCGTACCAAAAACCGCGAAAACCAAAGATGAACGTATCAACCTGACTTTTAGGCAAATTTTTAACTATTGACTCAGCTTTTACATTCTCAATTAATATTGATGGTAGGTTTAGGTTCAGGACTTCATAGGGAATGGATTTATGCGTATTAAACCTCTTAGCTTAGCGGTCTTACTCTCTTGCTCACTTACCTTTGCAGCTCAGGCATCACAGGAAGAGGTACCGCTTCTCGATAATACTCAATCAGCGCAGTTGATTCGTAGTACCTACGAACAGGAACTGTTCACTTTCCCGGCGTTTAAAGAGGGCCATTTTGGCTTACGCATGTACCGCCAAACATTAGATGAGAAATATCACGCTGCCATTTGGACCGACATGGCACAAGTAGCCAGCCGGTTAAACCAATTTGCTAATGAAGTCGTTGAACCAGAAGACATCATTCTCTATTCATCTCAAAGGCTGACCACGTATCAAGAGAAAGAAACCGAACGAGGTCAGCGACGCTATACCGTGACTAAACACCATCCTGAGTACCTTTATCTTGGTGTGGATTTGCTTGGCGCAATGGCAAGAGCAAACGAATATGGCCTACAACATAAACAAGACAAAACGCTGAGAAAAATTATTAGGCGCTACGATTTCTCGCGTTACGTTACGGACAAAGAGATGATAGAGGCATGGGCAGCTCAGCTTGCAAACCAAGTCTACTGGCTTCGTCAGCTAGGAGAGCAAGATGTGGTCGAGGAATTCACTCAAACCTTCCGGAACACCTACCCCGACGATAAAGATAAGATGCTTTCAGCTCAGCAGTATTGGAACAAACTCTATGGTATGACGCACATCATCTTTGCCGATTCAAAGTATTATCAGGAGCGAGTAAGCGAGAAGAAACACCAATGGATTTATGATTACTTTCGCAACAACATCGACACTATCCTACTGCGCGCCAAAGAAGACGTGATTGCGGAAGTCGGCATTTCGTTTTTGTTAGCAGGCTTGGACCATGATCCGGTCGTAAAGAAAACCCGCCAAGCCATTCGTCACGCAATCAACGCAGAAAAAGGGATGATTCCGTCGGTCGACGGTAACTTTGATCTCAAGTACGGCGAACACCGTAACGTGCTAGCCATCATGCTGCTCGATTGGAAAGGGGTACATAAAGCGCCAACTTATCAAGAGCACCCAGAGGCTTTTAAATCGATACCTTACGGCTTAATGCCCAAGCCTTAGAAATAACAAAACCCGCCATTTAGGCGGGTTTTTAGTGTGTATCTTCAATCTAAATTAGAGAGAGATAAAAATGCCCGCTAAGCACGCACTCATCAGGTTAGCGAGTGTACCAGCAGCAACCGCTTTTAGGCCTAGACTTGCAACATCTTTGCGGCGCTCAGGTGCCATCACGCCGATAGAACCCAACTGAATCGCAATTGAGCCAATGTTCGCAAAACCACACAACGCAAAAGTGATAATAATTTGAGTATGCTCAGACAGTGTCGCTTTGTGCTGCACAAAATCGATAAACGCAACAAACTCATTCATCACCACTTTCTGACCAATGTATGAACCCGCAGCTAGAATTTCGTGGCTTGGCACACCAATCAACCATGCGAGAGGTGCAAACAAATAACCAAAAATCGCTTGTAGCGTTACGCCAGAGAAACCAAGTATCTCGCCCAAGTTTTCTAGCCCCGTGTTCACCATCGCGATAACACTCACGAAAGCGATAAGCATGGTACCAACAGCAACGGCAACTTTCATACCGCCCATGGCACCGCTTGCTAGCGCATCAATAACGTTACTTTCTTCTGATTTATCTAGCTCAATATTGTTGTAATCGCTTGGCGTTTGACGCTCAGGAACGATGATTTTTGCCATCATCAAACTACCTGGTGCTGCCATAAAGCTTGCCGCGATCAAGTATTTGAGGTCGACACCCAAACCAGCATAACCACCAAGCACACTGCCCGCCACTGAAGCCATACCACCAGCCATCACGGCAAACAGTTCAGAGCGAGTCATGTTAGAAAGAAATGGACGAATAAGAAGTGGTGACTCGCCTTGAGATAAGAAAATGTTCCCTGTTGCAACCAAAGACTCTGCTTTACTCGTACCCAAGAACTTCTGGATAGCGCCGCCAATAAATTGAATCACTTTTTGCATAATGCCCAAATAGTAAAGGGCGGAGATAAGAGCACTGAAGAAGATGATGATAGGAAGGACACGGATAGCGAAGATAAAGCCAGAAGAAGCGAGGTCACCAAAGAGGAATTTAATCCCTTCATCAGCAAAGCTGAGTAGCCCCGCGACACCATTACTTAAACTCGCCAGCGCCGCTTGACCCAACGGGAAATAGAGCACCAAAGCAGCAAACCCCATTTGTAGCATCAAGGCGCGAGATACAGTTTTCCAATTAATGGAAGAACGACCCTCAGAAAGTAGGAAAGCACAACCTAGCAGTGCAACAATACCAAATAGACTAAATAGAACACTCATGAGCTGGACCTACTAAACGTTGAAAAAGAAAAAAGAGCCAAAGGAATTGGCAGAAGAAAGGGACAACGCAGCGAGTGATAACTCACTTTTAGATCCAGAATGTAGACAGAACGAATAGTTCGACATCTTATTTTTACCTTATACAAGCAATTGAACGTAGCTGGTCCGGTCCGTGGGGTCATTCACTGCTGGCGAGCATGTTGCTTGGCCTGCTCCATGTGACGGCTTGTATGGGTAAGGGTCCTGAACAACTAAACCCTAATTCCCGCTTAAACGGGACGCAAGTATAGCCAACAAAAAGAGATATTCATCACATTTATTTACGCAAACGTTCAAGCGTTCAAAATTTAGGCAAAAGTACTCTTTTGTCGTCATACCATTAATAAAAGCAAGGGCATAAGGATAGGCGTTGATGGTAAAAAACATAAAAGTGACCAATAAATACGCAATCAAACTCGAAAGAGCCAAAATTCGTCATTTTGCTCTCGCCAACAGGTGGATTTTGGTTATAATTCGCGTTGCTTCTTTCGAGGCCTCTGAGTATTCAGAGCATCATGATGCCGAGATGGTGAAATTGGTAGACACGCTAGCATGAGGTGCTAGTGCCTTTGGTGTGAGGGTTCGAGTCCCTCTCTCGGCACCATTATCCTTCTTCCCTAATTTTGTTCGAGTGTAATGCAAAGTTCTAAGCAGGCAAGACAGTCTACAGATGCTAACCAACTTCTGAGTGAGCTTGCGGTTCACGCTTTATTACACCTGCACTTTAAAATTCACGCGTCCTCGCATGGCCTCTCCCTTAAAGAACGTAATGACTTACTTCAGAAATGGCTGAAACCAAAACTGAAGAGTAATCGCTATAAGCTGATTAAAAAGCCGTTAAAGTCTTTGACTCAGCAGGCAAAAGGTGAGAACGGAAATCTGGAAGAATTACTCGAGCGCTGCGTCGGTGCAGACAAACCCAGAAATCCTCAACCCGATCTAGATAGCTACTTGCTGCTGATCAACGAGATTGAGAAGAAACTGGGGACTACCGTGTTATTATCGCGACCGGAAGACGTCGACTTATCTCACGACCAACACGGCTGTTTGCTGTGTGTGCTTTCTGAGAACTTAAATCAGCACTTCGATGATAATAACGCCCTAATCGCTCCTATTTCGATGCTGTTCCGCGGACCAATGAGTCAACGCTCACTTTTCCTTGGCAGCATTTACGCCAGTGGTACCTTCAATTATGAAGTGCAGTATCAAGACGACCAGTTCGTTCGCATCACATTAGAGTTAGCGTAACTGTAACGCTAAGAAATAAACGAATCGAAAAAGGCCGTGAAACTCGCGGCCTTTTGCTTATCTAGATTTAAACTTGAGTTAATCGATCTCTTTAAATCGAGCAGTAAAGTGGCGCAGCACTGGTGGCTCGTACTCGAAAGTGAGCCCTTTTAACTCATGTGCACGATTTTTCAGTTCGATAATCGCATCCGCAATGTAATCCATATGATCGTTTGTGTAGACACGACGTGGAATGGTCAAACGCATCAACTCAAGCTCTGACGCTTTTTGTTTACCCGTTTCCGGATCTCGACCAAGCAGCAACGATCCTATCTCTACTGCTCGAATACCCGCTTCCAAGTACAAAGCATTACACAATACCTGCGCAGGAAACTGATCCGCTGGAATATGTGGCAAAATCTTAGCGGCATCCACAAAAACCGCATGACCACCCGTTGGGTATTGAATCGGAATACCGCATTCACGTAAGCGCTCACCTAAGTATTGAACTTGGCTAATTCTATAGTGAAGAAAATCCTCATCCGCGGCTTCATACAAACCGCGAGCGAGCGCTTCCATATCACGCCCAGCCATGCCGCCGTATGTTACAAATCCTTCCATGGGTACGCAGCGCGTCTGCACCGCCTGGAACAACTCCTTATGATCACGAATACAACACATGCCACCAATGTTTACCATCGGGTCTTTCTTAGCTGACATGGTGAGCATATCACCGTACTGGTACATCTCACGGATGATTTCCAGAATCGATTTATTCTCGTAACCCGCTTCACGCTGCTTGATAAAGTAGGCGTTCTCACAGTAACGAGCCGAGTCAATCACCACTGGAATATCGTACTTGGTTGCAATCTCGTACACACTGCGCATGTTTTCCATCGACACAGGCTGACCACCGGAGCTATTACAAGTAATCGTGGTGATAATTGCACAGATGTTATGCGAACCGTGCGCTTCAATTGTTGCCACCAGCTTATCGATATCAAAATTGCCCTTCCAATCATAAGGCGTAGTGGTGTCGAATGCTTCTTCCGTTACCACGTTAATCGCTTTACCGCCATTGAGTTCAATGTGACCCGCTGTGGTATCAAAATGGTAGTTCGAGATAAATACTGGCGTTTCGCCACCACGCACCTGACGCATACGCTCAATCAAAGCGGGGAACAAAATTTGCTCGGCACCACGCCCTTGGTGTGCAGGCACGGTGAGCTTATAACCGAAGAAGTGCTCCACTGCATCACACAGGTTGTAGTAATTTCGACTCCCCGCATAGGATTCATCCCCCATCATGATGCCAGCCCACTGATTATCACTCATGGCACCAGTGCCAGAGTCAGTCAGCAAATCGATATAAACATCATCACTACGAAGAAGAAATGGATTATAGCCCGCTTCTTTTAACGCGACTTCACGGTCTGCCAAAGTCGTCATTTTGATTGGCTCAACCATTTTGATACGGAAAGGTTCTGGAATACGTTTCATTGTTAATTTCCTTATACGCATTGCCCTACGCAGTTTCACGTAAGACTAAAAAACAAATAGATAGAATGCTTTTCATGCAATTGCATTGAGGAAATCAACGAGAAGAGATTTTACTAAGAAGAGACAAGCAGTAGTCTAGGTTATACCAGAACGACAGCACCAAACGGCTATCGAGAATATCCTTTATTCTCATCGTCTTCGTCCTCCTGATAAAAATAAAAAGTCAGAAACCCCATGTCTCTGACCTTTTCAATATAGTGTAGTTTTCAATCAATTTTCAGTGAGGTCACCCTCATTTTAAGAAGGTCTCGCCCTTTTCATTCTGCGTTTGATATTACTTTCTTTGACTAAGTAATCGAAAAGTGGCGCGAATAAGTTAGCAAATAGAATCGCTAACATGATGCCTTCTGGATAAGCCGGGTTCAGCACTCGGATAAAAATCGTCATCACACCGATTAATAGTCCGTATGCCCATTTCCCGTTATTGGTAAAAGCTGCCGAGACAGGGTCTGTCGCCATAAAGAAGGTACCAAACGCAACCCCACCAATCACGAAGTGCCAGTAGAACGGCATGGAGAACATGGGGTTAGAGTCTGAACCGATCGCATTCAATAGTAATGAAGCTCCGATTAAACCGACCAACACGCCCGCAACAATTCTCCACGATGCAATCTTCATAAAGATGAGAACCAAGCCTGTTAGTGCGATCAACAACGTGGAGACTTCACCCATCGAGCCTGGTAAATTACCAACAAAAGCATCTCCCCATGAAATTGTTTGTCCTGTCATATTATTTATCAAAGCACTTTGCCCGCCTTCATACCATTGACTAAGTGGAGTAGCGCCAGAGTAACCATCAGCCGCGACCCACACAGCACCACCGGACATGTTGGCAGGATAGGCAAAGTATAAGAACGCTCGCCCTGCTAAAGCTGGATTTAGGAAGTTTCGTCCAGTACCACCGAAAATCTCCTTCGCCACAACAATACCGAAAGTGATACCTAAAGCCGCTTGCCATAGTGGAATTGTCGGGGGAAGGATCAGCGCAAAGAGTATAGAGCTGACAAAAAAACCTTCATTTACCTCATGCTTTCGCACAATAGCAAACAGAACTTCCCAGAAACCACCAACGATAAACACCGTCGCATAAACCGGGAGAAAGTAAGTAGCACCAAGCCACATTTTACTTCCCCACCCCGCTTGTGAAACCGCATCTAACGAGCCCCATACCCAACTCAGTTGCCATGAAGAAACAAGCGCTTGCTGAGCTGAGGCTTGATCCATTCCATACAACAAGGCATCACTCGCTTGCTGGCCTATGTTGTACATACCCCAGAACATGGCAGGGAAGACCGCCAACCACACCATGATCATAATACGTTTTAAATCGATGCTATCTCGAACGTGAGTCATGCCCTGGTTTACCTTACCAGGCGTGTAAAAAATGGTTTCGACAGCTTCGAAAAGTGGGTAGAACTTGTGATACTTCCCACCTGGACCAAACTTAGGTGTCGCTTTTTCAAAGTAATCTTTAAGGCTCATAACACTCCTCCTTTATCTAAAAGATGGTACGCACATGTGTAAAAAGCGATCGTTTTTTAATCTCTTCGTCTTCCTTCTTCGTATTTCACCTTGTTCGCCACTCTTCTGTCTCCTCTTTAAATCCGGCGAACAGTTTATCCAACGAAAAAGGGACCGCTCATGGACACACTCGCCATTGACCTAGCTAGATTCCAATTTGCCTTTACTGTCTCTTTCCACATTATTTTTCCAGCTTTTACGATTGGTTTGGCAAGTTATCTCGCTGTATTAGAGGGCTTGTACTTAAAAACGGGCAACAAACAGTACATGCAAATCTATAAGTACTGGCTAAAAATCTTTGCCATCAGTTTTGGTATGGGTGTGGTGAGTGGCATCGTGTTGAGCTATCAATTCGGTACTAACTGGAGCGTGTTTGCCGACAAAACAGGCCCAATCCTAGGCCCGCTAATGGGTTATGAAGTTTTTACTGCGTTTTTCCTCGAAGCTGGGTTTTTAGGCGTGATGCTTTTCGGTATGGATAAGGTGGGTAAGAAGCTTCACTTCGCCGCGACTTGTATTGTTGCATTCGGGACGTTTTTGTCTGCGTTTTGGATACTTTCGGTTAATAGTTGGATGCAAACACCAGCGGGCTATAGTATCAACGAAGCCGGACAGTTTATCCCAGAAGACTGGTGGGCGATTGTCTTCAACCCTTCTTTTCCTTACCGGCTCGTTCATATGTTGCTCGCCGCTTACCTTACTACTGCCTTTGTTGTAGCCGGCGTTGCCGCTTATCACTTGCTAAAAGCAAACCATAACCCTCTAGCCAGAATTATGTTCTCGATGGCAATGTGGATGGCTGCCATCGTGACACCAATTCAAATCGTTGCTGGAGACATGCATGGATTAAACACCCTTAAACATCAACCCGCCAAAGTCGCCGCGATGGAAGGGCACTATGAGTCTCACCAAGGCGCGCCATTGATCCTCTTCGGTATCCCTAACGATGAAGAAAAACGTATGGAATACGCACTGGAAATCCCCAAACTCGGTAGTTTGATTTTAACTCATGACCTCAACGGTGAAGTGAAGGGATTAGATGCTTTTCCAGAGGAGGAACACCCTCCTGTATCTATCGTTTTCTGGTCTTTCCGAGTCATGGTCGCGCTTGGTTTTGGCATGCTTGTTATTGGTTTGTGGAGCCTTTGGCTAAGAAAACGTCGCAAACTTTTTGATTCGAGGGCACTTCAACGTATTTGTGTGCTGTTTGCCCCAGCGGGGTTCATTGCAGTTTTAGCAGGCTGGATAACTACCGAAGTCGGTCGACAGCCTTACACCGTATACGGTCTTTTAACCACAGCCAATTCGGCATCGCCTATTGATGCCGCCGCGGTGAGCGTCTCCCTGACGGCGTTCATCGTGGTTTACTTTGTGGTTTTTGGAGCTGGCTTCTTCTATCTCCTACGTTTGATGCGCAAGTCTCCAACTCGATATGAAGAAGGTCTAGATAGCCGACTTCCTGATGGCACGAAAACTGATGCCATCACACATTCTAACCATCTAACCTAGGAGCTAACTCATGGATTACGCATTAATTTGGTACGCTTTGATTGGGCTCGCCGTTCTGATTTATGTCGTGTTAGATGGCTTTGATCTCGGTATTGGTATCCTATTCCTCAGCGCTAATGACGATGAAGAGCGCGACATGATGATGAACAGCATCGCTCCTGTTTGGGATGGGAATGAAACTTGGCTAGTTCTTGGCGGTGGTGGGCTTTTTGCCGTGTTCCCCCTCGCCTACGCGGTCATTATGCCAGCACTCTATGCTCCCCTGATTTTAATGCTGCTCGGGTTAATTCTGCGCGGGGTTTCTTTTGAGTATCGCTTCCGAACACAACGCGGAAAGTTTTTATGGGATAGCGCTTTTTTCATTGGTTCACTCACCGCGGCATTGATGCAAGGCATTATGCTCGGAACCCTGCTCCAAGGTATAGAGGTTAGTGAACGAGCATACGCAGGTGGATGGTTTGATTGGCTTTCGCCATTTAGCGTATTTTGTGGCTTGGCGCTTGTTTGTGCTTATATTCTGCTCGGTTCATGCTGGTTATTAATCAAGCTTCCAGAAGAGCTGATGGGGCGCTATTACGTAGTCGCGCGACGATGGGGACTAGCGATGGTAGCCTGTATATTCATCGCCAGTTTGTGGCTGCCATTGAGCCAAAATATTGTATTTGAACGTTGGTTCTCATTACCAAACTCGCTACTGTTTTTCATTTTACCAATTATTACAGCGGCACTTATTTGGCAGCTATTCAAAGCCTTACTCGACCACAAAGCCGTCCGAGCCTACGTTCTTGCGATCGACCTGTTTCTTGTGTCCGCGATGGGTTTCGGTGTCAGTACATTCCCTTACTTGGTCCCATTCGCACTCACTTATCAAGACGTCGCCGCGCCAGACAAAAGTTTGGCATTTTTACTTGCCGGTGCGGTGGTATTACTTCCTCTGATCATAGCCTACACGGCTTATTCGTACTGGGTTTTCCGCGGCAAGATGAAACGTGGAGAAGGATATCACTGATGAAACTAAAGCCCATTTTGTGGTTCATTGGCATTTGGCTGGCAAGCGTGGTCGCCTTGTTTATCATCAGTTCGTTGATACGAACTGCGATATTGTAGGCCCAGAGTCGACTGCACCACATCTGAAGCCATTGAGGTCTATACTCAAGCAAGAGTAAAACAACGGAGTGTTTTTTATGACCTTAAAGCGGTTTCTGGTAACTTTGATTCCTTTGACGGTTCCACTGTTTTCACCAAATGTATTGGCCGTAGACAAGCAGATGTCATCCGCCATGAAAAGTAAAATGCGGTCTATTTGCTCCGCAACAAACGAGCAGGGTCATTGGCAACTTGCTGAGGCAACTCCTGACGCCAGACGCTCACTCAACATGGTGCTTTATCAAATGAATGCCGATGATAAATTGAAAGCAATTCATGAGGTGAGAACCAAAATGGTCGGCGGCACCCATTATGCGTTTGAGTTCGAGTTGCAAGATGGCCAAGTCTGGAATGCAATTGTATTGCACAGTGCTCGCGGCGATTACATGATCGAGAGACACGCCAAGAAAGGCGAACTCTGCCCTAAAGATGGCAACTCCTAATTCCCAGATTCAAATACAATAAAGGCGACAGTTACGTCGCCTTTGTTTTATACCGTTTTCGCCTCTATCTTCTCATTCACTTTATCGCAAATGTACTCCCCAATGGGCATCGCAGATGTCGCTGCGGGTGAGGGTGCGTTGCAAACGTGCAGGCTTCTTGCGCTTTCGGCAAACAAGAAGTCATGAACCAAGGTTCCGTCGGATAACACCGCTTGCGCACGAATACCCGCAGGATATGGTTTGAGATCGTCTACCTTGATGCTTGGGCAATATTTGTTGACCAACTTGAGGTAGCCCGGCTTCCACCACGAGTTCTTAAACTCATCCAGTCCGGTTTTTAGATGCTTATGTGTCACCTTCCAGAAACCGGAGAAACTGAGCATTTGCATGGTATCTTGCAAGCTGAAGTTAACCTTGTCGTACCCTTCTCGCTTCCAGCCTTGCACGGCATTTGGACCTACGGTCACACTGCCATCAATCATGCGGGTCAGGTGGACGCCCAAGAATGGCAAATCAGGGTCTGGAATTGGATAAATGAGATGATTCACCACTTGGTCGTGTTTGCTATCTAAGCGGTAGTATTCACCACGATAAGGAATGATTTGGAAATCGGTCGGAATAGACATCATCTTAGTCATGCGATCCGCCATCAAGCCGCTGCAAGTGACCAAGAATTTGGCATTGAGCTGCATCGTTTGACCGTCTGAAGTGCAGGTCAGTTGGACTTCTTCGTCCTTCTCTTCGGCAGCCACAACTTTGGTTCTCAAACTGATTTGACCGCCGAGCTTTTTGAACTCTTCCGCCATCTGCTCAGTGACCAAACGATAATCGACAATACTGGTGGTTTTGACATAAATCGCGCCCAATCCCGTGATGTTTGGCTCAGCCAGTTTAAGTTGAACTTCATCGAGTAGCTTTACGTCGATGCCGTTGACATGGCAGCGCTCATAGAGGGCATTCATGCGTTCGACTTCTTGCTCATTGGTCGCAACCAGTAACTTGCCACAGTTCTCCACCGGAATATCGTGCTGAGCACAGAACGAAATGGTTCGCTCTACCCCACGCTTACAAAAATCGGCTTTTAGGCTGCCCGGTGCGTAGTACACTCCAGCATGAATCACGCCGCTATTGTGTCCGGTTTGGTGCTTCGCAAAACCGGACTCTTTCTCAACCAATAAAATGGACTTGTCTGGGTGGCGTTGCTGCAGTTGCCATGCTGTCGACACACCAACGATACCGCCACCAACAATGATGTAGTCATAGACTGATTTCATACGACCTCTTATAAAACCGATAGTTGAGATTGTTGCAATTTGAACTTGCGACCACTGTAAATGAACACCGCGACAAATACCGCGCAGCTTGCCACACGAACCAACATTGGGATGTCGTGCCAAACCAGCAATGTACCCACCACTACCAACAAGAGGCGTGTCAGAATGTTTAGAGGACCTTCCAAATAACCTTCAATCGCACCAATCAATGCATAGGTACCGATGATGGCAAAGAAGCCCACGGTAATCACTGACGTCACATCCCAACTGACTAAGCCTGTGTAGGCAATAAGTAATGGTACAAGATACAAACCCTTAGCGATTTTCCACGCCATCAAACCAGTGCGCATCGGTGGTGTTTTGGCGATGGTTGCTGCTGCAAAAGCGGTCAAACACACTGGTGGTGTAACGTTACTGTCTTGCGATAACCAAAAGATGATGAGGTGAGCAGCCAGCAATGCCAAGCCTACCGCTTCCATACCCAAACTTTGCTCTAGTAGGGTTTCCATAAAGTCCGCAGGTACTAACGCCACCATTTCTTTCGCGGTTTCCAACGCCATTGGTGCATTAAGAAGTTCCAGCTTTTCTGGCGCCGCCAACATAAAGATGGCTTTTGCTTGTTCAGGCAATTGACCCGACACCATCAATTCAAGCAATTGGTTCTCTGCAATCAACTTGTAAAGCGCAGGGGCAGACAGTGTACCCAATACAATATACGCCGCTGTCACAGGTAAACCCATACCCAAAACAAGAGAAGCGAGTGCAATCAGAACGATCATGATGAACAAGTCACCATTCGCCCAACCATCGATCATCAATGAGAACGTGTTGCCGATACCCGTTGTACTGATCACGTTGATCACCAAACCAATACCCACCAGCAATACAGCGGTTGTCGCCATGTTTTTCGCGCCTTGCGAAAGTGCTTCGATGATCGCTTTTGGTCCCATCTTATGATCTTTCGAAAACCAAGACGCCACCACCACTGAAATGATCGACAAGCCCGCAGCGTAAGTTGGCGTAAAACCTTGAACCAACAAAGTGACCAATACCGCCAGCGGGATAAGGTTGTGCCAACCGCTGATCAACACTTTTAATAGAGATTCATCGCTGGTCGTGATTTTTTGAACGCCGCTGCGTTTGGCTTCGATACGCACAAAGAACGCAACAGACAAGAAATAGATAAGAGCAGGAATGAAAGAAACCGCAATGATATCAACATAAGGAATTTGCGTGTAAGACGCCATGATGAAAGCACCCGCCCCCATCACTGGTGGCATCAACTGACCACCTGTTGACGCTGCAGCTTCAACACCCGCCGCAAAGCGCGAAGGGAAACCTGCTTTTTGCATTAAAGGAATACTGATAACACCGGTTGAAACCGTATTTGCCACACTAGAGCCCGATACTGAACCCATCAAACCGGAGCCAATCACTGCGATAAAACCCGGACCACCAATGATTTTGCCAGCCGCAGCACGTGCCACATTGATGATGTAATCACCGACACCAGAGCGCACAAGAAACGCACCAAACAGAATGAACATGAATACGAAAGTCCAACTGATGCGCGAGATAGAGCCAAACATGCCCTCAGAAGAATAGAAGCTACGGTAGAGCAAGGTTTCCATGCTCAAACCCGGGAAGTGGAAAATACCTGTCGCCCACTTACCCCAAAGCACAACGTAACTGAGACACACCACAATCAGCACTGGAATAAACCAACCCATGGTGCGTCGGATAAGCTCAATCACAATCAGGATTGCCATGATGGCGAAGACCCAATCGCTGGTCACGAACTTCACACCACGTTCGTAGAGCGCATCTTCGGCATAGGGAATGTATAGCAAACACGCGACCGCGCCCATGGCAATTAACACATCGATACCGAGTGCAATCTTACTCTGCTTGAGAGAGATATGAGCCGGATACCAAAGCGCACAAATCACCGCAAAGCCAGCAAAGTGGGTCGCGGAAATCCATAACTCTGGTAACGTCGATAAGGTATTAAACCAAATGTGCAAAGCAGACAACACCACGCCAAACACTGTGATTGTGGTGGTTACCCACGGAAAATCAGTGCGCGTGGGCAGCTCAAATTTCTGCAATTCCTTTTCTATTGAGTCGCTCATCTCATACTCCAAGCTCTGGCGGCTTTTTCCATCTTAGAAATCGGTAGGGATAAAATGCCCCGAGCCAAAACTCGGGGCCAAGTTAGCGTTATTTCGCCATTAGGTCTGATGGGATTTCGATGCCCATTTCTTTGTAGTAACGCGCCGCACCTGGATGAAGAGGCACTGGCAAGCCAGCAATCGCTTTCTCAATCGCCATTGCTTTTGTTGCTTTGTGGATTCCTTGTAGAAAAGGCAGGTTCTCGTAGATCGCTTTGGTTAGCTGGTAAACGTCTTCTTCCGAGATATCTTCACGAACTGCCAAGAAGTTTGGCTGTGCAATGGTGGTGATCGGCTTATCTAGACCCGGGTACGTGTTCGCTGGGATCTCGTACTTCGTCCATAGGTTGTAATTGCCGTTCGCCTCTTTGATTTGTTCGTCAGTAAACGAAAGAATCGAAATGTCTTTACCCAACGCAGCAAAAGCTTGAGTAACCGCACCAACAGGTACACCTGCAGGCGTGTTCATGCCGTCAATGGTACCGTTTTGAAGTGCGCTCGCGCTGCCGCCGTAGCCCATGTAAGCAAGATTGAACTTATCAGGGTCGACCTTCAGACCTTTCATGATATGGCGACCCGAGTTCTCAGTACCAGAGTTCTTCTTACCGATAGAGAACTTCTTGCCATCTAGGTTGTTCAGGTCAGTCACCGTGCCAGTTTTTGCTAAGTCAGAGCGAACAATAAAGTGCTCAACGTTTTGCCAAAGCATAGAGACTGAGCGCAGCTGCTCTTGGCGACCGCTTTTCTCATAAGGACCTTCGCCAGACCAAGCCCATGCACCGTAAAGACCTTGTAGAATCGCGAACTGTGCTTCGTTTTCGTTCAGCAGTTTGACGTTTTCACCAGAGCCCGCAGAGCTGATTGCAGAAAGGGAGAAGTGGTGCTTTGGTGCCAATTTCACTTTGCTTAACGTCGCCAGCGCTACGCCCACAGGGTAGTAGGTACCACCTGTCGATGCCGTTGCAAGAATGTAGCTACGATCTTCTGCCGCAGCGTTAGCAGCAATACCAAAAGAAGTCACAGCGACAGCCAAAGCTTTTACCAGCTTGTTCATTTTCATTATTACTCTCCGTGTAGTCGTTTCACGATTGGGGATTTACATCATGTTAAATCTTTATTAACAACAAATTCCCTAGAGCAATTGAAATGCCAACTTTTAACCCTTTGTATTTATTGAACTAAGTGCTGAAAGACATCAAAAATGAGCAAAATCATGCTGATTTAATAGCAAAGTAATGAGCAAGATCTTGCTCATTGAAGAGAAGAAGGTTGCACGCCTAGATCGCAAAAGGTTAATAAAATGTGATCAAGACAAAATAAATGCACGATTCACTAATAAGCAATATTTTGCCGATGCAATTTTGGATTGAACTGCAACTAATGAGCGTCTTAACAATAAGAAGAAAAAGCGCATCATTCTAAACTGCTCACTTTATCAGCGGAGGTTTATAGCCTAAACGACTACAAATAGCACAAAAATACAGCAAAACAAGCCATGTTACAGAAATGAAAAGTCATTTATTCTAATTTTGAATTTAAAAAGCAGTTCGATCCACCAGTTCAGAAACAAACATTGACCGTATCAACTTATTTTCTACTTCGGGGTTGTGCCAATAGCCCTATGTTCGTTAGGGTAACAACACACCAAGGCAAACGTATTCCTTGGTATTTTTTCGTCATTAAGGATCACCCATGTCAGCAACTGCGCAATTACAATTCGCTTTAAAACGCCCATCTGGCGTTGCTGCGGCGATCCTCCTGCTCTCTCTGAAACTGATTCAGAGCTGACAGGCTATATCTAAACTTTCTGTCAGCTTGAGAAGAAGCTGACGGGAACGCCACATACTCCTCCCATTCCTTTCAGTTTCTTCCAAGCGAAACATAAGAGGAATAACAATGTTAAGCGCACGCAATATCGCCGCTTTGGGCTTCATGACTTTCGCCATGTACTTAGGCGCAGGTAACCTGATCTTCCCTCCATTTTTGGGTTACCAAGCAGGTGAAAACTTTCTGAGCGGGATGTCTGGCTTCCTCTTAACGGGTGTTGGTCTGCCTGCGATGGCACTGGTGATGGTGGCTATCGTAAACGGTTCAGACAAATTAACCGCTGCCCTGCCTAAACCTTTGGCGACAAGTTTTTGGGTGATGGTATTTATTGTGATTGGCCCTGCGTTCGTAATCCCACGTGCGATTACCGTCGCTTATCAATTCAGCTTTGCGCCAATGTTTGGTGATGCCGCTTTGGTGCCTTTCACTATTGCCTTCTGTGCTATCACCATTCTATTTGCTCTATATCCGGGTAAGTTGGTCGACAACCTAGGCAAGATCTTAACGCCTGCCTTGATGGCAATCTTGATCATCATGTCTGTGACGGCTTTGGTTTCTCCTGCAGGTGAGCTAACTGCCGCAACGGGACCATACGTATCTGGCGCATTTGCTGAAGGCTTAACCCAAGGTTACATGACCATGGATGCATTAGGTTCTATCGGTTTTGGTTGGATTATCTTCCGCGCGATTCGCAGCATGGGTGTGGATTGCCCGAAAGCCACCGCAAAATACACGCTAATCGCAGCTTTGATGTACGCGGTTGCCATGGCGTTTGTTTACATCTCATTGGCTTACATTGGCTCGACAAGCTCATACTTGGGTTCTGAGTTCAGCAATGGTGGCGACATTTTAACGGCATTCACCTTCAGCCACTTCGGCGCGTTTGGTTCACTACTACTAGGTGCCGTGATGGTATTGGCGTGTTTGACTACTGCTATCGGCGTAACCACCGCAGGCAGTGAGTTCTACGACAACACTTTCAGCAAAGTGAACTACAAAGGCTGCGTTATCACGACCATGGTATTGGCTGGTTTGATCGCCAACGTAGGTCTAGAGCAACTATTGGCTATCACATTGCCAGCGGTTGTGGCGCTTCACCCAGTCGCGATTGCGTTGATGATCATGGCACCAGTGCGCAACAAGATGTCGCAAATCATGGTGGTAGCAACCGCATTCACTGCTCTAACGTTTGGTTGTGTTGATGCGCTGCACATCCTAGGTTACATGCCAAGTTCCACTGATGAGTGGATGGGTAATTACATGCCTCTGTACAATGACTTTGCTAGCTGGATTGTGCCTAGCGTATTTATGATGATTGTTGGTCTGCTGTTTACGACGAAAACCAACCAAACCGAACAATTCGAGCTGGTGAATGAATAGCCGTTTAACATAAGACATCGCTCAATAAGTGCGTTACTATGTAGCTCGCTTATTGATATCAGGCAAAGGAGTTGCCTGAATGAAAGATTGATATGGGTCGCCTATGGATAATCAGTATCTAGACATCAGAACACTGAACTTTATCGTTATTCTGTTCTCTTGCATTTACTCTATTAGTCTGCTTTGTTATCAATACACTCAGGGTAGAGTCAAAGGCTTAAAAACCTTCTCGATATCACTACTGTTTATTGGTTTAGGCCCTTTTTTACTTGGCTTTAGAGGCTCTGCGCCAGACTGGCTGACCATCGTCATAGCCAACACTCTCATATTAGTCGGCTTCTTGCTTACGCTATATAGCGTAAGCATTTTTCGTCAATATCCTTTAAAATTGGCTCACTGTCTTACCTTGTTAACACCTGTTTTCAGTGGTTCATTTTACTATTTCACCTTCCATGACCCTTCTATCAAAAGCCGCATTATTTATCTGAGCATGTATATTTGTATCGTCACCTTCTTTAGTGGTGTCGCCATGCTTAAAGGTACCCAAAAGGACTTAAAGCTCCCTGTTAAAGCAATGGCTTACTCTTTCTTTGGATTTAGTTTTTTTATGGGATTTAGGGCGCTTTGGAGTACTTTTTCAGGTGAGTTACCAAGTTTTATGGTCGCAGGCCTTATCCATCAGCTGACTTTCTTATTTAGCATCTGCCTGATCGTTGCTTTGAGCTTTAGTATGCTGTGGTTAATTAACGGACGCTTGGTGCAATCCATAAATGATCTCTCTCATTTAGATGCACTCACAGGGCTATATAATCGTCGAGCCATGGAAGAAATCGTTCCAAACTTGGTTAGTAAAGCACATAAAAAAAGCCAAGCAATCAGCATTATTATGACTGATGTCGACAAGTTCAAAGCGATTAATGATCACTATGGTCACACGGTTGGCGACTCCGTCATGGCAACGATCTCCACTATTTTTAAAAAGCATCTTCCTGAGTCAGCCTGCATTGTGCGATTTGGTGGTGACGAGTTCATGATTGTTTTGCTCGAAAAAGCACAACAAGCCAAAATTGTCGCAGAGCAAATTCGCCTTGCGGTCGAAACTGAAACCGCTTTGCAATCATTTAAAACTGAAGTGACCATGAGCTTTGGTATCAGTCAGTTATCTGAGGGGCAATCACTTCAAGAGGCGCTTGCTGAAGCAGACGAAGCGCTATATAGCTCTAAACATACTGGAAGGAACCTCGTTACCTTGTTTGGAGAAGGGAAAGACCTAAATTATAAGTTTGTCCCAGCTCCAGCCAAAAGCGCATAACGTGTTTGTTATGCCAGTAATTTCGAATTAGCTAGAAATCGCACTAAGTATAGTCGGAGCGATTCAAACCAAACTTCTGCATCTTTTGGTTAAGGGTTCGACGTGGTAAATCCAACTCCTGCATCACCTCATTGATGCGTCCATGATGCCTAACTAAAGAATCATGTAGCACCTTACGTTCAAAGTTATGTAGCTGAATCGCCAACGGCACGCCTGCATGCGTCTCTTCGGTTGTTGAGGATGGTCGACTGGAGAGAATTTCCATCACGGAGACGGTTTCATCCAATGCAAAACGCATCGCTACATTCCTAAGCTCACGTACGTTACCGGGCCAAGAGTAAGCAAGAACGGCCTTTCTATCGGCTTCACTCAGCGGACGACTCTCAGGATTACTTTTCAGAGCAAAGTGTTCGAACAAGATCAACGCATCTTCTTCTCGCTCACGTAGCGGTGGCAAATAGATCTGCGCCACATTAAGACGATAGTACAAATCCTGACGAAACTCGTCATGATCATTGAGATCTTCTTTCGCGGCGGCGATCACTCTTAAATCAACCGAGATCTGTTGGTTACCCCCAACGCGCTCTACCGTATGTTCCTGTAATGAACGCAACACTTTCACCTGCATCGACAGCGGCATACTCTCGATTTCATCAAAGAATAAGGTGCCTTTATCCGCGTATTCCAATTTACCAATGCGCTTTTTACCCGCTCCAGTAAATGCCCCTGCTTCATGCCCAAACAGCTCACTTTCAAACAAGTTCTCAGGAATAGCACCACAGTTAATTGGCACAAAATGATGGGTTCTACGTTGGCTTTCATTGTGCAAACTGGTCGCTACCAGCTCTTTACCACAACCTGTCTCACCGTAAATGATCACGTTGGTATCAATGCGTGCTAACTTGGCTACTTGTTCTCTAAGCTGTTGCATAACTCGGCTTCGCCCAATCAACACTTCTTCTAAGCCGCTAACGCTAGAAAGGTACTCTTGACGATCTTGAGTAGACGTTTGTGCGCGATAACTCTCGACCGCTTCGGTCACACGTTGAGATAAGCGCTCAGGTTGGAAAGGTTTCTCGATAAAATCGAACGCACCGTTTTGTAACGCCCCGACAGCCATGTCAACGTCACCATGTCCGGTGATCAAGATAACCGGCGTTGGAATGTGATTGGCAATCAGGCTTTCTAGTATCGACAAACCATCGGTGTCCGGCAGGCGAACATCACTGACAATCGCATCAAATTCTTGGCTAAGAATGGCCGCTTTCCCCTCTTCTCCTAAACTGAATGCGGTCACGTCGAACCCCGCCAGTTGCAGCCACTGACTGGTAGCCTGACGAACAATGTCATCGTCTTCGATAAGTGCAATTTTAGGGGTGTCGTCAAAAGCCATGAGTTACTACCGTAGGTGGAATAGAAATCGCTCTTTGCTAACGGTAGCAAAAACCACTGAGGAGAAAAGGAGCTAGATCTCACTTCTTGCTTACAAGTCTTTAACATCCAACCAGTTAGGCGCACTCTTTAATGACTCTCGGTGAGAACGCACTAGCTGAACGGAGTCAGTATGCAGCGCAAAAGGAATGGCAAAACGTGGCTTGTGGTCGTAATTGCAGCAGTGCTGATGTTGTCTTGTTATAGCGCCAGCAGAGAGGTTGCTCGTCAATGGTTGAGCGTACAAACTCAAACCGAAGCTCAACAAAAACTGCTCGACTATATCGGTGAAGTTCGCCGTGCACTCAAACGCTTCTATCACTTGCCTTACCTTGTCACCAATAACCCGGAAACCATCGCGTTTGTGAAAGGAAACCGGACTTATTACGAACCGTTGCAAACCCAACTGACTCAGCTAGATAAAGCCGCCAATACGGAAGGTTGGCTAATCCTGTCTAACTCTGGCGAAGTATTGGTCTCGAGTTTAATCGAAGAGCGCTTTAGCCTATCTGACCGAAAAGCCATTGTGGAACAAATTCACAATCAAGGCGGCGGTGTTTCCTTGGTGAACAAAACCAAAGGTTCGAGTCCGTTGTATTATCTTGCAGCCCCTATCTACGACGGTCTGGATATAGCAGGCATTGTGGTGGTGCAAATCAACCTCAGCTTATTGACCGAACAGACTATTACTAGCCAAGACATCATTACGTTGCAAAATCGCCAGCAACGCTTTTTCCTATCGAGCAGCTCGCTCTATAACGCTGACTGGTTTAACGAACCGAGCAACACCGTTCAGTTAGAAACGCAGCGCTTATACGACAACACCAATATCAGTGTGTGGACGCTCAATCAGCAACGCTATTTTGCGCACACCGTAAAATTGGATGATTTGAATTGGTACGTAAGCTACCTCACCCCTTCTAAGCCGATTCAGCAAACCATCAACGTAATTGGTTGGAGCGTAGCAGCGCTACTCTTATTGGTTATATTACTCGTCATCATTGGTCTACAACGTCGCCAAAAGCACATCAATCAACAGCGAATTCAAGCCCTGTTGGAAGAGTCTCAACGCCGCTTGAAACAGATGATCAATAAAACCCACGTTGGTTTGCTATTGATTGATGAACAAGGACAACTGTTCGATCTCAACCCAATGGCGAAGCGTTTGTTCTGTTTACCAGAAAGCGTCAATCGACACGCTTTTGCTTGGGAGTTATTCGATGCAGGCAATCCTAATTCCACCACACTTAAGTTGCTCAAGGACTTACCTAAACATAAAGAGCTCGCAGAGATCAGTACGGTCGAAACCATTGCCAGACGCAGCGATGGAAGCGTCTTCCCTGTCCTGTTCTCGCTAACCAGTTTCCCTTGGCATGGCGAGCAGTATTTCCTTGCAACGATCATCGACATCAGCAAGCGGAAAAAAGCCGAACAGTCACTGCAACAGGTCAACCAAGAACTGGCACAACGGGTTGAAGAGCGAACTCAAGCACTAAAAGAGGCGCAAAGCCAGTTGATTGAATCGAGCAAAATGGCCGCCTTGGGTCGCATGTCGAGCGCGATCACTCATGAACTCAATCAGCCGCTGACGGGCTTGCGTACCCTGCTCACCACGAACGAGCTGCTAGCAGAGCGCGGTGAAACCGCGATGATGAAAGCCAACAACGTATTAGTACAGAAGCTGATTGATCGCATGGCAAGCATGACTAGCCAGTTAAAGACGTTCGCCTATAACAAACCAGAAAGCCTACAAGCAATTTCTCTTACCTCCGCACTCGAAGAGACCTTACGCGTTTATCAATCCCAATTAGACAAAGTGGATGTGCGTGTTCGTGTTCCTCATGACTTACCTAATATCATGGGTGAAGAACAACGACTGCTTCAGGTGCTCGGTAATCTTGTCTCGAATGCGCTAGACGCAATGAACAACACCACCAACCCGCAGCTCAGCTTGATCGTCAACCCAACCGGCAATCAGGTCGAACTGATCGTCAGTGATAATGGCTGCGGCGTGTCGGATGAGATGCTTGAGTCGATGTTCGAGCCCTTCCAAACCTCAAAGAAAATTGGTGAAGGATTGGGGCTGGGTTTAGCGATTACGGCCAACAATATGCGTGATATGAACGGA
Organism: Vibrio sp. Vb0888; assembly: GCF_033338835.1. NCBI lineage: Bacteria > Pseudomonadati > Pseudomonadota > Gammaproteobacteria > Vibrionales > Vibrionaceae > Vibrio > Vibrio sp. Vb0888. The sequence goes on from NZ_JAWOTL010000001.1 coordinate 887,894, forward strand.
CAAATTACCGTGCATAAGAATGAACAAAATGGGCTGACTTTCACTCTATTGTTCAAATCAGCCTAGGTTGATATTGATTACAAAATCATCATTAGAACTAGGCATCCCCGCTGTTTGAGAAAAACACGATCTCGATACAAGAATCCCTCCTTGACCTACACTATTCTCAAGCAAATAAAACGAATAACTTCCGAACGATAAAGAGTGAGAAACATGATTAAGTTTCCTGAACATTTTCTTTGGGGTGGTGCCATTGCTGCAAACCAAGTAGAAGGGGCGTACAACCTTGGGGGTAAAGGGTTATCGACATCAGACATGCTGCCAAACGGTATTTTGAGTCCGCATCAAACCCGTGAAGAGCGTACACCGGGTATCAAAGACGTGGCGATCGACTTCTACAATCGCTACCCAGAAGACATCGCGCTGTTCAAAGAGATGGGCTTTAACTGTCTGCGTCTCTCTTTGGCATGGAGCCGCATCTTCCCGAACGGGGACGAACTAGAACCTAACGAAGAAGGTTTGGCGTTCTACGATAAAATTTTTGACGAACTTGCCGAGCACAACATCCAACCTTTCGTGACCTTATCTCACTACGAAATGCCTTACGCACTGGTTGAAAACTATGGCGGTTGGGGCGATCGTCGCGTCATCGAATTCTTCGAACGTTATGCTCGCACAGTGCTGGAACGCTACAAAGACAAAGTGAAGCTGTGGTTAACCTTCAACGAAATCAATATGTCTCTACACGCACCATTTACTGGTGTTGGTTTGCAAGAAGGCGCCAGTGAACAAGAGATTTACCAAGCGATTCACCACCAGCTAGTCGCAAACGCAAAAGCGGTAAAACTTTGTCAGCAAATCGTACCAAACGGCAAGATTGGTAACATGCTGCTTGGCGCAATCAATTACCCATACACCTGTAACCCTGATGACGTGCTGGCAGCAATGCATGAAAACAACAAGTGGTTGTTCTTCGGTGATGTGCAAACACGTGGTCAGTACCCTGGCTACATGAAGCGTTACTTCCGTGAAAACGGTATCGAAATTCAGATGGAAGCAGGCGACTTAGAAGAAATTGCATCGGCAAGTGTCGATTTCATCTCATTCAGCTACTACGCAAGTGGCTGTGCAAGTGCAGACCCGAAACAGAAGGAAGTGGGTAACATTGTCGATAGCGTACCAAACCCATATCTTGAGAAGAGCCAATGGGGTTGGTTGATCGATCCAAAGGGTCTTCGCGTTCTGCTGAACTTCCTTCACGATCGCTACCAAAAACCACTGTTTGTCGTAGAAAACGGCTTAGGTGCACGTGATGAAATCGATGAAAACGGTGAGATTCAAGATGATTACCGCATCGCTTACTTGAACGACCATCTTGTTCAAGCACACGAAGCGATTCTGGATGGCGTTGAGCTGATGGGCTTTACCAGCTGGGGGCCAATCGATTTGGTCGCAAACTCAACCGCAGAGATGAGCAAACGTTACGGCTTTATCTATGTCGATCGTCATGATGATGGGCAAGGAACGCTAGAACGTAAACGCAAGAAAAGCTTTTTCTGGTATCAAGACGTGATTCGTACTTCAGGCGGTTCATTGAAAAGCTAAGCCGGTTGTCTAGGTATAAAGTGCAACTAGGCATTCGCCTAAACCATCAAGCCCTGCAATTGCAGGGCTTGAATTTTAAGGTGTTTATTCATTTAGAGATTAAACTGCAATCTCTCCACCGTCTTCACGTCGAATAACCACTGTCGCCGCTCGTGGGCGCACAGAAACACCAGCAGGCGTTTCTTCGGCTGCATCTTCACTGTATGGCCAGTTGCCTGGGTGCTGAATATTCACAAACAATGATTTGTAATCAGGGCTGATGGTAAAGCCTGTTACTTCACAACCATTTGGTCCGACAAAGAAGCGTTTCAATTCAGCTTGATTATCCGCACCAATCACAGCTTGATCACCATTCTCATCTGTTAGCTTAGATGGCACAACAGCCAACATTTGATCATTGGTGTAAGACGTGACTTCATCTGCGCCGTTATCAGTCTGAATCCACAAAATACCACGGCCATCAAACGCTAATCCGTCTGGGCTCGCAAACTGGTTTAACTCATTCAAGCCAGAACGGTTGGTATCTGCATCACCATTTGCTGGCGAACCAAACACAAAGATATCCCAAGTAAAGTCAGTTGCTGAAGCACCTTCATCCCAACGAATAACATGACCAAACTTATTATTTAAACGTGGATTCGCAGGATTGGTTTCATCTGTACGGCGCGTATTGTTCGTCAATGTTAAATATACTGAACCCGTGAATGGATCAACCGTACACCACTCTGGTCGATCCATTGGTGTTGCCCCAACTAAATCCGCCGCACCCGCAGTATTGATGATAATTTCAGCCAGTGAATCAAAGTGATCCGCTAATGTACCACCAGCGGTTGTTACGCTATCAAGCGTTAATGGTAACCAAGTACCTGTGCTGTCTTCATTGAAGCGCGCCACATACAGTGTGCCTTCGTCCATGTACTTGTCACCCATCGCCAAGCGGTTATCAGGGTTAGCATCTGCTGGATCCCACGCTGCCGCAGATTCAAATTTGTATAGGTATTCAAAGCGAGAATCGTGACCAGAATAAAATACCACTGGTTTGCCTTCTTCAAGCTTACCGAAAGTACAGCCCTCGTGACGGAAACGACCTAGCGCAGTACGTTTCTTCGCACGTGAGTTTTGCGTGTAAGGGTCAATCTCGACAATGTAACCGTGACCATTGGCTTCATTACGGTAATCATCCATCGCACTTGCTCCTGTTGGAGCCACATTAAAGCGAGAGAACTCATCAAGACGCTCTTCTGCATTTCCTGCTAATGTCTCCCATAGGTAACGAGTGCTTTGGTCATCGACACCAATGCGATCTTGCTCTTCTGTACGAGTCCCGGCGTTAACAAAGTAACCTGGCCAGTTCTCTTCACACGTTAAGTACGTGCCCCACGGCGTGTAGCCGTTGCCACAGTTGTTTAACGTACCACGCGCTTGGCTGCCATCTGGTGAGAAACGAGTGACAGTTAAAGATGTGTGGGCTACCGGGCCAGACAAATCCATGACTGTCGCACCAGTATAACGACGGTTTAGTGGGTCGGTATCAACCAACTTCCACATGTTGTCTTCCAGTTGAATGCGAACCACTGATACACCGTGCGCGTTAATCTCTTTGCGCACTTCATCTACAATGGTACGTACGCCATTTTCAACCGTCGGACCGTTTGGATGCAGTGCTGATGTGTCGATGTACTCGTGGTTAATACATAGCAAGCCATCTGTAGTGCTATCGTTCAATGGGAAAAAATGCATGCCGTCATGGTGCATGCCTAGCGCATTTAACTGATCGGTACTGGTGTTGGTACCATCATTTTGCCATGCGCTGCCTTGTGCATTAAGTGGTGTTCCCCAAGGTACTAGTACTTGTGCGGTGTAGCCTTGTGGAATTGAAACTGCGTCAGTGAGTGAGCCAGGGATAGATTCAAAGTTAAGAACGGCTTTAGATGCGCCCGAACCACTGCTTACTGTACTCCCTGAGTCAGACGAGTTACAACCAGCCAATCCGAAAGCACCAAACGCTGTCATCGCACTGATACCTAAACCACCTTTCAGAATGCTGCGTCGAGATAGGCTCGCTTCTAATACTTCTTCAAATGGTTTGTTTTCACTTTGGTTATAACGCGTCGCGTCAAAGGTTTCCTTGCTCATTTTTACTTTCCCGATCTTATAGTTTAATTAATAAATAAGTGATTAGTTGAACGGCAAGAAGTTTGGATAAGAAAAATGACAAAAGTGCTTAAAACATATGAAACTTGTGTTTCAACAATACTGCAAACCAACCAACACAGCTAACGAAGCAATTAAATTCTGGTTACATAATCACCAACTGTATCGCTTCATTCTGATTTTACTTGGGCTAAAGTGTGATAGAAGGTATAAGGTGTACGAAATCAAATCATCTACGAGAGATAATCATGAAATTAGACAAGATCGATAACAAGAGCCGTCGTATCCGTAAAAAGCTGTTCTTAGGTGAGTTCGCAATCCTAGGTTTCGAGATCAGCTGTGAAACAGACATTAACGACTTCGACCGTTACGATGCATTCGTTGATGACTTTATCGACTACATTGACGAGCTTGGTCTTTGCTTCGGTGGCGGTGGTCTAGAACTGTTTGAAGGCTTCCTATGTTCTACTGACCGTTACGGCAGTGCGACTGAAGAACAGAAAGCGCAAGTTATCAAATGGTTAGAAGCACGCCCAGAAGTGAAAAGCGCGCAAGCGGGCGAACTAGTTGACGCCAACTACCTGTAACTAAAGGGCAACCTGTAATACGCAGAGCTCAGTAAATGGTAGAGAAAGCTGGTCTTAAGACTGGCTTTTTTATTTTTGGAAGAATGCGATATTAAAAATAGGGTGCTTGGGAAGTTGCGCGGAGTGATTGTGGCGTTTTTGAGCTGGCAATCAACGGGAAACTGCGTTCCACAGCCAGCTCGTGCCTTTAGGTATAATTAACTATGATTTTTTAGCTGGGGCGTCTTTCGTGTCTTTCCAGTATTGAATACGCACACGATGTAGCTGAGCTCTTCTAGTCTTTTTCATAGTAAAGTCCCTCATCTTATATAAGTAACGCTCCTCATGGAGCTTATTGTCTAAGGTCGTATCCCCTTCAATCTATAAGGGAATCAATCATTTAACCGTGACCAATTTCACAACATAATGATAATTACCGATTTCTTGCAGCCTGTTTTTACTGGCAAACGGCATATTATCTATCTGACACAGTTAACTTACTCACCAGATATGACAGAAAAATGGCAATCAAGTTCCCTACTTATACTGTCATTGAATCTTAATAAGGATTAACAAGGTGGGCATTTCAGATCTACCATACTGTTTATAAAAACCGCAAGAATTTTTATTTCTTTTCAAACAAATCTCTACTCAAGATCAATTCACTTTCATCTTTATCGTCTCCCTTTTAACGCATTGTGATCCAGTTCAATCCACAGAACTCGGAGCAAAAAGCGCTCATTAATACATTCACCACCAAACTTGTGCGAGATCTCTTACAAGAGTTGTAAGCAAATAGATTAACCACCTCTAAGAGCAATGCCAGAAAAAACATTAAACATATGATTTAAAAGTAATATTTAAATTCACTTAAAATAATAAGTAAAAATAATTTAGAAAAGTTAATTGAGTCAAATCAGCAAAACATCAATACTCAATTTGTCGACAGGATGTTGGCGGGAACAGGAAAAAAGCCTAAAGGATTGGGTATCTTCAGGATGAAGATTTGATAGCTTAGGATGAGTTGTCAGCAAGGATGTAGTTAAGCTCTAGGATAGAGTTCGCCCGTCAGGATGATAGGCAAGAATGGACACCGCTAGGAAGGCGATGAACAAGGAACTCGGTTAAAGGACTTAGCCACAATCAAGGATAGATGCAGGGAGCACCTATTAGTAGCTGGATTGCTGCGAAAAAGAATAAGCCCCGTCTGGGAAACCAGGCGGGGTTTTATTTTGTCTGTAATGTATTGATAACGATTCATCTTTATCGTTTAAGTCTTCTCTGTTTTCATAAAACACCGTGCTATCATTTTCTTTACGTCTCCCAACAAAGCTCTCAGAAAATCACACACTATGCTTAATCCTGTTTGGTTACATACATTTAAGACATTGATTGAAGTCGGTCATTTTACGCAAACGGCAGAAAAACTTTTTATGACTCAGCCTGGCGTCAGCCAACACATCAAAAAATTAGAGCAAAGTTGTCAGCATGCCTTGATCAAGCGCGAAAACAAAAGCTTCGAATTAACCGAGCAAGGCAGGATTGTCTACGCATATGCGCTCGAGTTAGAAGATAGAGAGAAGAAGCTGCTCGAAGAGCTCAGTTTTGATGATGCGTTTTCAGGCCACTGTAAACTGGCTTGTTCTGGTGCAATGGCGTTAATGTTGTATGGGCCCATTTTGGAGAAGCAAAAACAGCACCCGAGCTTATCGTTACATTTAGAAGCCGCGCCAAATCAATCTATTCTCAACGCCATAACGCAAGGGCACATCGATATTGGTATCGTGACTGATGTTCCCAACAAAGGTCTGTTTCACAGTGAGCGAATTGGTAAAGAGAGGTTGTGCTTGGTTCTGCCAAAGCATTATCAAAATAAGCAGATAACGCCACAACTCTTGCATGACTGTGGTGTCATTAGCCACCCTGATGCCGAGCATTACATGACGCTGTTTTTTGACCAATGTGAAGAACCACAGCTCCAAGAAATTAAGATGAGCGATTTACCATTATCCGGCTACGTAAATCAATTGAGCCAAATTTTGCTGCCTGTCAGCAAAGGACTTGGCTTCACCGTGCTGCCTCAAAGTGCGGTCGACAATTTTCCACTAAAAGACACGTTATACATTGCTCAACTGAAAAACACTGTATGTGAAGAGCTATTTCTGGTTCGTAAGCGCAGTCGTGCTCTACCTCTGCGCTATCAGACCATCAAAGAAGTGTTATTGGATGTGATCGGTGGTGCGCATCAATGATGTTAGCCACTCTTCGCTGGTAATGCGTTCCTCTTGGCAATCCACCCAATATGGTTTGCCAGATAACCAACTTTTCGACGCAACTTCTTTTATAAACACATCCACGGAATCAACGTCATCTTTGGCGTAATCCCATTTATTGCGCATGTGTTCTGCCGCTTCTTGATTAGTGTACGCCTTGCCGTTGCGGATAAAGGTGCAAGAGGATTGCTCAACTCGTTTTATCAACGTCGAGATATCTTGCTCTACCCCTGCTAGTGCAAAGGTGGGCAGAATGCTTAATGTAAGTAACAACGTCCACTTTGCTTTCATCGCACCTTTATCTTTATCCCTGACCACGTAACTACTAATAGTAACTACTGATAAGTGACTTAACTATTCTGGTGTTTGGCTGTTTAGCTCAGCAATTATTGCCACCATGCCTTAGCAGGCTGAGGCTCCGCAATCGCCAAGCGTTGACCAATCTCAGGGCTCACCAACGTAACACCGCGCTCTTCACTGATGTCTAACGCACGTTGCATTGGCTCATTCCAATCGTGCATTGATAAATCAAACGTGCTGTTATGGATCGGCATCATCACTTTGCCCTGCACATCGATGTGTGCTTGAACGCTTTGCTCTGGGAACATGTGAATGTCTGACCAGAGTTCATTGTACGCACCTGTTTCAATCATGGTGAAGTCAAACGGACCGTACTTTTCGCCAATCTCTTTAAAGCCATTGAAGTAACCAGAGTCACCACTGAAGAACACTTTGTGTTGTTGTGCATTGATAACCCAACTGCCCCACAGCGTCGTATCGCGGTCTGTCAAACCTCGACCAGAGAAATGCTGAGTCGGAGTTAGTGTATATTCAATGCCGTCAACAGAGTGTGACTCCCACCAGTCTAGTTCGATCACTTTCTCTTTGGGTACACCCCAATTCACCAGTAATTGGCCAACTTTTAACGGCACCAAGAAAGTGCCCACCTTATCGCCTAGCACTTTAATAGAAGCTTTATCTAGGTGATCGTAATGGTCATGACTGATCACCACCACATCGATAGTTGGCAAATCTTCTATCGTGATGGGGGGTTGGTGAAAGCGTTTTGGCCCTGCCCATTGTACAGGAGACGCGCGATCACTGAATACAGGGTCGGTCATTACCAGTTTTCCATCGAGCTTCATTAATACGCTTGAATGACCCAGACGATAGATGACGTCATCTTGCTCTTCTAACAGTTGCCGCGCTGTGATCGCATGCACTGGAATTTCAATCGTTGGTGTTGGGTTAAAGCGCTCAGTCGTAAAATACGCTTTCATGATTTCGAACATGTCGCCCAAACCGCTTTTGTATTCCAACTCTGTATTTGCAAATTTGTCCGGGTATGTTGGCGCTTTTTCAGTATCAACATTAGAACAAGAAATCATGGATGTACCCATCGCGAACGCTCCTACTGTGGCTAGCAAAGTTTTTTTCATAAAAAGTTAACCCGAACAAATGTAAACTACACGGTGCAGTTTACATTCTAATTATCAAAAGTAAACTACTTAGTGTAAAATAGATCAAGAAATGATCTTCTTAACTTAGCAAGCTTATGAATGTAAAAAGAAAAAGTCGTAGCGAAACCAAAAGAGAAGCCATCTTGTGCGCGGCAAGGCAAGCGTTCCAAGAGTTTGGGGTGCAAAACACCAGCATGGATAAGCTCTCTGCAATCGCACAAGTCTCTAAGCGCACGGTCTATAATCACTTCCCTTCTAAGGAAGCGATCGTGACGGAGTTGCTGACTGAGCTTTGGCGTTCGTCAATGATGGAAAGCGATATTAAACGCTTGGCCACTCTGCCACTCAAAGATCAATTGATTGAATTACTCTACAGCGAGATCATTGTGGTGACGGAACCAAACTATATTGAGCTGGCAAAAGTGGCATTTGGGCACTTCTTATTTAAGCCGGAAGATCTCAAAGAACAAGCAGAACAAATGTCGAAACAGGAAACCGCCCTGTACCGCTGGCTTACTGAGAAATCGAACAGTGGCGCTTTGCAAATTGATGATGTACATATAGCAAGCACTCAATTGCACAACTTACTTAAAGGCAGTGCATTCTGGCCGCAGTTAATGGGAATTCGCCCCTCTTTGTCGAATGAAGAATCTAGGCTGTTAGCTACCCAAACGGCGGAACTTTTTTTAAGTCACTATCAAAACAGCTAAAAACAGCGGTCAAATTGGCCGCTTTTTTAAGCGATAATTCGTGACAAAGCGATGAAATTTTTGCTCAATTTTATTTATCTCACCCTTGACAGTCTCATACCGCAAGGCGTGAGCGTTTGATAAAATATTTTTGTCGTGTCGACGATGCTTTTTCGTTTTCATCTCACAAAAAAACGCCCTAAGGTGCGCACCTCTGACGACGTGGTTGTTCAACCACAATTCTAAATCGTTGAAGTAAGTAGGTTATGTCATAACATGATCACCTGCCTACTGCATTCTATGCTCTATACTTATATTTTAATTTGGTACTGACTTACTAAGGAATTGCCATGCGTATTGCTATTCTCTCTCGTAATGAGAATTTATATTCAACCATGCGCCTAAAACAGGCGGGTGAAGAACGTGGGCATCAAATCGATGTGATCGACACGCTTCACTGTTATATGGACATTACGAGCAACAACCCTAAGATCCGCTACAAGGGTGAAGAATTACCGCAATACGATGCTGTTATTCCGCGTATTGGGGCATCTATTACGTTTTACGGCACTGCTGTTGTACGTCAGTTTGAAATGATGGGTACATTTTGTGTCAACGAATCTGTCGCGATCAGCCGCTCTCGTGACAAATTGCGCTCATTACAACTGCTATCACGTAAAGGCATCGGTTTGCCACGCACTGGCTTTGCTCACCATCCTGACAACATTCAGGACGTGATCAAAAACGTTGGTGGCGCACCTCTAGTGATTAAATTGCTAGAAGGCACTCAAGGCATTGGTGTTGTACTTGCTGAAACAAATAAAGCGGCAGAAAGCGTGATTGAAGCTTTCATGGGTTTGAAAGCTAACATCATGGTGCAAGAATTTATCGAAGAAGCAAAAGGCGCGGACATCCGTTGTTTTGTTGTCGGAAATAAAGTTATAGCCGCAATGAAGCGCCAAGCAAAAGAAGGTGAGTTCCGTTCTAACCTTCACCGTGGCGGCTCTGCACAACTCGTGCGTTTGAGCAAAGAAGAGCGTGCGACCGCTGTAAATGCTGCGAAAGTGATGGGCTTGAACCTTTGTGGTGTGGATATCCTTCAATCTAAAAATGGCCCAGTGGTAATGGAAGTGAACTCTTCCCCTGGTCTAGAAGGCATCGAACTAGCAACGGGTAAAAACATTGCAGGTATGATCTTCGATTTTATCGAGAAAAACGCTAAGCCAAATTCAAACCGTACTCGCGGTAAAGGTTGATTTTTGTTTAACGCACAAGAGAGCCAAAAAACGGCTCTCTTGTTACTCGTCGCTAGGATGACACTATGAATCAGAAAATGATCATTGGGAATGCCGAAGCTATTTGCTTGCCAGAGTTAGGGATTACTCACCTTGAAGCGCGTATTGATACAGGCGCTCAAACCTCTTCATTACATGTAGACAATATTGATTGCTTTGAAAAAGATGGTCAGTCTTATGTTGCATTCGATCTGCACCCAGATGTATACCATTTAGAACAAGTGGTTCGCTGCACAGCGAAACTAAAAGCAAACCGTAAGGTTAAATCTTCTAACGGTACTTTTGAGCACCGCTGCGTGATCACGACGATGCTGCGTATGGGCGACCAACAATGGCCAATCGACATTACGTTGACTAACCGTGAAAAAATGACTTACATGATGTTGTTAGGTCGTCAAGGCATGGCAGACAAAGTGCTCGTTGATCCTAGCCAATCTCACTTATTGGCATCTTAACCCCGTAGCTTCAGATGAGTGATCGAACGTTTTTGTTGAGCATCACTCGTCTGGCTTTATCTTCGCCTACTTCCTACGAAATAACGCAAACAACAATCCCTTCGCTTTAACTTTTGTCACTCGCCAGTGCGTCATTGGCTTAGTCGGCGCTGTATTCAAAATGTGCTGATACGCTTTTTCATCCAAAGTCACCTCTCCCCCATGTGCCAGAAGCAAACATTGCGGATTCATCTCAAACACACGCTTTAATGATTGCCGATATTGATTCGGATGAAATATGGGAAACGGCGCAATCAGATGCTTTTTCACCTGCACCATTAAATCCGCCACATACAGCACATCTTGTTCAGAATGATAAACCGACAGATCTCGATCAGTATGCCCTAGCGTTTCTAGCACCTGCCAATCATCAAATCCAGGAATAAACTCTCCATCAATAAGTTCAATATCTGGCTTTAACTTGCGGGAATACCACAGGTTTTGCTTTGGTTTACGCATCCGATTCGCCATCCAGCGTGCTAACATTAAATCGGTCAAATGCATTAGCCAACCGTCTACACCGCTATACCACTGGCTCTCTCGCTTTGCGGCCAATAGCTTACATCCTGTTAAATCACGTAGTTTGTGCGCACCACCAGCATGGTCTGGATGCATGTGGGTCACAACAACCAACTTTAGGTCAGAAAAAGGACGATGGAGTTGATGTTCAATAAAGTCTTTAAGATGAGGGATGTCTGCTCGACTGGCACCATCAAGCAACAATAATTTATCGGAATATTCGGCGAGATACATGGTCTGAATGTACCCCTGAATTCTGTGCAGCTGCAAAATATGTCCTTATTTTAGTGAGATGCTTCATGACCGAATCCTTACTGGTCAGACCAACTATAACAGCAGAATGGACGCTTCGGTAAACAAATATTCACACGTAGCGACGACAACAAATCATAATCGAGATGATAGATTTTAATCATTAGACTCAAGGGCCCTTTTATCCGTTAATGCGCGCACACGGAGTTCGTGTCAGGGTATGAGGTAAATACCTCATGATTTGCTTTTTTGTACTTTTCCTTCTAATTAATTAAGGAGTTAAGTACATTTTTGTGAGAATCGAGTTGGAAAAAGCAACTAAATTAGACCGCATCCGCGCGGACTACAACGTTCACTACTGGAGCCAAGGTTTCTACGGCATTGATGACCAAGGCGAAGTATATGTATCACCACGTAGTGATCGTGCACATCAAATCCCTTTCAGCGCTATTGTAAATGAGCTAGAAGCGAAGCAGTTAAATCTGCCTGTATTAGTACGCTTCCCGCAAATCGTGCACCAACGTGTGCATGGTATTTGCCACGCATTCAACCAAGCAATTGAAGAATACCAATATCCAAACAAATACTTGTTGGTGTACCCAATTAAAGTAAACCAACAACGTGAAGTGGTGGATGAAATTCTAGCGAGCCAAGCTCAACTAGAAACCAAGCAGCTTGGTCTTGAAGCGGGTAGCAAGCCAGAGTTGTTGGCGGTACTTGCATTGGCTCAACAAGGTAGCTCCGTGATCGTGTGTAATGGCTACAAAGACCGTGAGTATGTGCGTCTTGCACTGATCGGTGAAAAGCTGGGTCACAAGGTATTCATCGTACTAGAGAAGCTTTCTGAGCTGGATCTGGTACTAGAAGAAGCGAAAAGTTTGGGTGTAAAACCGCGCCTTGGTTTACGCATTCGCCTCGCCTCTCAAGGCGCAGGGAAATGGCAAGCAAGTGGCGGTGAAAAATCGAAGTTTGGTTTATCAGCATCGCAAGTGCTTAGCGTTATTGAACGTCTTAAACGCGAAGGCAACCTAGACGCGATGCAACTGGTTCACTTCCACCTTGGTTCACAGATGGCAAACATCCGTGATGTACGCAATGGTGTGAACGAGTCTGCACGTTTCTACTGCGAACTACGCGCACTCGGTGCAAACATCGAGTACTTCGATGTGGGCGGCGGCTTGGCAGTGGATTATGACGGCACACGCAGCCAATCATCGAATTCGATGAACTACGGCCTTGCAGAATACGCACGTAATATCGTGAACACAGTGGGCGATGTGTGTCTGCAATACGAACAACCAATGCCAGTGATCATTTCGGAATCGGGTCGCTCGCTAACAGCGCACCACGCTGTATTGATTTCTAACGTAATTGGTACCGAGTCGTACCTACCGGAAGAAGTACATGAGCTTGATGATGACGCTCCGCTTTTGCTACAAAACATGTGGCGAAACTGGGAAAACTTACAAGATGGTACAGACGCTCGTGCGTTAATTGAGATTTACAATGATACCCAAAGTGATTTGGCAGAAGTGCACTCTCAATTTGCTACAGGTGTGCTTAACTTGGAACAACGTGCGTGGGCAGAACAATTGTCACTGCGCATTTACTTCGAATTAAGCCGCAAGATGAGCACTAAGAATCGCTTCCACCGTCCAATTCTGGACGAGTTGAGCGAACGTCTTGCGGATAAGTTCTTCGTGAACTTCTCGCTCTTCCAATCTCTACCAGATGCTTGGGGTATTGATCAGGTGTTCCCTGTTCTGCCACTTTCTGGTCTTGGCGAGGCGGAAGAGCGTCGTGCAGTGATGTTGGACATCACATGTGACTCTGATGGCGCGATCGATCACTACGTTGATGGTCAAGGCATCGAGAGCACGCTACCTGTACCAGCTTGGAGCAAAGACAAACCGTACTTAATGGGCTTTTTCCTAGTAGGCGCATACCAAGAAATCCTTGGTGACATGCACAACCTATTTGGTGATACTCACAGTGCTGTAGTCAATGTTGATAAACATGGTCAATTTGAGATCAGTTACATCAACGAAGGTGATAGTGTAGAAGACATGATGCGCTACGTTCATATCGACGTGGATGCGATTCGTGACAATTATAAACAATTGGTTTCACAGCGAGTTGAAGCCAATGAACAAGCACAAATCCTAGCAGAACTAGAACAAGGTCTAGCAGGATACACCTATTTAGAGGACTTCTGATATGAATGATTTGTTTACTAAAACTGATTATTCGCTTTACTCCAACTCTATGTCGTTTTTACGTCTGCCGTACATTCGTAACCCGGTATCGGCAGACGCAGACGTTGTGGTGTTGGGAGTCCCTCTGGACATGGCAACATCTGGGCGTCCAGGTGCGCGTATGGGTCCAGATGCAATTCGCCGTGCCTCAGTCAACTTGGCATGGGAAGGTAAGAAGTTCCCGTGGAGCTTCAACGTATTGGATAAACTGAAAGTGATCGACGCAGGTGATCTCGTGTTCGATTGCGGTGATGCGGAAGATTTTACTTACCGCCTTGAAGCGGCAACCAGTGAAATTCTAAAAAGTGGTAAAACCATGTTGGGATTGGGCGGTGACCACTTCATTACGCTACCTATCCTGCGTGCCTATGCGAAGCATCATGGCCAAATGGCGTTGATTCACTTTGATGCTCATACGGACACCTATGCAAATGGCAGTTCATACGACCACGGTACGATGTTCTACCATGCGCCGAAAGAAGGTTTGATCTCAGCGAAGAACTCAATACAAATCGGCATTCGTACGGAATACAAACAGCAAGATCACGGCTTCAATGTGATTAATGCGATGCAAGCGAATGACATGTCGGTGAACGAGATCCTAGAAGAAATTCGTCGCACCGTCGCAGACAAGCCAATATATGTCACTTTTGACATCGACTGCTTAGACCCGGCCTTCGCACCGGGAACTGGTACACCAGTTTGTGGTGGCTTGAACTCAGACAAAGCGCTGAAAATTATTCGTGGTTTAGCCGGCATGAATATCGTGGGTATGGATGTTGTCGAAGTATCGCCTCCATACGACCACAGTGATGTTACCGCACTAGCGGGAGCAACCATCGCACTAGAAATGCTTTACGCATACGCATCTGAGCGCGAATAGACATAATCATTTCTAAGGGAGCTTCGGCTCCCTTTTCTTTCTGATGCTTTCCTCTACCTTTTATTCACTCGTTTCATCTTGAACTCAGATCAACCGAGCAGACGCTTTATTTTTGCACTTTAACCATTAAAACCAGTTACCTATAAGGCTCATTCTATTCACGAAAAGTAAAAGATTTAACGTAATTAGACAAAGAAATGCACCGCTTTTTGAAAACAAAATCGGATTAGTTTTTCTAATTGAAATCATAGATTTTTATCTTGCTCAACTTCACACTTTTCGATTGCTAATTATACAAGCAAGCACTATTATCTCGCGTAAATACCCCCGCAACACAAGAATTCAGTTGGCACTCTGTAAAAGAGCGCTAAGGGTTTTTACGTCTTAAATTTTTTGGAGAGATACGCAAATGTCTGCTTCGTTTCCATTAGCGAAACTTACCTTTTTAATCGCTATATTGACTGCCGTGGGTCAAATGACCCAGACAATGTACGTGCCTTCAATCGGTCATATGGCGGGCGAGTTTTTGGTATCTGCGTCATCACTTCAAGCTGTGATGGCTTGTTACCTAATCCCATATGGCTTGTCGCAATTTGCGTATGGCACACTATCGGACCGCTTGGGACGCAAACCGATCATCATCGTCGGGCTGCTTATCTACATCGCGGGTACACTGGTAGCATTATTTGCACATCAATTTGAATGGTTCTTGATTGGTAGCTTTATCCAAGGCTTAGGTATTGGCTGCGGCGGTGCGATGTCACGCACTCTGACTCGCGATTGCTTTGAAGGCTCTGATCTACACAGAGCAAACAGCTTAATTAGCATGTGTGTGATTTTCTCACCATTAATGGCACCAGTATTAGGCGGCTACCTAACAGAAGCTTTCGGATGGCGGTCGAGCTACTTGTTCTTAGCGCTATTTGCTATCGCGGTTGTGATCACCATGATGACAAGCATGATGGAGACGCTACCAAAAGAGAAACGCAAATTCGAACCAGTAGCCAAAAGCTACAAACACGTTTTGTCTGACCGTCGCTTTCAAGGCTTTTTGATTTGCCTGGTTGCAACATTCGCTGGTGTAGGTGTATTCGAAGCGGCGGCTGGGGTGTTGTTAGGTGGGGTATTAGAATTACCTGCAACAACGGTAAGTTTGCTGTTTATATTGCCGATCCCAGGTTACTTGGTGGGTGCGGGCTTATCTAGCTACATCGCAAGACGTCGCTCTGAGCGTCGTGCTTTAAACGTAGGCTTGGTCTCTATTTTTGTGGGCTCTGCTATTGTGCTCATCCCAGGCTTGTTTGGTTTGACCACGGCGTTAACGCTAGTTGGAGGCGCAACCGTGTACTTTTTGGGTGCGGGTATTCTCTTCCCAGCAGCAACAACTGGAGCGATTGCGCCATTCCCATACCATGCAGGAACAGCAGGCGCGACATTGGGTGGCATGCAAAACTTGGGGGCAGGTGTCGCAACTTTGCTCGCGTCACTATTTCCAGCGCATAACCAGATGCCTTTGGGCATTATGATGATGGCAATGTCGGTAATTGCAATGCTTGGGTTAATGTGGGTGAATCGAGCACACAATCACTCAAACGAAGTACCGCAAGTTATCTGATCATTATCAGCTTACTTTCAAAATCCAAAGGGACACACTCAACAAGTGTGTCCCTTTTTTCATATCACACTATATCGATTTCCCGATGAGAATGATTTAACTTTCGAATTGATATTTGTTAAAAATAACAGCTGCTTACACAATGTGTTTTCAGCTTCCTTCAAATTGAGTAGCCAACTCGAAAATATTGAGGATTCTCACTTTTTCGGCATACCCCATAACAAAGAATGGACAACTGAAAACCACTAACAAAATGAAAGCCCAGCCCTCAGGATGAGGCCACTTGGGTGTACAATAAGGATAAAATCAGATGCGTTTCACTTTAACTACGTTGGCCGTCTCGGTCGCGCTTGTCGCCGGATGCAGCAATCAAGGAATCCCCAGCATGACTCAATACTCCCAAACACAGATCGTTGCTCAACAAACTCAAGCTCCGGTTGCGAAAAAAGTCCCTCACGCGATGACTATTCATGGCGATACCCGCGTTGATAACTACTACTGGATGCGTGACGACGAACGTAAAGACCCTGAAATTTTACAGCACCTAGAGAAAGAAAATCAGTACGCAGAAACCGTTCTAAAGCACACTGAAACATTTCAAGATACGCTATTTGAAGAAATTAAAGGGCGTATCGCAAAAGACGACAACTCAGTACCGGTTCGTAAAGGCAACTACTTCTACTCCAGTGAAGTGACCGGAGATAACGAGTACGAAGTCCATTTGCGAGCTAAAGACTTTGCAGGCAAAGACAAACAAATCATTTTAGATGTCAATGAACTAGCAAAAGAACATGAATTTTTCAGTATCGGCGGCCTATACGTTAGTCCGAATGAAAACTTATTGGCGTATGGCGAAGACACATTAAGCCGCCGCGTGTACACCCTTAAGATCAAAGACCTGACAACAGGCAATTACCTACAAGATGAAATCGAAGGGGCCTCAAGCGCTGTCGCATGGCAGAACGATAACAACGCCTTTTACTACATCAAAAAAGATCCACAGACCTTATTGGGCTACCAAGTTTATCGTCATGTATTGGGCACACCACAAAGCAGCGATGAGCTGATTTTTGAGGAAACCGACAGCGCCTATTACACCTCACTAAGCAAAAGCAAAGATGGCGAAGATATTTATATCTGGCATTCGAGTACAGAAACCAGTGGGGTCTCTATCATTGATGCGAACAACCCTAAAGCAAAGGCGAAACCGTTCTATCCTCGTGAAGATGGCATTGAATACAGTATTTCTAAGCTAGGCGATTGGTACTACATTTATACTAACTATCAAGCCGTCAACTTCCGTTTGATGAAAGTTCATCAAAATGACATGCATGACCGCTCTAAATGGCAAGATGTGATTGCCGCAGACGACAATACTCAACTTGTCGACTTCGAGTTATTCAATGATCACATCGTCTATGAGCAGCGCTCTAACGGCCTAGCAAGCGTCACTGTACGTCAGCTTTCAACAGGAAAAGAACTCCCCCTCACATTTAATGACGATGCGTTTGCTGCCTATTTGACAGGTAACCTAGAGCTGGATAACGAGAAAGTTCGTATTTATTACAGCAGTTTAACCACTCCAGGAACCTACTACGATTTCGATCTAAAAACGGGCGGGTCAGAAATCATGAAGCAAACACCTGTACTTGGTGATTTTAATCCTGACAATTACCAATCAGAACGCATCATGGTCACAGCCCGTGACGGTAAAGAAGTACCCGTTTCTTTGGTGTATCGTAAAGACTTATTTAAGAAAGATGGTACAAATCCACTCTACCAATATGGTTATGGATCTTATGGCGCAACCATTGAGCCAACTTTCCGCTCGACACGTTTGAGTCTATTGGATCGCGGCTTTGTTTACGCCATTGCTCATATTCGTGGATCTGAAATGCTTGGCCGCCCTTGGTATGAAGACGGTAAAAAACTAACCAAGCAAAACACATTCAACGACTTTATTGATGTGACTAAAGGTTTGGTTGAACAAGGCTACGGCGCGAAAGATAAAGTCTTCGCTGTTGGTGGCTCTGCAGGAGGTCTCTTAATGGGGGCTATCATCAACCAAGCACCAGAACTGTACCGCGGTATCGGTGCACATGTTCCGTTTGTGGACGTGGTAACCACTATGCTCGATGAATCAATTCCATTGACCACCAATGAGTATGATGAATGGGGTAACCCAAATAACAAAACATACTATGACTATATGTTGAGTTACTCGCCTTACGACAACATCAAGGCGCAAAACTACCCGAACATGTTGGTAACGACTGGCTTGCACGACTCTCAAGTACAGTACTTTGAACCAATGAAGTGGGTCGCCAAACTTCGTGAAATGAAGACAGACGATAACGTCTTGTTGTTCAAAACCGATATGGAAGCCGGACACGGCGGCGCATCTGGTCGATTTAAGCGCTTAAAAGAAGATGCGCTAGAGTATGCCTTCTTCCTCGATTTACTCGATAAAAAATAAGCGTATTAATAGAACTGCATCTCTTCTAACAACAAAAATGCCCGCAAGTTGCGGGCATTTTTTATAGACGCACTCTCTAAACAAAGAGTGGGGTTACCTAAGCACAGAATGACTAGCGTCTCTTATAGCCAAAGGATAGCAGAAAGAAAAACGCCTACTCACAACGAGTAGGCGTTAACACAATAAATGTGTTTAGGCAGTAGAAACTGGCCTATTTATTAGAAGTAGTAACGAGCACCTAGAGTCCAGTAGTCGTTCTCTTCATTGTTGTAGTCGTTACCTAGATCAAACTGGTAAGCTGCAAACGTTACGAAAGCAGGAGTTACAGCGTACTCTGCTTGTAGCGCAGTTTCGCTTGAAACTGTCTTATTGTCTTCTTCGTCTTCTACGCCTTCGTAGTTAACGCTGAATGTCCAATCGTTTACGCCGTATGCCAAAAGAGCTTCAAGTTGAGAAGTGTCTTTACGCATTTGGTAGAAGTACTCGTTCATACCGTATACTACTGCTGCGTATAGACCTGAACCGTACTGACCGTAGTTTACAGAGAATAGGTGTGATTCAGCGTTCTTAGTACCTAGAGTCGCGTTTTTAACATCACCACCGCTGTATACGTAGCCTAGACCAAAGCCAGCTACAGAACCGCTCAATGCAACTTGACCACGTTGCTCGTATGTTGTTGCATCTGAAGTTTGCTCACCTTGCCAACCTAGACCTAGGTTGAAAGCAAAACCTTCACCAAATTCAAAACCTTTACGGTAGCTAAGCATTTTATCAGCACGAGCTGAGCCTAGGTTGCCGTGGTTGTCGTACAAAAAGTCGTTCGCAAACGCGATTGGTAGATCCGCAACGCCAGCGACATCGTAGTAAGGTGACCATTGAGTACCTGCTACTAAACGGCCAAACTGCTCATGAGTAGCACCGATGTAACCTAGACGAGTTTTGAACGATTGCTCGCCACCGTTTAGGTAGTTAAGCGCCCATTCGCCTTTAGCGTCGATAGTAATACCGTTGCCAATGTCTTTCTTACCCGCAACGTTAATACGTGGAGACACTTGGTGAACTTTTACATCTTCTTCGAAATACTCACCCACGCCAACTGAAACGTGACCGCCGATCGATAAAGATGTACCATCGCTGTTGTAAACTTCTGCTGCGAAGGCCTGTGAACCACATGCTAGTGCCGCCACTGCAACGGCTAGAGTTTTCATTTTCATTGTTAACATCCGTATAGTTGTTTGTACCGGTTCGCTTAGAAACAGATTAAATCCGAATCAATCGCAACGAACACATAACAAAGTAGTAATGAAATAGAAATGAAACAAACACTTTCTTATGCAACCAGTGGTATTAATGCTCACATTTTGAACTGAGTCACAAAAAAATAGGGAACTTTTCATTCCCCATCATAAAATCTGTGGCTTTTTACGTGTCACATCTCCCAACGTGCGAGTGGCTTCTCAGTTTTGATACCCTTACTGCCCCAGCGGTCAATAACATCAATTTGCAGTATGCGGCTCGGTTTAATAAGCGATGTCAAGGTTTTCGACGGTCGTTTATCCGTCACTAACCATAGCGTTTTATCTTGTTCAAACTGAGCTTTTAAAGATAATTTGTCTTCTTCTGTCCACTCGAGTTCCGGCTTAAATTCGCGCCCAACCACAAACAATTGGTTGCCAGAGGCAAAGTCCTCTAATGACTCACTCATCAGTACCACTGAATCGATGCCTTTATCGAAGATCTCTGCCTGTTGTTGGTTGATCAGTTCACGCACATTGAGCATAAGAGCCTGTTGATTCGTTTGAATAGCCTTTTGGTGTTCAGGATATACACGTTGTAGATCCTCTCCAACAATGCCCGCCATTCGGATTAAGTTTGTAGGGTTCAGCCATGCGTACTTCGATGTTGACCCGTTTTCCAATGTCAGTACTGCAACTCCTTGAGCTCTAGGAGAAATGGCCTGCGATGCATCGATTTCAATCAAGTGAATGTTGCCCTGTCGAGCGTAAACATAAGTCGGGTCTTGTTTCCAAATCGCACCAAGAGTAACAGCAACCGTCGCGGCTTGACCCGCTTGCTTAACTTGCTCTGTACCTTTATTTGCGAACCAGTTCTCAAGACGCTCAACGCCGTAACGCTTTGGAGGCAGATACTGAGTCTCTATCCCTGTACCTTTCATGAGTTGCTCAGACAACATGTACGTGACGGGAGTGCTGGTTAAAATGTCTTTGGCGCTTGCCAACGATGGAAGTGTCGTCGCTATAACCAAACCAAAAGTTATCGCTAATTTTTTTATCTTCATGTTCATTACTTTATAAAAAGGGTTACGCTTTTTGTATAATTCGGTAAACCGTTGCTGTTAGGAAAAATGCCGCAGAAACAATGATGATGGATGCGCCTGATGGCACTGGTAGCTCAAGCTCCATCGGCAGTATGGTTCCTACTAAACACGCAATGGTTGCCAATAAAGAAGAAAGGAGAACGAAACTGCCCATGCGTTTAGTCAATAGCCTAGCCGTTGCACCAGGAATCAGTAGCAATGCACCAACCAATACCGCGCCAATAATCTTTACCGCGGCGATGGTGACCAAGGTGATCATCATGACAAATAAGTAATCATAAAAGCTGGTATTAAAGCCGCGTACACGTGCAATATCCGGGCTAATACAAGTCAGCAAAATGCGGTTAAACGTTGGAATAAGAAGCAGTAATATGATCAAACAACTGATCGCTAAAATAAGGATATCGTTGTCCGTCACAGTCAAGATCGAGCCAAACAACACGTTCTCCAACATGTGAATGTTGATCTTGCGAGCAACGTACATTAACAGCGCAGCACCAACCGCTAACGCTAGTGCAAGAAAAACCCCAACCAGTGTGTCGTAAGGTACATTCGTACGATTACGAACAAAGTGAAGCAACAGCGCAAAAATCATACAAAAGCTAAACAATCCGATGATCGGATTCTCTGGCGGCTCACCGAGCAACACACCAATCGCGATTCCGGTAAGCGCAGCATGCCCAACCGCTTCAGAGAAAAAAGCCAGTCGCTTGGCGATGACTAATGTACCAAGACCACCAAGTAATGGCCCTAATATCAGCGCTGCCACAATTGCGTTCACCATGAAAGCATAAGAAAAGCTATCGCTTAACCATCCAGCTTCAACGCCGCTAACCGCTAACTCTCGCAACCAATCCATTATGCAGCCTCCACTTTTGCTGTGTAGTGCTTGAATAATGTTTCTATACGATCAGGACTTAGCACATCTGAATGGTGCCCTGACGCCACAATTTGACGATTTACAACATGGACCTGCGCATCTAAACGGCGCACTGCGGTCACGTCATGGTGCACTGCCAGTACCGTTTTGCCTTCTCCAACGACTTCATGAATCAAACCTTCAAGATATCGAACACCTTGCTCATCCATGCCAGTTGTAGGTTCGTCTAAAACCAATAAATTGGGCTCATCCAGTAAAGCTTGCGCAAACAAAACACGCTGTTGCTCACCGCCAGAGAGTTGCCCCATACGACGATCGCAACGCGTTGCCATACCCACGCGATCCAGCTGGGCCAGGGCATGTTGAGTTTGTTTGGTTTTACGTCGCCAAAATAGAGGGATACGAGTTTGGTTAAGCAGTACAAAATCCATCACGGTTAACGGGAGGCTTGCTTCAAACATCGCTTTTTGTGGCACATACCCTATCTTCCCCGATGCAGCTGATGGTTCTGGCCAATTGAGCGCTATGTTTCCCGAAAATGGCGTGAGTCCAAGTACCGAACGAAGCAAAGAGGTTTTACCACCGCCGTTCGGTCCCATAATCACGTGACATTTCGCGTTCTCGAATTCGGCGCTGATGTTCTGCAAAATGATATTGTCGGCGTATTTTAGGCCCACGTTACTTAAGGAAACGGAAGGTCCAGTCATTACGCCTTTTCCCCTGCTCGCTTACTCGCCACAAATTTCATGGCTTCGATTAGTGTTTCCACATTATCTCGCATCTCAACCTCGACTTTATCAGCCTCATACTCACCGTGAGTCATGTGAGAAAAGCGATAAAGCTGCACCCCAGTCGCCTCTTCGATGGTATCAACAAAGCGATTCGGCATATTGAGCTCATAAAACAGAACATCAATGCCCGATTCACGAATTTTCTCTATCGTTTCCTGTAGCTGACTTGCACTTGGTTCAACGCCATGAGCAGGCTCAATGACAGCGGCAACGTCAACACCAAACTCCTGAAGGATATATCCGTAAGCATTGTGGGTTGTCGCCACCTTCATACCAGCCGTGTCCAACTCACCAAGAGACAACATTGCATCACGCTTCATCAGGCGAAATGTTTTCGCGTATTTACGAGCATTTTGGCGATAGAACGTAGCATTGTCTGGGTCCAATTGGCTTAGCTCACTCGCGATGGTGTAAACCTTTTGAATGGTTGTTGATAGACCGACAAAGGTGTGAGGGTTCACTGCTCCTTGACCAACAGACTGCCCCATAGCGGGCAATAAAGGCACTTCTTTGTTCGCTTCGATAACCACGAGATCATCACGCTGAGAAGCCTTGATCACTTTCAGTGCAAAATCGTCATGACCAATACCATTGATCACTATTACGTCCATTTCATTTAAGCGCTTAAGATCATTAGGTTGTGGCAAATAGTTGTGAGGATTAAAACCAGCATCAACCAAAGGAATGATGTCCGCCTTCTCACCAACAACGGCTTTAACATAGCTGTAATAAGGTTGTAGCGTAATACCAATACTGAGTTTTTCGGCAGCAAAGCCAGTAGAAGACACCGTCAATAACGCGGTGGCTGTAAGAATACGACGTAAAAGAGAGCGTTTGATCATAGTACTTATCAATTATGTTGTCTTAATGGGCGTGAGAGTGGGAAGAAGAGTCTGACACAACGATTTGTTTCCAACCGAAATCGTGGCGTTTTGCTAGCTCGCTTAGTCCATCCACATTTAACGAACGGCTAGAATCATTAAACCAAATATCAGCTTGAGAACTGCGGCTATCCAACAGCATGGAAGCAGAGCCTTGGGCACTGGTCTTCACGCCAATGTAGACACCGTCATCAATTCGTTGCCACTGATGAGAACCTTTACGCTTCCAATTTTGGTCTTTCACGAAAGGAGCAATCCAAAGCGCCTCCATATCAGAGATCTCAGGCCAAGTTCCGGTATCTAACTGCAAATCACGAATCTCTTCATGAGCGAGCTTAAGTTCAGCGATCAACCCCAACTCATTTTGATGTAAATCCGTGATTAACACTTGATGAGACTGCATGTCTGGCTTTTCAGTCGCGACCTGATGGTAGGGCATAAGTATGGCTGCTGAACTGAGAATTGCTGCGATTGTCAGTGCGACCCACTTTCCTTCTCGGTTACCATCATCAGGGCGAACTTTCTGTACACTCATTTCTCTTTCAGCTCAACGATATCCACTTCCACCGGGCTTTCATGTCCGGCATCAAATACCAAATAGAAATCTGTTTCAGGGTGAGTAAATTCTGCGATGGAACGCTTATCTGTTTTTTCTTTGGCGATCAGATTGTCGTCGTAATCGTACATTTCGACATCGTAGTCGACCGCTGTGGATCCATCCGAGTAGCCCGCTTCACAAATCACTTTATCTTGCGCCAAGTGACAGCTCATCAGAGGAAAATGTGCAGCAGCGTGAAAGGACGCAAATCCAGAAAAAAGCAAAACCGCTTTTAGAAGAGAAGTGTTATTCATGATAATTCCAAAATGGCCCAGCAATTGCTGAGCCTAATTCGATTAGTTAAGTTGAGTTTCAAACGTTAGGTGAACATTGGCACTCGCTTTATCCGCCAATGGATTATCTTTCAATTCACCTTTGTAGTTCGCTTTCATTAAGTAGCGCCCGGCGACTTCTGGCGTGAAAATCACTTTGCCATCTTTATCGCTCACCACATCGATTTGTTCTTGATGGTTTCGGTACATGGTCCCTTCACGTGTAATCTCAGCAGTAACGCCCTCTTGTGGCTCTCCGTTAAAGAAAAACTGGAAAGTCACAGGCTCACCTTCAATGATGTCCGATGGATGCGTGATCGGTTTCATCTCTAGCATTTTGCCTTCAATCTCCAACGCTTTGTCCGTTGGCATACCAACCGTAATGTAGCTTTCTGCTCGGGTGTAACTTAGTTGAGTAACCACATCACGCGCTTGCTCGGGAAGCACATCACCACGCTCAGCTTTGCTTGCTCGCGCCCATTTCACCGTATCACGACGGCCCGCTTTGTATTGTGTGTAGTAGCTCGGCTGATTATTAATCGCAACTTTGTGCGTGCCTTCTTCTGTAAAAAAGAAATCAAACATAGAGCGACGCTTGCCACGAACAACAAAGTTAGGACGCTCAGAGCGGCCATCCGGCATCACCACAAACGCCTGGTCACTACCCGCAGGCTTATCAAAAACAAACGTTCCGTGAGAGGCAGTAACATCAAATGTCAGCCAGTCACCGCCTTCTTTAGAAACCGTAAAGTGAGAGGGCAGAACCCAACGTGGATGTGCTTGTGCGGTGGTGGTTACAGCCAATCCCATTGCCATTACACTCGCCAATGCCACTGCTTTCATTTTGGTTTTCATTGTTGTGTCCTTTAATCACTTAACTTGATAATTGACGGTGATGACACCCGTCTCTTGTGTTGGTTTAAGCTCATAGCGCACGTCACTGTCCGCTAGCGTTATTTTTTGACGTAAGTAGTTTCGCCCACCGTGTTCACGAACGACTTCGACGTACAACGTGTAATTTCCTTGTTCCAAACGCTCCCCTGCGTCATTGGTTCCATCCCAGACAAAGCGGTATTGACCAGCAGGACGTGTTGCAGAAGTCACCGCATCAACAAGTTCACGATCATAACGACCCGCTTTTCTCCACCAGCTGCGTAGATCTTTTAACCATTCGTCTTTCCCTACCCATAACTGAATGGTTTTAACCGGTTTACGCTGATCGTTTTCAACCCAAACCGCCACATAAGGGCGTGCATACATTGAGGTATCTATCTTTGGAAGTTCGAGTTCGAAGTCGACCTTCGCGTTATCTGGTAGAGGCGCCGCGGAAAGAGAGAAAGGAGCAAAAGCCGCGATCAAAGCGGCTTTACAAAAGTGATTACTGCGGAAAAATCTTCCTGTGTTCAACATAAGTGTTCTCTAAAAAAGCTGTTATGGAACAGCAACAAAATAAATTACGAGCGACAGTAACGTACCAAAGCTCATCCATTGCATAGACGTTCTGAGCGTCTTCTTCTTAGGCAGTAACAAGCACACGCCTGTAAGAACAAAAAACACCATCAAAAGCGCAGTGACGTCGATAAACCACTTCCAAATCCCACCACTGTTGCGTCCTTTATGTAGATCGTTCAGCAGCGCAACAATACCGTAGTGCGTCGTTTCGACGTCTGCTGCACCAGTAGTCATATCAATAAAGACCGTAGCGTTATAACCCGGGCCTTTAAAATCCATAGAAAGCTCTCCGAGTAACAACTCACCTTGCTCAACTTCGGTATACACATCTAGTGCGGAGGGAGTGCCGCGAAGCTCGGTTTCTTTAGTCAAGAAAGCCACCAGCCCTTCACGATTAGGTTGAAAGGTATCTGAATGTGAGAATAAAACTGAGTGCGGAACCGTCAGAGTATGTTGTTGAATGATAGGTTCGCTGCGTTCAAACAATTCGGGGCGATTGAGGGTAATACCAGTTACTGCAAAAAACAGCGTAACTAAGAGAAGAGCCATCGAAATATAGATATGTAGGCGGCGAGCCCAAGTTTGAACACCTTTGCTTTTAAGCAACATAGAAACAATCATCACCAATAAATGTGGGGCATAATTTAGGTGATAATCATTCGTATTGGCATTTAATTTACATTGTTTACTTTAAACAAAAAAATACCCGAGACTGAGCTCGGGTATTTAATAAAAATGTTCGCTATGAGTTCTGCGTCGATTCTACTTTGCGTAGCTGAGATAGATACTTAACCCAACTTTTTGCCTGATTCGATGGCTTAATCTCATTCGCTCTTTTGGCATTAGCGAGCGCATCGTCAAACCGCTTAAGTTTGTAGTAAGCGCGAGTTTTGATAAGTGCAACATCCGCTTTACGACCTCTGACATTATCGAGCGCGGCAATGGCATCTTTATAATGGCCTTCTTGCACCAGCAGTTGAGAATAGTTCCAGTAATACTGCCTATCTAGCTGAGCTGCAATACGCCAGCTATCAATAGACTCTTCCCACTCTTTTGCCATTTGCCAATACGTTGCTTGCTGAGCTTTTAGCTTACTATTCGAGTTTACATCCTCTAGCTCGTTCATCACCAATGCAGCTCTCTCAGGAATACCTCGTTTCGCGTACAATTGTGCCAGCAGCTTTAAGTCATCTTGGCTAAGTTGTAACCCTTTCAGTTTTGCCAACGCCAAAGAGTCTAGGGCACGTTTGTTGTCATCAACCCGTAGATATAGAGCAACAAGCTGACGCCACCATTCAATTCGCTCAGGTTCAATCACTATTAAGCGTTTGATGGTCGAGATTGCCGGCTTCCACTTTTTCAGTTCTAGCTCAGCAGAAAGCTTTATCGACAATGCGCCAAGCTTGTCTGGCTGACCAAACTTCTCATAACGAGCCATTGCTGAAAGCACTTTTTGCCACTGACTCAGTTGATAATGAGATTGGGAAATACGCAGCCATAGTTCATGCGCTTTTTGACCTTTAGGAATGTTTTTGCTCAAGGCATAGTAATGAGGTAAAGCCTTAGAAAAACGTTGCTCGTTCAGCAGTATATCAGCCAACATTTTTCGGGTTTGCCATGCTTGCTCATCTTGTAGCAAACCACTATTGACTGCCAACTCAAGTTGCTTAATCGCCGCTTGAGTTTGCTCGTTCTGCCAGTAAAAAATACCCAACATTCGAGCGACATAAGCTTGGTCATATCCACGAGAAAGCTCCATAGCTTCAAGAGATGAAATCGCTTCTTTTAGTTTCTCCTCTTGAGCCAAGTTGTGTGCTCGTTGAACTCTCGCTGCGGTGTATTGGCTTAACTCACTGGCAATGGTTGAGAGTGCACTCAGGCTTAATACCGTACCGATTAAGAATTTTTTCATCATTTGGCTAACTTGAACTCCACTTTAGCGGTTTGTCCGAACTGCTCAATTGACACACCATCCTCAACTTTTGGCTGATACTTCCATTTTTTAAGCGCACGGATTGCTTCCCTTTCAAACATGCGCTCGGGCTCAGCCTCGATCACTTCAATATCTTTTGGTCGTCCAGTTGCATCGATCGTGAAACGCATAATGACATAACCTTCCACTCTACGTTTCAGCGCCTTACTTGGATAACGAGGATCAACACGATACAACGGCAGTGCTTGCTGGTTGCCCATTGTTCCCTTCAAGTTTGGGGCGCTAATCGCGATGCCTTCAAGGGCTGTGTTTAAACCTAAAGCACTGACTGGCGTCATCTGACTCATTGGTTCCATTTGAGTGTCAGCTTGAGACAGATCCATTGGCTCCGGCGCTTGAGGTGGTTCTGGTTGCTCCGGCACTGAACGTTGACGACGCTGCACGTCTGCTTCATTCTCTACCATCACCATATCAAAACGAACGGCTTCTGAAGCTTCTGGTGCACGCTGGTTGCCTTTATCAACCATCCACGCCATAAAGCTAAACAAGCTCACAGAAATTAACAGTGATGCTGGTAGTGCAAGTAACAGCCTGCCCATTAAGGTTTCTCCGCCGCCAATGCAATGTTCTTCACACCCGCCGCCTTTGCAGCGTCCATCACTTTCACGACAGTGCCATTGTAAGCATGCTCGTCAGCTTGGATAACTAACGAGGCATCAGGTTGATCAAGTAACAGGTGCTCAATAGAGGCCTCAACACGCTCAATATCAACCACTCGTTTGTCAATGTACACATCATTCGCTGCCGTTACTGCGATAAAAATGCCCGCGTCTTTTTGACTTACTACATTAGAAGCCTGGGGGCGATTCACTTCTACACCGGATTCACGTACAAACGAACTGGTCACAATGAAGAAGATCAACATGATGAAGACGATATCAAGCATCGAGGTTAAATCGACTTGAGCTTCATCTTGTTGGTTAGGTCTGCGTCCGAGTCTCACTTTTGACTCCTTAAAGATTGTTCTAACTGGATAGCTTTTCGTTCACACACTTTGCTAAGGCGAGCATGAATAAACATGCCCGCAAGCGCTGCTACCATACCTGCCATGGTTGGCAGCGTAGCAAGTGAGATACCAGAAGCCATCAATTTCGGATTGCTGCTGCCTTGCGATGCCATTACGTCAAACACCGTAATCATGCCTGTCACCGTCCCTAACAACCCTAGCATTGGGCAAACCGCCACAAGTAGCTTAATAGTCGATAGGTTTTGGCGTAGTTCGATTTGCGCTTTTGCAATCCATCCTTCACGGATTTGATGCGCGTACCAAGAGTGGTGCTCTGATCTTGCGTGCCACTGCTCACAAAGCTGTTTTTTTACCCCAGGGAAAACCGTTGTGAGATAAATAACTCGCTCCATAACCAACAGCCAGCACACCGCCACGACGGCGGCCAGCCACCATAGGATTTGACCACCTTGCTGCATAAAGCTCGTCAAGGTTGTGGCCCAATCCTCACTGATCAAACCCAATGTGCTGAGTAGGATCTGCTCCATTACGCTGCGTTCTCCGCTAAGGTGTTAGAGTGACTTTTGTTATTCGGCATATCACGCTCAGCTTGTTCTGCAACTAAACCGATGCCTTGTTTTTCTAAGATACTGCGAATATTTTCTGCTTGAGAGCTCAATACGTTGTGCGCTAATAGCAAAGGCATGGCTGAAACAAGGCCAAGTACGGTAGTCACAAGTGCCATCGAAATGCCACCCGCCATTACTTTCGGATCACCATTACCAAATTGAGTGATGACTTGGAAGGTTTCGATCATACCCGTTACCGTGCCTAGTAGGCCAAGCATAGGAGCTAGAGCAGCAAGAAGCTTAAGCATCGACAACCCTTTTTCTAGGTGGGTTTGCTCATCAACAACGGCTTCCAAAAGACGTAGTTCTAACGCTTCTACGCTGCGATGCTTGTCTTTCTGGTATACCGCAAGCACGCGACCCAAAGGGTTGTTTCCTGGCTGCGCTGGGGTTTTCAGTTGCTTCATGATTTTCTGGCGCGAAATCATCAGAGATGCACCACGTACGAGCGCAATCAATAGGCCGATAGCCAATAAACCAAGGATGATTTTGCCGACAACGCCACCCGCATTTAGGCGATCAGCCAAAGTCGGTGAGTTTGCGAGCTGCTCAAGAAGAATGCCACGTGACGGATCTATGACAAGCGCATCAATGTCACCAGAGGAAATAGTATTCGCTGTTGGACCGCTTTCAGGCTGACGAAGATAGTTTACCGCATCTCCGCGTTGACCATTCCACTTAACGTAGCCAGTGTCATCCAGCAGCGCCATAGAACCAAGACGAACACCACTAACCGTTTGTTCACGGCCCTCGCCATTTAGCAGTGTGAAAGAGACGTTTGCCATTTCACCGCTTGCTTTGATTTGTTCTTCCATGCTGCGCCACATCGCCTGAAGTTGGGTCAACGTTGGCAGTGATTTAGCCGCAACAATAGCATCGATATCTTTCTGATATGAGTTTGCATCTACACCGGTTACTGAGCTTTTTAGCTCAGACTCTAGCTCTTTTGCGTTCTGGCGAACGACGCCAAATAACTCACCTAGGCTCCCGGTTTCTAGACGCAACTTTTCTTCTAGCTGTGCCAGTTCTGCTTCATTTTCACCGAAGGTAACACTTAATGAGTCCGCCTCTGCTTGAAGAGCAGCACGCTCTGCCACCAATTTATTCTTTATAGCCTGTAGGTCTTGCTCTGTTTGCTTAAAACCTGATTCACGCGCGACATTGTGCGATTGCTGTTGACGATTTTCTTGCTGCGCCTTTTGTAACAACGCATCACTAGCAAAAGTTGTATAAGGCATTAATGCGGCTGTCGAGATTAATGCAACCGATAACCATTTTTTCATCATTTATTTGCCCTCCGCAGCGGTTAACGACACTGGCAGAGTTAACATACTCGGCGCGATCTGTTTATTCGCCATAGCGAACGCTTTGTCTAGCTCTGATTTTTGCTCAGAACCCACTTGTTGCCATGCTTGTTGTTGCTGTGACCAGCTCCAAAATGTGTCACCAGATAAGCTACGCGCTACCAAAGACAAACGGCCTAAATAGAGAATGTCCGCCTCCACAGCTTCATTGTCACCCAGGTTAATCTTGCCTTGGTAAACGCCAAGCTTGGTGCCGTAATCCATTTCAATTTGGTACGCTTCTAAAATACGACGAAACTTCTCTGCATCCGCAACGTCTGCACGCGTCATCATGGAATCCAGCTTTGCAATTCGCTCCTCACGTTGCGCTTTGCGTATAGGCTTGTCGTTAGCGACGAGCACTTTTAAGCCCTCAAGCATGTGATACATTAAAGGCACGACACCTTGACGAGTTTGAGCAATCTGTTCAATTTGCTCGTTCAAGCTATCAACTTCTTGATTTTGGCTCTCAACAAGGCTTGCAAGATGATCGCGATAAATCTTCAAGTTACCGACTTCTTCTTGCAGCTGCTCAATTTCAGCTTCTAGAGTAAGTGATTTTTCTGCGCTTGCATCAATACGTTTTTGGCTTACCGCCGACGACTGGTTTGTTTTACTCTGCACAGCTTGTGCATCGTTTAAGTTCGCCGCGTGAGCGGGAATCAAAACCGATGATATCAACAGAGCGATACTTGATTTCATTAGATTCATACGAGTTATATTTCTGTGTTCCAAAAACGACCAAAGGGGAAGACTACCCTTCCCCTTTAATAATCAAATTGTTATCAGTACTTGAACTGGATTGTTGCCATGTAGTTGCGGCCTTCTCCAACCACAACCCCACTCGCACCTTTTTGCTCGCTATTCGTGCTACCACCACCTGCGAAGTAGTCGGTATCGAATAAGTTCTCGACATTGAATCGAGCAATGATATCCAAGTTTTCATCGTACTTATGTTTGTATGACACGCCCATATCAACGCGAGCGTAGCCATCTTTCTTGAAGGTATTCGCCGCATCACCGTAGCGATCACCTTCATAAATCAAACCAAGGTTTAGGTTCGTATTGTCCTGAACCTTGTAGCTAGACCATAGACTTGCTGAAAACTCTGGCACATCTACAGGGCGGTTGCCTTCATATCTTTCTGCCTTCTTAAGCTCTGCATCCAAGTACATTGCAGAAGCGGTTAGCGACAACTCAGGGGTCACAAAACCTTGGGCCATTAGCTCAGCACCTTTGTGTACTTGCTCACCACCTTGAGTTTTCTTATGTAGAACTTTATTACTAGTATCTTTACCACTTTCAACATCCAGCGACATGTTCTCTAATGTGATATCAAACACAGCACCAGATACAAATAAACGCTGATCAAACAGTTCCCACTTAGTTCCGATCTCGTAAGAGATACCACGCTCAGCGTCGAGTTTCTCACCTTCATTGATGTAGGTACGACTACCGTTGCTGACTTCACCTTGAGGCATGAAGCTTTCAGAATACTGAACGTAAACCGAGCCATTCGTCGATGGGTGGAATATCACACCTAACTTTGGAGAAACTTGGTTTTCGGTCAGTTCATCATCACGCTTTTCGTCATAACGAACGCCTGCAAGCACTTGCCAGTAGTCATTAATCGTCATCATATTTTGCGCGTAGATACCCCAAGTGTCGTGCTCGCTTGTGGACTGTTTAACTTTCCCAGAGTAGCCAGGACGAGGCACTGTCTGACCGGCTTCTATACTTATAGGGTTGTAATACTTTTGGAAACGGTCATAGGTATACTCTAGGTAGTTCGCACCTACCAAAAACGTGTTATCTGTACCAAACAAAGAAAAGTCCGTCGTCACATCTATATATGCAGTATCAAACACCCAATTATCTTTGCGTTCGTTACCAGAATGGTCGATCTTAGTATCTTGGTCATAAGTTTCGAAACCTGGGTAAGACTCCACATCAAAACGCTTAAAGTCTTGACGGTTGTAACCTGCTTTTACGTTCACGTTATCCGTGACTTGCGCATTAATATCGACACCGTAGTTTTCTACTTCGTTATCAATTTCAGACCACTGCGCATCCCAAATGTACTTATCACCGCGAACCGCTTTGCCATCAACAATGTATGCGCCAGAGTCTACGCTACCATCGTCTTTCGTGCGATCGTAATGAGCCGATACCATAAAGTTGTCGGTGATGTCGTACTCAACCACTAAGCCCGCTACCGTACGATCTGTTTTAGGCTCAGTGCCATCACCGTATCTGCGCCAAGAGCCGTAGCTTTCTTTGGCAAAAATTGCGCGCGCACGCAGTGTCTCTGCATCATTTAGCGCGCCACTCACATCAAGCACAGTGCGTGAGTGATCATTCGAACCTAGATCTTGACTCAAACTTGCTTGTGTTTGAGTTGTTGGTTTTTTCGAAACCATGTTTACCAAACCACCCGGCTCAGATTTACCGTATAGCAGACCTGATGGACCTTTAAGCACTTCAACACGCTCTAAAAGCTCAATTGGCTGACGGTAGTGTGACCAGTGTTGACGACCATCACGAAGAAAACCGTCTGAACTGCTAAGTTCAAAACCACGTAGAGAGAAACGTTCGCGGTTACGGCTTGTACCACCCGCGCTAACACTTGCATCGTTACGTAGCACTTCACCAAGTGTACTTGCACGCTGCTCATCAATTACCGTTTCATCGATAACCGCTACTTGTCCCGGCGTTTCCAGCTGCGTCATTTCCATGCGCATTGCTGTACTGTTTGTATCTGCCTTGTAGCCGAACTCTCGACCTTCTACAACTACATGTTCGTCTGTTTGAACTTCCGCCACTGCAGGTGTTGCTAACACTGCACCGATCACTAACGCCAAATGGCTCTTAGTAAACATATCCTTTCACTCCGATTATTATTTTTCGGGTCACATACTTGTTGAATGCGATTCCCTCTTAATTATTTCGCGGGTGAATATAAGTGATAAGTATTACCATTTGCATTAAATTTACATTCTTTGCATTTGCAAACTTTTGTAAAGTACTCTCTGATGATGCGCCATTATAATGTGACTTTAGTCACAAAAGTTACAACTTAATCATACTTATTGCTTGAACACTAAAGTAACCCTCAGACCACCTTGCTCACGGTTTTTCGCCGTAACTGCTCCACCCATAATACGCATGGATTCTTTGACAATCGCAAGACCTAAACCGTAGCCACCAAGCTTTTTATCTCTAGAAGCATCTAAGCGCGTAAACGGATCAAAAATATCGACCAGCTTGTTATCTGGAATACCAGGCCCATCATCAGATACTGACATGATGGTGAACTGCTGCCCTTCTTTGACATAATTTTCCAGAGAAACTTCTATCTGAGATGCTTGTCCTGAATATTTAATGGCATTACCAATAAGATTGTTCAAACAACGAATGACGAGCGTTTCTTCACAAAAAGCTTTAGCACATACAGCTTCTGAGCGGAAAGACAACGTCTGTTCTGACTTCAAATCTATTTTGCAACGCTCTACTTGCGGGGAGAGCAAAACTTCTAAATCACAGCGTTTCGTGGCTTTGTCGAAGCGCGCATTTTCCAAGCGACTGAACTCCAATATATCGCTGATCAAATGGTTTAGCTCTTTTGCTTCATCTTCTAACCTTGTCACTAGACTTTGCTCACTTTCTCCAACACGCTTTCGCAAAAGATGCAGAACCAAGTTCTGCCTCGCTAACGGCGTTCTCAATTCGTGAGAGACATCTCTTATAAGCAGTCGCTGCTTTTCAGCGAGAGAATGAATCTGTTGCGTCATGTGATCGAAATCTTGCGCTAACTCGTTAAACTCACGCGTGCTCGACTTCAGCTCTTTCACGACACTGACATTAAAATCGCCATTAGATAGCTTTTTGCTTGCTTCTCTCAATCGATCCAATGGTTGCTGTAAGTTACGTGCCATTAGCAGTGAAAAGAGCGCCAAAATAACCACTGCAATCACGACTTTGAGAATAGAGAAATACAGAATGAAGTCATTTGCAGGGTGCAGTCGATGTGGCAACTGAATCACTAAAGTATTGCCATGAACTAAAGGAATATTGATGATGGGGCGATTCACTTTCCCCTCAAGTTGATCATCGATGCTTCTCTTAAATTGAAGTTTGAACTCGAAGTGCGGATGCATCAGACGGTGCGTAACTGGTTGCTGATGTTCATTCAACACAAATAAATAAAAGTTTTGCGCATTTGCCCAGTCAGCAAGTTCGTCCATGTCTCCGTGCTCAATCAATACGTTAGCTTGATGTGCAAGGTCTAGCATTTCTTCTCGCACACTATCGGGCACTTTCAACATGGCTTTCACCAGAGCTTGTTCCGCTAAGGATTGCACGACCAAAATGCTAATGACAATTGCGGTCATGCAACTAAATAACTTGAACGCTAAGCTGTCTTTACGTTTTGCAATAAAAGGTGGACACCGGAGCTTCATTAACAGTTTACAGCCTCTAAATAACTGTAACCTTTGCCACGGAAGGTTTTGATATGTTGCTTGGAAAGCCCCGCTTCAACTAACTTGCGACGTATGTTACTGATGTGCATATCAAGGTTGCGATCAAAAGGACTCAGCTCTTTCTTTAACACTTCAGTTTGAAGCTCTGCTTTTGAAATCACGACTCCTTGGTTTTTTACCAAGTAGCTCAATAGTTCAGCTTCCGTACTTGTGAGGGGTAAGCTATTAAGCTGGTCACTGATCGTTTGAACGGTACTACACATCGTCTGACGTTGACGTTCCAAGCCAACACGACGAAGAATCGCTTTGATGCGCATTAGAAGCTCAGCGACATTAAAGGGCTTTCCGATATACTGATCGGCCCCCGCTTGGTAACCATCAAGCATCGAGTTTTCATCGTTGAGAGCGGTAAGCATTAGGATAGGTGTCGCGAAGCGCTGACAGATCCTACGAGCAACTTGCATACCGTTAAGGTTTGGTAACATGACATCAAGCAATACAAGATCTACAGGCGTTTTTTCCATATATTGCAGCGCACTTTCACCGCAATGTACAGAAGAGACGATGTAGCCCTCCTCTTGCAAAACCGCTTCTAACAGCTCACACAAAGGAACGTCATCATCGACTATCAAAACTCGTGACATTACCACTCACCATTCAAATAAAAATGGTTCGCATTTTATTACTCATTTACCAATTAAACAACTAACACTCTAATGCTTTAAGTCCACAGGACTCAGTCCAAGAAGCAGCAACGTGCCATTAGAGTTTAATGTTCACTTTTACTAAAGGTTCCTAACAATATGCACCTAGATATATCTTCATAGAAAAAACGAGTACAATCTGGCAACCGCAAAGCAAAAGATAAAGCGAATGGAAACGTTATTAATTGGTCACCGTGGCGTGGCAGGTTCATACCCTGAGAATACAAAAATAAGCATTCAGGCAGCCATTGACCTGGGGTTGAAGTGGGTGGAAGTGGATATACAGCCTACCAAAGATAATGTTTTAGTGGTTTGCCATGATCATACCGTCAATCGATGCAGCAATGGACAAGGGCGTGTTGATGAGCTCACCCTGGAAGACTTAAAAGCATTAGATTTCGGTAGTTGGTTTAGCACAGACTTTTCAGGCGAGAAGATCGTGACACTAGATGAACTGCTCACTTTAGCTACTGAGAATAAGCTTAACTTGAATATCGAAGTTAAAGTAGACAACCATCCAGCGGAAGAAGTGGCGCAGACTCTCGCCAATGCGTTAACAAAAAGTCCAATGCCGCAAGAGAATGTACTCCTATCGAGCTTTAGTCATGACGTCATTAGAGCGATGCACAAATACTGCAGTGGCTACCGATTGGGTGTGTTAAGTGAATTCTTTACGAGAAAAGATAAACGCCTTTTGGAAGAAGTTAGTGCCTATAGCTGCAACCTAAATATTAACTGGGTTCGTACTCGCCAGATAAACAAACTCCAACAAGCCGGTTACAAAGTGATGTGCTATACGGTGAACAATCCAAATAAACTGAAATACCTACCTCAATTAGTCGGTATTTTTAGTGATCATCCACAGCGCTTTATGCCATAGCCTATAAGAGCCAGAACATTAAAGGGGACCTTTTATTACCACTCAATCTGAATTGGTGTCCCCATCTCGACAAGCTGGATAAATTCGTCCATCTCCTCGTTGGTAATCGCAATACACCCATTAGTCCAATCAAAACTTTGGATGTAAATCGGCAACTGACTCTCACCGTTTTTTAAGCCATGAATTTTGATGTTCCCTCCAGGGGACACACCTCGGCGCTTCGCTTCCAACGTATCAATCGCATCAGGGTAACTGATATGCACAGAACGATAAAAAGCAGAGTCCTCTATAACATAATCTAGAGTGTATTCGCCCTCTGGCGTGCGATTGTCTCCCTCTTCTTGTTTATGTCCTTGCGGGTTCGCTCCTAAAGCAATTCGGTATTCTTTTAGCACTGCTCCTTGTTCCATCAAATACATTCGACGCTTAGACTTGTCGACTTTAACAAGGTCAACAGCTGCGTGAGTGCCCGAAGCAAACACACAACACAAGAACATAGAGAACCATTTTACTGACATTGTCGTAACGCCTAAGCTAATAAAGTGAACAAGAGAAGAGCGATAATGCTAGTCAGTTAATGCTCGTAAAGCAAACAGTATCTAATGCGGAACCGTAAGATAGCACTCGCTGAAAGGCGTACTTCTTGTTGTTGTTTGATACAACAAAAGTCAAAGAGAAGATTTCTCTATTCATTGCGGCTAAGTTGCATTACTTTATAAGCATATTTATTTATAAAGTCCGTACTTTTTGAGAGGGAACCATGATTAACATTGCTTTTTTTAGTGCAAAATCCTACGACGAAGCCTCTTTTAATAAAATTAAAAATAACCGCGATTTTGAATTTCACTATCACGACTTCCGACTAACCGAAAAAACAGCCAAGATGGCGCACGGCAGTGATGTCGTATGTGCGTTCGTTAATGATGATCTTTCAGCTCCCGTTCTTAAACAGCTTTCTCTAGGCGGGACCAAGCTTATTGCTATGCGCTGCGCGGGATTTGATAAAGTTGATCAACAAGCAGCCAAAGAACTAGGCTTACAAGTGGTTCGAGTTCCAGCTTACTCACCAGAAGCAGTGGCAGAGCACAC
Source organism: Vibrio sp. Vb0888 (assembly GCF_033338835.1). Taxonomy (NCBI): domain Bacteria; kingdom Pseudomonadati; phylum Pseudomonadota; class Gammaproteobacteria; order Vibrionales; family Vibrionaceae; genus Vibrio; species Vibrio sp. Vb0888. Next base: position 925,707 of record NZ_JAWOTL010000001.1, read on the forward strand.
GGTTGGTTTAATGATGTGCCTAAACCGCCGTCTTCACAAGGCCTACCAACGGACACGTGACGCCAACTTCTCGCTAGAAGGTCTTGTTGGCTTTAACTTTTTCGGAAAAACCGTTGGTGTTATTGGTACGGGTAAGATTGGTATCGCGACGATGCGTATCTTCAAAGGGCTTGGCATGGAACTGCTTTGCTACGACCCCTACGAAAATCCATTAGCACTAGAAATAGGAGCCCGTTACTGTTCGCTTGAAGAAATCTACGCTAATGCGGATGTTATCTCTCTCCATTGTCCAATGAGTGAAGAAAACTATCACTTATTGAACGAAAAAGCCTTCGCGCAAATGAAAGATGGTGTAATGATCATTAACACCAGTCGAGGCGAGTTGCTAGATTCACTAGCGGCGATAGAAGCGTTGAAACAAGGTAAGATTGGTGCGCTTGGCCTAGACGTGTATGACAATGAAAAAGACTTATTCTTCCAAGATAAATCTAACGATGTCATTGTAGATGATGTTTTCCGCCGTTTATCGGCTTGTCATAACGTGCTGTTTACTGGCCACCAAGCATTCTTGACTCACGAAGCACTTAATAATATTGCCTCTGTGACGCTTGATAACGTCGGAGCCTTTTTCTCTGGTAACGTATCGGGCAATGAACTGATTAACTAAAGCCAGACAATCGAGAAGTATAGTAGAGCGTGTGATCTCAGCTATGCTATACTTCTCGACTATTTAAAATTTGAGCCAAATTACCATGAGCATAAAAACTGATATTCAAAAGCTGCACAACCGTTTAGATACATGCCAACGTAAACTTGATGCGGCACGTTCTCGTGGTGATCACGAAATGATTACAAAGTTCACGGATGAAGTAGAACAGCTTACCAAAAAGCTTAACCAGTTAAAGCACAAGCAAAACTATGAGCTGAACAAAGAACGTAAAAGCTTACTTGATATGCCTTTCTCTCGTGAAATCACCAAAGCAGAACAAGCGGACATCGGCAAACTGAAAAAACGCGTACGCGGCTTAGTAATCGTTCACCCATTAACAAAAGTTGGTAAAGAACTTCGCCTTGATGTGATGACAGGCTTTGCGCCAAAAGAGTTTTAAAACTCGCATTAACATTTATGGAGCCCAAGCATTTGCTTGGGCTTTTTATTTTGTACTGCTTCATTAAATTTCATCGAAATATCAACCCATAAGCTCTTAAAAAGGCCAGCGACAAAAGCCACTGACCAAATTCAAAATGCCAGTCTGCATTACTCGCCTACGACAGTTGCTGCAACTTGTGCTCCACAACGGGGTCATTCGGAACTAACTGCTGAGCCACTTCCAAAAGTTGTACTGCATCTTGCGGATTGTCATGCTCATGCTTCATCGCAATATCAACAAGTGGCTGAATATCGATTTGCGCTTGATGCTCCTTCACATGTTCTTTCTTTTCTTCAATTAACACATTATGAGCGGTACTCAGTAAGTTCAAACGATGCTGTGAACTCGCATTCGCCTTGTTAAGGCACTGATAGTAATCTTCTTTTAATCGCAGCGTTTTAGTCTGATGACGAAACTGCGCTATATCTATCTTCTGATAACGTATAAAGTCTACAGCCACTTGCTTATAAAAACCGAATTTATTCAAATACGTCGCGTGGGTACCATGTCCCATCCCGAAGACTCTTAAGTGAGTGAGCTCTGGGTAGCGTTTGGCGTGAAGGCGGTCGATTTCATTAGTTGGATCATAAATGATGTAGCCTTTTGCATCGCCAAGGTCAAGGTCGTGATACTTTCCTTCCCAATCAAATTGTTGGGCTAGTTCAGTACTTGGCCTATCATCCCATGGCACCAAAACTCTGTTTTTTGTGCTGACCGGGTGAAACATCAATACTTGATCCAACTTTAATAGATTGGAAAAGGCACCAATAGCAAAACCACCGCGGCTAAGCCCATAACCTAAACGACATTCAAAAGGCTCAAGTAAAGTTGATAGCTGCTCTAGAAAGAAAATCAAATTACGGCTGCGAAACCAGTTACTTTTCCCAAGATGCTGAAATGAAATAATATTTACTTTTTGTTTCTGGGCTAAGCGATAACCCCAAGGCGCAAAGTCTGAGTGTAAGTCCTGTACTTGTAGATTCGTACCAGCAGGGGAAAAGGTGAACAACAACGGTTTATTGCGGTCGACAAACTCATACTTAACAAATACATCATCAAGTAAGTCCTCCCCGGACATCGGTAGCCTGGTTTGCTGTTCTTCACGAGAAAGAGCCAGCCATTCATCCAACCAGTACAGTAACTTCATTAATCCTCCATCTAAATTGCGCCTAGCAATTGTGTTAAAAATCTAGTTTTTAGTGTGTGATCATCTCCCCCTGGTTACAGGGGACTCTGATATCAGTCCTCTTTTAAAACAAAGCGTGAATTTGCTTATTAAATTGGTCAATATCTAAGGTTTGATGGCGAACAAACTCCTGCGCCACCAGATTAAAAAATTCTAATTTATCTAATTGTGTGGATTGAGTGCCGTGTCCCATACCGACGACTTTTAAATGGGTAAGCTCTGGATAACGTTCAGCATGAAGACGATCAATGCGATTGGATGGGTCATAAATAATATAACCTTTGGCATTGCCCAAATCTCGATCATGGTAGCCGCTTTCCCAAGCAAACTGCTGAGCAAGCTCAGTACTCGGCCGATCATCCCAAGGCACTAACGCTTTATTTTTAGTGCTAACAGGATAAAACAACAAAAGATGTTCTAGTTTCAGCAAGTTAGCGAACGCGCCAATTGCAAAGCCACCTCGACTTTGCCCATAACCCAAACGACATTTGAAGGGATGAAGCAACTCAGATAGCTGCTCCAGAAAGAAAATCAAATTCCGACTACGGAACCAATTACTTTGTCCTAAATGTTGAAAGGCAATAATGTTTACTTGTTGTTGTATTCCGAGCTCGTAGCCCCAAGGAGAAAAATCCGGAGTTAAATCTTGTACCTGCACATCAGTACCGGAAGGAGAAAATGTAAACAACAATGGCTTGTTAAGATCGACGAGTTCATACTTCACAAACACATCATCAAGTAAATCGTAGCCAGAGATAGGTAAAGCCATCTCTTGTTCTTGTTGAGTAAGAGCTTGCCATTCATCTAACCAGTAAAGTAGCTTCATTTTTTCTCCAAGTGCATCCGCAGTATTTAGACTGGAACTCTATCAAAATGCGTTTAAGCATCCCACGTTGAGACTTAAGAAAGCTCTATTTGAAGCCCAAATGAGACGTATGGAAATGTCTTCGATTGAAGGTATTACTGCGTAAACTAAACCCAAAGTAGGTACGCAAAAACTTGGAGAAAGAGCTAGAGAAAAATCAATTAGAAGTTTCGATAACAGCGGTTAAAAAACAGCAGATACAAAAAAACCGCTGTAAGAACAGCGGTTTTTTTAAAAGTGGCGGAGAGATAGGGATTTGAACCCTAGATACGCTATTAACGTATGCCGGTTTTCAAGACCGGTGCTT